>JARFPZ010000577.1 GCA_029288035.1 Desulfosarcina sp.
GACCGGATTGAGCATGTTCTGGACGAAGAAATCATTCGCAAACTGGAAGGGCTTTTTCCGGGTGTCCGACCCAAGGAGCTGCCCAAAAGTCCCCATGCCCTTAAAACATCGGGAGGAGCTGTGTAACAATGGAGTGGACATTTCTGGATACCTGGATCGTTGTTGTTGGAATGCTCGGGGCAATGTCATGCGCCCTGCTCGGAAACTACCTGGTGCTCCGCCGAATGAGCATGATGGGCGATGCAATCAGTCATGCGGTGTTGCCGGGATTGGCGATTGCGTTTCTGGTCAGCGGAAGCCGGGAGAGCCTGCCCATGTTGATCGGTGCGATATTGATCGGTGTTCTAACGACCTTTTTTATTCACGGCATCGACAAATTGAGCGGGTTGGACCGCGGTGCTTCAATGGGTGTCGTCTTCACGACATTGTTTGCGCTCGGCCTTATCCTTATCCGCCAGGCGGCCGATCACGTCGATTTAGATCCGGGATGTGTTCTGTATGGTGCCATTGAATTAACACCACTTGACACCTATCTTTGGTTTGATTGGGAAATTCCCCAGGCAGCTATAACCAATGGTGCCATGCTGCTTATTAATTTAATTTTTGTACTCCTCTTTTATAAAGAATTGAAAATTACTTCCTTTGATCCTGCCCTGGCAACAACGATAGGAATTAATGCCAATGTGATGCAGTATGTCCTGATGACGCTGGTTGCAGCGACGACCATCGCCGCATTTGAAAGCGTCGGCAGTATTCTTGTGATTGCCATGCTCATTGTACCCGGCGCAGCAGCCCACCTCCTCACCGATCGACTTGGTCTCATGCTGATGATCAGTTTGGTATTCGCTGCTGTTTCAGCCTTGGTGGGGCATATCGGCGCGATCACCATACCAAAATGGTTTGGGTTCGAGGACACCAGCACGGCCGGCATGATGGCATTCATGGCGGGCGTTCTTTTCAGCGGTGTCCTCCTGTTTGCGCCACGTTACGGACTGATTAGCCGCCTGCTGCATCAACTTCTGCTGGGTGTCAAAATCGTTCGTGACGACATTCTCGGGTTTCTTTACCGGTACCAGGAACTGGCTTCACCGGATGCCACCCCGGTTCAAATATTCCAGGTAAGAGACGCACTCAAAGCAGGTTTTACCGTCGATTTGTCGCTTTGGGACCTGGCCAGAAGAAATATGGTTAAAAAAGTTGCAGATCGATTGACCCTAACGAGGTCAGGGCTCGACAGGGGTAGGAATCTTGTCCGTTCCCATCGGTTGTGGGAGACTTACCTTTGCAATAAAATGGGGTACTGTGACGCGGATATGCATCGCCATGCCCACGAGCTTGAACACTATACCAATACGGAATTACAAAGCAAACTGGGACAGATAACGGGCAATCCGATACACGATCCACACCAGCGTAAAATCCCTGAACCATGAGAGCGCCGCCGCTGGCTGCGAGCGTCCAGTCTGATCGATTAAAAAACTGACAAAGAAGGTCAGGCGGCTTTATGTAGACCACACAAGTCAACCAGGGCATCCTTAGCGTGCCCACAGTAATGCATCACCCTCCCACACGCTCCGCTTCCCCAAAAACCCAGCATCAGCGTCCGTCGCCTTCACCACCCGGGATGGCACCACCACATAACAGTCTTGCGGTGCGACATGATCGCCATGGTCATCTGCAGCAAACTTCTGACCTTTTGATAATTTCGTTCCGGTCTTTATATCCTTGATGGAAAATCTGAAACCAGTGTGGGGCGTGATGGCCTGAATACTTTCGTAAAATGTGATTTTTGCCGGTGCTGTCTCTGGGCTTATATAGTCGTCATCAATAAGATGATGATGGATCAGAAATTTAAGTATATGATGTCGCGCTGTTTCGACTGCTTGCGCCGCGTAGTGGTTGCCGCATTCCACAATCAATCCGCAAATGCCATGGGTGCTGGCCGCTTCGATCAGCGTCCCGGGCATGTGCTCCGGATGAAAAACAAAATGCAGCGGAATGGCACTGACCGTCATTGCAAATTCAATCTTGTCGGTATCGTCTTTGGTATAGACCAATAATCTAAAATCACCGATACTGACGGAGTGCAGATCCAACAAAGCCTCGATATCATCATTGTCCTTTAGGAATCTTTTTATTTCGAGAGCGCGTCGGCCTTCCACTGAGGACGCCTCCCGTTTGTTAAAGTGCCGGTTTAAATCATAGTCGACATATCTGATATCTTTTTGATAGGCGTTTGGATTGCCGAGCAGAAAACTGATTTTGCCCTGATTCAGCCTGACCTTGCCGCTTCCAAAGGCGCGGTGCAACTCAACGATGGCTTTTACACCCCCCGGCTCGTTGCCATGGGTCCCCCCCACGATGACCACGTGAGGGCCCGGGTTTGGAGAAGAGATGGGCATACAAAAAGGAGTAGCACCAGAGCTGTGCTTTTTAAAATACGCCAGTTGAGAGGTGGTTTCTGTTGAAATCAGATTCAAGTCTACCTTTCGATTTTGGGATTCAATTCTATTTGAAGGAGATAGGTGTCGCTTTTCACTGTGTTCATGGGCACATGGGCAGATAAGTACAGTCTATATGATTAAGGGCACGTACCTTGACAAGCACCACCATTGGCCGCGAGCGTCCAATCTGAACATAGCAGGAATTTAATGTGGTTTGATCTCAGAATGTTCAGAGAGAAGCGACGATTTATCCTGCACTGAATCCCTAAACGCTGAACACTCGAAGCGCTCATAGAATGCAATGCCCAATCTAAAGGCGGTTAGAAGGTTTGCTTTCTGCCCTCTTGATGTTTCACAGAGTGGAGCCGATCTGTGACATAAACCAATACCTGGATAGCTTCGCCAGTGTCAATAAAAATATGAATTTAACGGCGGTTCAGGCAGGAAGGACAGGCATTTGGAAAGCGGTATGTCCTGCTGAATACCGCTTTTAACGCCGCTGACAGATGTTGCACTAAGCCGGTCGCTCGATGTGGCACGTCTAAGAGGTAGCTGTTGCCTTATCTCAGGTAGAAGGTATGGGCAGGGTTACCAGATCGATTTGACCATCGATGAAGGACTCAAACAAAATCGTTGAACCATCTGGGCTCCACTGCGGATACATGTCGAAGCCACCGGCGGTCAACGACGTCGAAGTCTTTTTTCTCAAATCATACAGCCAAATGGAAGCAGTATTGTTCCGATTCCAAGCCCAGAAGGCTACCTGGTTTCCGTCGGGAGAAAATACCGGTCCACGGTCTCCCAGCGACCGACCGTCTGCGAGTAACCGGGAGGAAGACGCAGTGGCCGATTTTTTGTCAAGGGTAAGATCGGAGATCATCGCCATATAACTCACTTGATCCCGGCCGGAGGCGTCGCTGATCACTTCTGCCGTATAGACGATACTCCGACTGTCGGGGGACCAATGGTTCATCTGCACTGATTCCGGTCCATTCCAGCTGTAAATAGTGGGATTTGAATAACCATTGTCAAATGTCATGAAGTTCTGGCCGGTCAAGCTGTAGATTCCGGTGGCAGGTGCAACCTTGTAGCTTAAAAACCTCCCGTCTGTTGACCACAGGGGATTGCTTTCCATTTGCAGTTCTGTGGTCAGCCGGGTCCTCTTGCCGTCGCTCACCCTGACGAGCCAGATGTCCCAGTTGCCTTTGCTTCGCGCTCCATAGGCCACAAGCTTTCCATCTGGATGAAAGACCGGACGGTCCAGCGCCTCCATGCTTGAAACAAGAGTGTGTTCTGTACCATCATGCACGTTGATCATATTAATTCCATGCGTGCGGCTTGCCGCATCATAGGACCAAGCGACAATGGATGTGCCGTCCGAACTCCAGTTCGGCCAACCGTGCACAGCCGGTCCTTGGGTCAGCTGCCGTTGATTGCTGCCCTCTTTTTTCATAAGCCAAATCTGGGAGTTGCCGCTGCGATCCGAGATAAAAGCAATCATTTTGCCGTCCGGGTGCCACACGCCGTTTTGATCCTGTCCCTTATTGGTGGTCAATCGACGCATACCGGCTGGCTGTATCGACTTTTTCGCTAAACTGGGCAATTCTAGTTGTTCGACGGCTACGCCATTGCCAGGTACGGTAGGATAGGGAACACGGTGGCAGGTGAGACAAGCCGGATTTTTTCCCACCGGTACAATTACTCGGGTGGGAAGGGTCAGTCTGCGGGGAAAGGTGAAATGGACTCCGGGAATGTCGATGGTATAGCGACTTTTGTGAATGATTCCTTGCCAGTCAGCCTCATAGGGAATGCCGCTGGGTCCGGCCATACCCTTGCCGGCAATCGAAGGGTGGAGAGGCTCAAGGGCAGATGCCTTTGCCATAAAGTCTGGTCCGAAACGACCCCCAAATTTTTGGGTGTTCGTGGGCTGCTCGACGCCGGTCGACTGGTTCTGAGCCACTTTTTCGTGAACGGTTTTCAGCGGCATCAAGGTTACTTCCCGACCGAAATTGAAATCCTGATCTTCGACAATAGTCCGGTATGCTTTGTTCAGCGCCAGCGCACGTTCCGCTGAGGGGTTCAGCAAAATGGAAATGTCGTCATGCAGCAGATCGATCATATCCTCTCGAACCGTAGCATCCGGATTGTAAAACTTGGCGACAATCTCTTGGTTGTCGCGAAATTCATTACCCGATTTGTTGTACATGATGTAGTACGAGTATTCGTAGAAGACCCCACCACCGCGAATCTCGATTTTAGGTTCGGACAACCCCGTAAGCCCCTTCTGATTCCAATGATACCAACCTTTCCGATAGTGGCTGTGATCCAATTTACGGGGAAATCCAAACACCGAGTCGGTGGTAATGCCGACCCCTCCATGGCAGCCGGTGCAATACACCGTCTCTTCAAAACTCTGGGGTCGCAGACTACCGTTGCGGTCCTCAATAAAACCCTGCAGCAACCACCCGTCGCCGTTATTGACCCCCTGTTCGGCATTGCCGATAAACTGACTGATTCGGTCCGGAAAATCATCTCGTTCCTTCATCTCGGCTAATGCCCTCTCTTCAAGCTTAGCGTAGGTCTGCCAAGAGCGCTTTCTCATGTAACGCAGCTCCTTCATCCGGTTGGCCAAAGAGATGCCTCCTTGGTCGTCAATCCCAATATAGCGAACAGATTGAAGGAACTCGGTTCCCTCCGGAAAGAGCCCGGCTGCCATATGAATGGTACCACTTGCCAGTTCCTCTTTGGCCTGGCCGACAAAGGACATGGTCCTTCCCTCTTGCGGCGCCCAGTCGTAAACAACCGTATGGGCAGTGCCAAGCCGACCGTCCTTGTCGAAGTCCACGCTGTATTTGGCTTCATCAACCGGGTTGATGGCAATATTTCGTTGGTTGACCACCGCCTCGACAATGGCCAGGTTGAGTCGGTACACCTCCCGGTCAAAGGTGCCATCGCGGTTTTTCCTCAGGCTGTCTGCCAAACGGATCAGGATATCATCGGTCGATCCATTGGTGGGCCAGTAGGTTCCTGGAAAGGGATAGTAAGCAAAGGCTCGCCAGCCGCTTTCAGTGCCGTCTGGACTCAGATCAAAGCCCTCCTGGTCGAAATTGAAATAGCAATCGGGAGTATAGCCGTCCCAACGACCATTGCCATTGTAGTCCCATTGGGTAGGTAGTGACGTCAGTTTTTTGGCAAGAATGATTTCGCCGGCGTCGTTCCTATAATTATCTTTTTGAATGTAGTTTAGAATCTCCTGATCACCGATAGCTTTAAGACGCTGGCGCCGATCCTCAAAAAGGTTATGCCAGGGGTTGGCGAGGCCGGGTTCGGGCAGGGAATACTCAAGCTGTAAATCGTCATCGTTGATATAATTCGGCTCTTGGGAGCGGGTATGGCAGACGTAGCAGGGGTTGTACACCCGTTTGCCCGCGCCTTCCGTTTTGGTGTAGCACTGCGGGGGAATGTAGGCGGTTTCGTTGTTCAAGACGGACTTTCTTAAGTCGATCACCTCGTCAGGCTGACTGGTTTCAGCAGTGCCGAAACCCAGAACGATGAACAAAAGAGAAGCGGCTGCGACCAAGCGGAATTGTATAAAATTCATGATGCCTTTCCCCCGAAATTTTTTAGAGCACTATTTAATATGACCCGCTCCGATAACCATAATGCAGCCAATAACCGGGAGCAGAGCGTAAACCTCGATCAATTCCTCCGGATCAGGGCCATGCCCTGACCCGGTTTAAGGTGATAGCACAGACTATCAGTTCATCGCCGGGAATGGGCCTACATAACCGGTATAGGCTGCCGCATCAGCCGGCTCACTGAGCTTGTCTTCATCGGATTCTCCGTAAGGATGCTGAACAACGCTGGTCAGGTATCCCCAACCATTGACATTGGCATAGAAATACGGAGAGGTGGTCTCCGATCCATAAGGCGTAGTCTGGATCCGAGTTAGCTTCTGATTTCCCATGTTGTACGCCCAAATAACGTCGTTTTGATGACCTGAGCCGGTGTCTTCGCCGATAATCAGGGTGTCTCTGCCCACCATATAGGTAACGTTATCCGGATTGGCGATACCGTTGATATCGCATTTGTTGTTGGCAAAATCACCGTCTTTCGGATAACTGCGCATGATACCGGAAACCACACCGTACATGTTGGTTGCCACATAGTCGCTGCCGATCGTAGCATTGGGGCGGATGTCTAGGCCATAGACTACGCCACACTTATTGACAGGCAGCCGCACGTGATCCGGACCGCCCTTGTCGTACTTGGAGCCTGCTTCCATGCCCTTGGCAACTTCACTCATTGCCACAAACAGTGTTTTGCCGTCGGGATCAAAGGTGATCCCCTCTTCTTTTCGAAACTCGGTGGTGGCGCCTTTCATGGCGGCATAGCGCCTGGCCTCAAGCCGTGAGGCCAAGGTTTGCATACCGGGTTGCACCATCAGGCATTCATGGCCAGTAGTGGTATTTACAGAGGTGTATCCTTCCGCGCAGCTTCCGTCGGCAGCCGGTTCTTTGACATCGAAAATATCCGAGAATTTGACATCACCTTCGATGCCTTTTTGGATGGTCGCATTGTCGGCATGGCCAAGGTTCACCCACTCGATATCGGCATATCCGCCGCTGCCGGCATGAACCTGATTCCATTTGGCGGCATACAGCGTGCCACTGGACAGATCTTTTTCCCGGTCGGCGATGAACAAGAAAAAACCGACGTTGGTGCCGTCATCAGAGATATAGACGGTGCGGTTGTCCGGCATCACATAGGCCAGCTCCACCGCGACCCGACCCATGGCGTAGTGTTTGCTGACGGTAGCCTGGGCGCCCTTGCTCACACTGACCTCAACCGGATAGCCATAGCGATAGGGTTTGAATACTTCACGGAATTTGTCTACCGTCGTTTCCGGGTTGTAGGGATCAAGGCCGAAGTATCGGGCCATGGGCTTGTCATAATCCTCGATCTCATCCATAGACTTGGCCGCTTCTGTGGCACGAGCGTTGTTGGGGTATTCCTCACTACCTAAATGCGTGTTCCATGGTGTAACGCTGCCGGCACAGGGAACCCAGAGACCTCCGACTTCCGAAAAATCAATGTTTTTGGTGTTGATGGCCATAAGTTTGCCGGTTTGTTGGTCCTGCTCAAGCTCACTCAAATACATGGCACCCGGCCGACTCTCGAAGTGGGAGACCATGAAAAATTTATCACCCACGGGTAGTAGCGAGCTAAAATCATTGTCCACTGAGATGTGCTGGGAGCCGTCCTTGTTGGTCACCGGGTTGCCATTCTGGTCGAGCAACAGACCAAAGGTACCCTCTCCGACCTTGCCGCCGCTGCGCATGATGGTGTTGAAGCCTATTTTGTAGGACCTGCCTTCAACGGTAACTTCCTCGCTGGCCAGAATGGCCCGCTTGTCTGCATCGGTGACCGGGAAGTGCACCTCTTTAAATTTCGGCACCGGTGACGTTTGCTTCTCATTGGCCATTGCTGAATTTGCCTGAATTGTCAGCAGTCCGGCAAGGGCAAGGCTCATGGTCAAAGCACTTAATTTCTTTTTCATCGTGTTTCCTCCTAATTTTTTAAAATTTAATCCACATAATTGAAGATAAACCGCTCGACTCAAGATGGATCGATATCCTGCTGGGTTTTAGTTAGTTCTGTGTTGGCGTTTTGTAAGAATTTGGTTAATCTATAGTATTCTTTGACATGATGTATATCCAACATCGCAGTAGACTCAAGGCCGCGTTAACATGGTACCCACATCGAGCAAAATCAGCTCATTGTCGTCGGCGTAGCCGATGGTCCGGCCTGTTGAAAACGGGAGGTTATTATCGTTGCCAACGATAATGTGGCGCTCATCGACAATGTCCACATCCTCGATTGTCACAAACGGAAAGGTAAATCTGCCGTCGATTGTGCCGCGTAAGGCGACTCCCTCGGTATCCACAATGTTCATCAAATCGATATAACCGATCTTTTTGACAAATTCGTTTTGCATGGCTTCAAAATCGATCAAATATACTCGTTTAAACCTGGCCGGTTTGTTAAAGCAATCGGAACGTGGCGCATCAGGGCAGCCAAGCCGTGGATCACCTTCGCCATTGTCGCGCTCGATAACCAGACCACGGGTTGCCGAAATCATGTTAAAATCGCCAATATTGTTGCCATTGGTCTCGAGTATGTATTTCCATTGGCGGCCGGTAAACTTCTGTGCTTCAATATCAAATTCAATAATCCGAAGAAATTGCCGGCCATCTATAGCTTCCCATTCCTGCTTGGCAGCATCCCATAGGGGTCCTTCGAACAGCGGGTAAAGGTATCTACCGTCCACAGAGGCGGCCATCCCTTCGAAACCCCGACTTCTTTTGAGCTCAAATGAGACCGGCCCCGGTTGCGATGGCAGGCTGATACTGTGGTTATCAGGGGAACGAACGATTTTTCCATCAACCATCGTTTCAAAAAATGCAACCACACGACCGGTTACGTCGGTGGCAAAAATATAGGGTCCAAATTCATCGCCAAACCAGATCCGGTCATCAAGCGGCTGCATCCCTTCAATATCGAAATCGGCACCGGTCAAATAACGCTTTTCGGTATGCTCGTTTACCAAGCGAAACGGTATGACACGATCTGGGTCATGCAGAAAAATGGTTTCTACAATTTCTACCCGACCTTTCTGCCAATCGGGACGAATTCGGTGGGCCATTAACATCGCGTCAGGCGAGTTTCGCTGGCTGCCAAATCCGTTGTCAATCAAGACCATGAATTCGCCATTGCCAAGGTTTTTAATTCCAGAAAAACCTTGAACTGGTTGGCCGACAAAAGGGAGATACAGACCCGTTGTGCGGGGAGCCTCAGCAGGCGCAAGCCAGGTCTTGCCTTCAATACTGTACAATCGATCGGTGCGCATGTTCCCCGAGCCGGTGAATCGACCGGAAATCTGTAAAGCCGCTGGTGCATCGGCGGGTGCCGGAACAAAGGTCATGGCTGGGATAGCGGCATGACCTGCCAATTTTGCATCAAAAGTTTTCTGATCCGTACCCTCTGCGACGACATCAAACGAGATTGTAAGCAGCATCAAGGTCGCTGCGATTGCTGATGTCGGGAAGTAAAGCTTCTTATTCATGGATCGTCACTCCTTTCTGAAATGGATGGATGGAACCTTAATATGATCAAAATTGGAGAATAATGTCAGGAGATAGATGGAGTGATATTGTTAGAAAGAGATGAACTTTGTGTTAAATTTTTATGACCGATACTGTGTTAACAGGCAGTTTAAAGAAAAGTTTGAGTGATCGAACCTTTTCCCAAAATCAGAGTAGAATAGAGTTACCTAATCTTAATTCGAATTTCAGTATATTTGGGTTTTCTTAAATTCTAGGGTTTGTGGGGCATCAGTTGGGGGTAATCGGGGAGGATCAGAATGGAAAAATATGTTTTTCGAATAAAAGAAGGTCGAACTCTCGCGTTGGCAGGAGCAAGGAAACGTTTCGTCACCTTTGGATTAAAGTACCAGATACTTAGATAAATGCGTTTTGGCTTGGAAAATATTTAATTTAATCATAGTCTGATAATAAACCACATAGTAAACCAAGCCAAGCCTTTTTCCTTGGATTTCTTGGAACGGATGCAACCCGGATTATATATCCTTTAGCAGTTTGTTCGCCGGGGAATTTTCCATCTCATGACGAAACTGTTTCAATGAATCGGACAGCGCCGTTAACTCCTCGGTTTGGGCAATCGGGATTCCCTCGGTTCCATGATGTTCGATCGCTTCGACAATGCTGCTGATGGTGAGTTTTTTAATGTCGCAGGCTGGTTGATAACCGAAAGTGCTATCATCTTTCGTCCGGGTTTCGATAAACAATCCACTTTCAACAAGATCGTGGAGTATCTGGTGAAGTAGCCGTATCGGCATTTCAAGGCGCATTGAAATTTGCGAATCGGTCAAAGGGGTTTCACATCTCGCAAAATTTCCTATCAGCAAGTGGGCTACCCGCAGCGTGAGCAATTTTTTAAAGGTGTGGCTTATCTTTGAAGAATCGAGTTTATATTCATAGGTGCCAACATTCTGGATGGCAAAGGAGAGTTCGGCACCCAAAAGAACGACCCACCAGCTGATTTGTACCCAAAACAAGAACAAGGGCAACGCAGCAAAACTTCCGTAGATGGCGTTATATTTGGCGGTCCCGACTTGAAAGCTGATATATGCCCATTGGACAATCTGAAAAATGGTTCCGGCGATAATACCGCTCACAATACCGGCTTTTAAATTTACCTTGGTATTGGGCATCAAGATGTAAATAACCGAAAAAAGGATCCAAATGAGCACATAGGGGATCAATTTGAAACTCAGGAAGATAAGTGGGCTAATCATTCCCAGTAGTTTAATTTGATTGGTCAACTGGGTAATCTGGCTGGTGATAAACACCGTGGCGCTACTGGACACAATAATCAGCAGCGGGCTAATAACCATGACGGCAAGATAATCGCTGAATTTTCTGCCCCAGGTCCTATTTTCCTTGATTTCCCAAATATCATTTAGTGAGGTTTCGATGTAACCGAGAACTTTGATCACGGACCAGAAGAGCACGATCAGGCCGATTCCGGCGATGAGTCCTCCTTTGGTGGCTTCAAGCATCGACTCGGCAAACTCGATGACCTTGGTCATCACCTCCTGCTGTGCTTCCCCCGGGCATCCTTCCAAAAGCTCCTTTCTAAACATCCTTTCAAACCCAAATCCCTTGGCAACCCCGAACAACATTGCTGCCACCGGAACGATGGAAAGCAGTGTGTAAAATGTCAGTGAGGAAGCCCGCAAAAAACATTTGTCTTCGTCAAAACGACGCAGGGTGATAATAATAACTCTGAGTTGTTTGATCAGAAAAGATTTGCCGAAGGGAAGATCTTCAAGCCGAGCGCGCCAGATATCGGTGGTAAAAAACTCGATGGCCCGGGTGATCCAATCTTTGATGTCCGGAATGGGATTCTTACTCAATGTTCAACCAGAATACGCACGACTTTTTTCTCTTCGAAATATACGGTGAAAGATGGCGTAGCGTCATCATATGCCCACTCGTTCTCAGACTCGCGAGCGGTTTTTCCACATTTTTCACGAACATCGGCATCCGTATCTCCGATTTTTAAAATGCCTTCATCACACACCACCGAATCGGCTTCTTCGGCTGCAATAATGGGAAAAGTATTACCAAACGCCATCACGACCAATAGCAAACCGATTAAATAAACGTTTCTTTTTTTCATGTCATTCATTTTCCTTAGTTTTAGTCAATTTAGGCAATTTAGATCACAAGGCATTCGTTTATTAATTTATATCAGGTTCCTTGTCCACATTTTTCATTCTATTCTGGTAGCACCATGCAAAATAGCGATACACGGGATGAGATCCAATCAGGGGCGAAGATCAACGCCGTTATTTGCTGCTCTCCAACACCGAGTATGCCTTCATGAACATCGGAAACCCGACGGTCGGTATCAACAGCAGCAATGTATGCTTGATCTCTGCATCGGTCACCCCGGCCGCTTGTGCTTTTTTGATGTGAGTCGACAAGGCACGTTTATGGTTGCAGGCCGCGGAGATGGCAATTTTAATCAACCAGCGAGAATTTTCCCCCAGCGGTCCCACCTTTTCGTGGATTTCTTTTCCCAGCGCTTCGTGCCGGTTGTAGACTTCGGGAAACTCCTCTTTAAAACGGGTAAAAATTTGGTGAACATCCTCCATGGCGTTTCCCCCCTTCTGTTAGCCATTTTTGGGTTTTATCTGACAACATGTTGTAAGAAAATAACAGTTTCAGCAAATCACAAATACTATTGATTGAATATTGTAGAATGAATATTGAATATTCACGGTCCTCCGGATCAATTATAAAAAACAATCAGCGAATTCCTCGTAGCAAGTCACGCGGTATCTTTTAAGGCAAAATAAATTTAATCGCAGCAAACTGCGGGAAACTATACCCGAATAGAGATTAAATTGACGGAGCGCAGCGACATCCACAAATCTTCAATTTTCAATCTTCAATCTTCAATCCCTACCTCTCCGTTTTGCGGATCCGGATTAAAAATTTCAAAAAATTCATCGTAGCTGCTGCCTGATTTCGACACTTCAGCGGCGGTATCCTCTTCGCGTATACTATATTTTTCCGGACTTGAAGCAAACAAATAATTTTGGGGTAACAAACGGGTTTTTGCTATCATTTCCTCGGCTTCATCTTGAGTGACGGTTTCAACCATTTGAGGACCCGATTGAAGATCCAATTGATTCTGAACAAAAACTCGCTGGTAATCAGTCACAAAAAAGCTCGTTTCCGGCTCGGCCAAATTGGTCACTTCAAGCCGGCTTCTTTCGAAAGAAATAATTTCGGTCATGTTCAGGCTTGCCCTGATAATAAAATCAGCATTTTGGACTTCGGCAAACGCAGTCTGTGTCTGGATTTTAAACTCATGGGAGAGCACTCCCGCCTTTGCTTTGACTTGAAACCGGCCGTCTCCATGTGTTAACGACAGGAAAGCCTCGCTCTCTTTTCTGCCTGAATTATAATTGCATTTAAAAATAGTAAGCGTAGTCTCCGGTACTAAAGAAAAAATGGTGCCATCAATGAGCCGGCATAAAATCCGGCCGTTGATCCGGGTTTTAATGGTGTCTCCATGATAAAGGGGTAGACCGGCTTTGACCCGGTACCCCACAGTCGGTTCCTGATGGTAGACGATCACTTCACCCCGTACGGCCTGGATTTTTCCGACCGGCAACCCCCTGCCGCCTTTAAATACATCCTCTACTATGGCATCCGCGGGCAATTGATTCTCTGAAATCTTCATCTCAGCAAAGGACGGTGGTTCGAGGAGAAGAAAGGCTAGAAATAACCACGATATGTTGAGAAGAATATTTCTTGAGGCCGACATTTGAAACTCCTAACCCGGATGAACCGGAAATACGGAATAGGTTTAGATTTTCTGGTCGGGGGTTCAGAGGTTTAGGGTTCAACGTTCCGGTTTGAAAAACTCGGATAGCTTCTGTTTAAGCGATTGTGTCTTCATCTGGTTAAAAACCCGCTTCACTCAATAGTGTATGACGGGTCTGCCAGCATCTGATTAACATGGCGAGCTGCATCCATCGGTTGTAACCTTTAAACCTTAAACCCAGAACCTGGAACCGTTAAGATTGTCTAAGTGTAACAAGATCTTAAAGCATTGTAAAGCGGGGTTTCTGAATATATGCACCACCCCTTGGTCGCGAGCGTCCAGTCTGATTTTAGAAGAAAATTAACGAAATGCATTTTTATTTTTCTGACAGGATCAACAGGATGGACAGGATATGGCCATACGAAAACAAAATTATCCTGATAATCTTGTAAATCCTGTCTAAATTAATAATTTAAAATAGCAGAGCGCAGCGACATCAACATAATGCGAATGATTAAAGTAGGATTGGGTCAAACCGAAGGGATTCATACTCGCAAAGTGGTTCAGAGCGTAATTTCTAAATGCGAAAAGCAGCTGCAGGGTTATCATCCTCAGGCCGGCATCGTATTTGCCGGTACTAGTTTTGATCACGGGGTGATGCTCGCAGAAATCAATCGCGTTTTTCCGCAAATTGAGCTGATCGGATGCACCACGTCCGGAGAACTTTCTTCGAATTACGGCTTTAGCGATGAATCGATCATTTTGATGCTATTTTATTCCGACGATATTGAAATTAGGGTTTATCCTCATGGATGAAAACCTTGTCATCGTTGACCTCAATGACGCCTACTGTCGACTGGTCGGATTTTCCCGGGATGAAATACTTGGAAAAACCACTTTTGACCTCGCCACTGATGAATTCAGACAATTCCTACTGATCAATCGAAATGATTTGTTATCCAGCGATTATAGAAAATTTGAAGGTACCGTCGTTGCCGCGGATGGCAGGCATGTTCCGATTCTCGTTCATGGCAATACCCTCAGAGATGACCGCGGTGAAATTATCGGCAACATGGCTTTTGTGACCGATATGACCCAACCTAAAAAGGCTTTGGCGCTCGCCGCCGAAGTTCAGAAAAGTCTGCTCCCCCAAGGTAAACCGCAGATTCAGGGGCTTGACATCGCCGGGAAAAATGTTTCATGTGATGAAATCGGCGGTGACTACTTTGATTTTCTTTGGCGGCGCGAAAATCCGAACAGTCCGTTTAGTGTCGTTGTCGGCGATATCACCGGCCATGGTGTCGGCTCAGCCCTACTCATGACCTCCGCGCGGGCATTCTTGCGGATGCGTGCGTCTCAACCCGGAACCATGTCCGATATCGTTACCGCCATGAACAGCCATTTGGCGCAGGATGTTCTTGAAAGCGGCCGATTCATGACCTTGTTTTACATGACGATCGATCCGGAGAATGACCGCATCAAGTGGGTACGCGCCGGCCATGATCCAGCCGTTTTTTATGACCCCACCCAGGATGAATTTGAAGAGCTTAAAGGCACAGGTATCGCTTTAGGTGTTAGCAACGAGTTTAAGTGCGAAAAAAACGTTAAAACAGGATTGAAGGAAGGTCAAATCATTGCCATTGGTACCGATGGTATCTGGGAAGCTTTTGACAAAAACGGTAAGATGTTCGGCAAAGATCGGTTTCGGAACCTAATTCGCCAAAATGCGCAGGCAAATGCTGAAGATATCCTGATCGCCGTTTACGGGGAGTTAAGTCAATTTACCAAAGGACGGAAATCCGAAGATGATATCACCTTGGTTGTCATAAAAGTGAAACGTTTCATCTAATCAACCAAAAGAGGAGGAAGTGATGATTTCAATTACGAGCACTGCATTTACTGAAGGCGGCATGATTCCAAAGCA
This sequence comes from Desulfosarcina sp., assembly GCA_029288035.1. Taxonomy (GTDB): domain Bacteria; phylum Desulfobacterota; class Desulfobacteria; order Desulfobacterales; family JAFDCJ01; genus JAFDCJ01. Next base: position 15,292 of record JARFPZ010000577.1, read on the forward strand.
ATACACCTGCGATGCGGAGGATGTTTCTCCGGATCTGGCCTGGACGGTTGTTCCCGAAGAAACCAAAAGTCTGGCCCTCATCTGCGATGATCCGGATGCGCCCATGGGCACTTGGGTGCACTGGGTCCTTTTTAATCTCCCCCCGGACACCAGCGAATTGCATGCTGAAATACCCTCTAAACAAACCCTGAAAAATAACGCCAGGCATGGCAAAAACGATTTCGGTAAATTCGGTTATGGCGGCCCGTGTCCACCGGGCGGAACCCATAGATATTTTTTCAAGCTCTATGCCCTGGATACCGTCATCAATCTCGAAAGCGGCATCACAAAAGCACAATTGTTGGAGGCCATGGAGGGGCACATTCTGGATGAAGGGCAGTTGATGGGTAAATACAAGCGATAGCCGTGTATTGCGAACTTATTTTAAATAATCAGGGGGTGCCTATAATCGGTGGCCTAAACAGTTTTTGACATTTGTATTAAAATAGTGGTATTAGACACCCAAAATGGGGTGATTTCCCAGCATTCTTAAGGAGTTATAGTACTTGACAGAAATTTTTTCACTTTGGTATGGGAGATAATTACAGGGTTTCCAGGGGACTACTCACCGCCTGGATATCCTTCTGCATGACGTGAGTATATATTTCGGTGGTCTTCGCATCGACATGCCCCATGAGCTCCTGGACGACACGAATGTTCACCCCGTCTTCGAGCAAATGGGTCGCAAAGCAATGGCGTAAGGTATGGGTGCCGACACGTTTTGTGATTCCGGTCCGACCCACGGCGATCTTGAGAGCTTTCTGCAATCCTGATTCAAGCACGTGGTGCCTGCGAAACGTTTCAGATCTGGGATCCTTGCTCAACTTTTTGGCGGGGAAAACATATTGCCATCTATATTCTTTTGAAGCGTTGCGATATTTGCGGGCCAAAGCCTCGGGGAGATAAACATCTCCGTACCCGGCATCTAAATCCGTTTCATGGAGCTTTTTGACACGTAAAAGTTGTGTCTCCAGGTCGTCGTAAATGGATGGCGACAGCGTTGTAAAGCGGTCTTTTCCACCCTTGCCTCTGACATAGACTTGGGATTTCGCAAAATCGAGGTCCATGACTCTCAGGCGCAAGCACTCCATCAGTCTCAGACCGCCCCCATACATCACTTTTGC
>JARFPZ010000581.1 GCA_029288035.1 Desulfosarcina sp.
TAGTTAAACACAAATTTTCGAACTACGCTGCACGCCAATGTAGCGACGGTTTGAATCCAGTTAATATGACCGCCAACATTCTTGAGGAACTTTGGTTCCAAGAAATCAAACTTAAAAGGAGATCACCATGAGCCTTAAAGAATACTTTGAAACGACTAACGGCGTCGGGGTTCTGTCCACCGCCGACAGTGACGGTAAAGTTGATGCAGCGATCTATGCCAGACCCCATTTTGTGGACGACGGAACTATGGCGTTTATCATGCGTGACCGACTCACGCACCACAATTTGCAGTCCAATCCCCATGCAACCTATCTATTCAAAGAGGAGGGTTCCGGCTACCGCGGGAAGAGACTTTTCTTGTACAAGGTAGGGGAGGAGCAGAACAGCGAATTACTGAAATCCCTGCGACGCAGAAAGACCGCCTATGGAAACGGTGAAGATCGGTTTCTGGTTTTCTTTAAGCTTGACAAAGAACGGCCACTTGTCGGTGATGTAAAGTAATTTCGCTGTTAACACTGCAGTGACGATTTGGTATAGCAAGACCCAGCTAAACCAAAATCTTCGTTGGGTTGATCCCTGTCCATTACATTGGGTTTCGCATCTCAATCCAACCGACGATATTCAGGCATTTAACATCATATGATCATTAGGAGCGAAACCCAACAAATCGATTCAGCGATTTTTCATTCTACACTTTGCCTGACTTTTTATTTTCGTCTTCTGTCAAATGTGTATTTGTCAGTGCAATCTATAACCGATTGAATTACATTATCATTGTATAATGATAGCCGTTAGATAAACTTCTGTCGGGACTCTAAAATTATGGGATGGGGTGGCTAATCCACAGTTTTCGTGCCGCCAAATTATTTCAGATTGGCAGAAGCAATATAAAATCTGAGGTTTTATGGATGTCGATTACTGATTTACACTTTTCTCGAACGTCGAACAATACAGTCTAACTGTTATGCACTGTTTTTCTGTTTTATTTAATAGGAGGGTGGATCAAATAACCCCTGATTGCTGAGATAACTTTATCTATGCTGCGCACTTACAAGAGTAAAAAAAACGTTCCAGAATGGGCATTATACCTGATATACAATCGTTAACAAAAAAATTAGTTGATGGGTGTGATACTGCCATCCCAAACTTCAAAACCTGCATTGTCGCTGGCGATAAGAAAAAAACAGCAGGGTCATGCCAATGGCATTGGAGGTGGGATCGACATCCCGAGCGCTCATGCTGGCAATGGGTATGTTGCGCTTGGCCTCGCTACAACCTTCGTAATAAACTTAATGGATTTCAGATAGGGAATAAAATTTTCAGGGTGAAATTAACGGTCCATTCCGGGGCTACATAATCATCCTGAAAATTGTACTCATAGGCACCGCTGAACATGACCGGCAGCTTACCGAAATTTACCAGCTTGTTTATCTTCATCCCCAGAGGAAGACTGGTCCAGGCACTTTTTTCCCAATCATAGGTGATATTCAATTCCGATACCCCGATGGACCATTTATTCGGTAGGGAAAAATTGATAATCGGCTGCAGGATGCTGACCTTCACATCTTGGCGGTCGTCATCTCCAGCAAAGGAAAACAAGTTCTGGTTGAACACGCCCCACATCAATTTCTGCCCGCTCGCAACAAAACCGAAAGCCGGACCAACGGCCCATTTGCCTGCGCCAAGCTGATCGTCACTGGCGGTCGGCGCCATGCCGACGAGTTCAGCACCCCACCGTCCCCAGGATTTATCAAAAGCCAGCAGATCAAAGAGCACGAGGTCGCCCAGTCCGTTTTTACCGGACGGATTGTTCGTGACAATGGGTAGCGTTGCCCTGGCAATATGTTTGAGGCTGCCGGTTTTAAAAGGGACGGCCGAGCGCAGGATGATGATGTTGCCGTTTTCGTCGTCTAGGTTGTGGTAGTTGCCGATGTAAAATTCTCTATCTGCACACTCATAAATTGATGGAAACTGACTGCGTCTGGCATCTAAGGTAGGATGATTGACGTATCTGGGATTTTTTCGCGAATTAATGGTTTAGTTCGCGCTATTTTCGGTTTTACTTTTTTTGAAGTTTGTGGAGAAGGATTTGAAGGCGGAGTTCTATTTATTTCCTCTGCCAAATTTGTTGAGAGTTCTTGTGCTTTTGCTATTTGAGATCGTGTCATTCCCACAGCAACGTTATCTCGCATGTCGCTCCACTCGTGTTTTTGTACGGTGAGTAAATTATACCAAGCATAGGCCCGAATTAGATTTTTAGGAATGCATTCCCCTTGTTCATACAAAAAACCAAGAAACTCTAAAGCCCAAATGTGTCCCTGCACGGCAGCTTTTCCGTACCATCTCTATAGCTTTTTTACAATTCCTTCCTTGACACCTCCCCTGCTTGGTACTACTTTGTGTTACCTTCAATTGGTTAAAGCCACCTGCGATCATATTTTTTTCTTTAATCTCATTTAAGATGTAATTCCCCGCAGTTGCTTGCTGCGTATAATCGACATAATCAGTTTAATGATACTTCGCGGCTTGCCGCGGGGAGGTTCATTTATCCCAATAAGTTATATCTTAACGAGGCTGCAATGATCCGCCATATATTCTTGAAATTTTTGCGAGATCCCCTATTTCACTTTTTATTCTTGGGCGCGGGGCTTTTCATGGTTTTCTCGCTGGTCAACAGCTCTGTCAGCGTACCTGCCGAACAGATTGTAATCGACGAGACCCAGGTGCTGCGACTGGCGGAGCAGTTTCAACGCACCTGGATGCGCCCGCCGACCCGGCAGGAGTTGCAGGGTCTGGCTGAAGATTTTGTGAAGGAAGAGATCCTGTACCGCGAGGCCAGGGCGTTGGGACTCGATCAGGATGATCTCGTCATTCGTCGGCGACTGCGCCAAAAAATGGAATTTATCCACGCCGATCTGACCGAACCGAAGCCACCGATGGACGCCGACCTTCAGGCGTACATGGACGCCAACAAAGACAGGTTCCGCCGACCTGACCGTTTCAGTTTTCAACAAATTTACTTTAATCCCGACAAGCAGTCAGCTGACGTAAAACAAAAGGCTGCCGAACTATTGGCGCGCCTGAATACTGAGGCTTTATCCGCCGTTGACCCAAATTTGATTGGTGACGCAACCTTGCTGCCGGCCCGACTCGATGGGGTGACACAGCGCGAGGTTGCCAACACCTTTGGACGAGGATTTGCAGAGGATATCGAAAATGCGAACACCGACCGCTGGTCCGGACCCTATAAATCAAGTTACGGGCTTCACCTGGTCCGCATAACGAAGCGAGAGGCAGGCGGTCTGCCTGCGATGGCAGAGATTCGGCCGATTCTCGAGCGCAAATGGTACGCCGAGCGCAGAAAAGAGGCGAATGAGCGTTTCTACCGGACACTTCGTGCCCGCTACGACGTCGAAATCCGTATACCGGCAGATTCAGCCGGCACAACCCTGGCGGTGCGTTGATAATGAAAGCTTTCGCACATCTAACCGTATTACTGGCACTCACCTTAGGCTTTGTTGGCATCGTCCAAGCTCATGAAGTTCGGCCAGGATACCTTCAAATAAAACAGATTGATGCGCTGACTTACGACCTACTGTGGAAAGTTCCGGCAAAGGGCGATCGACGTCTAGGGCTCTATGTTCGCCTTCCCGGGCACTGCCGGAGCAGTGAGACGACATCGCGTTTTGCCGACGGTGCCTATATCGAACGCTGGCAGGCGACCTGCGAGGGCGGGCTTAAAGGCGGCACCATCGCCATCGATGGACTAGAGGCGACGCGCACCGATGTGCTGGTCCGCGTGGAGCACCGCAACGGTCGCAACCAGACGGTCCGCCTGACGCCGTCGCAACCTGAATTCAAAGTGATGAGAGCTGCCGGCCCCGCTGCCGTGATCCGAACCTATTTTGCGCTGGGCGTCGAGCACATCCTGCTGGGTTTCGACCACCTGCTGTTCGTATTGGCCCTGCTGTTTTTGGTCGAAGGCTGGCGGCGCCTGGTGGCAACCATCACCGCATTTACCATCGCCCACAGCCTGACACTGGCAGCAGCCACCTTTGGCTGGGTGCAGGCTCCCCAGGCACCCGTGGAAGCAGTAATTGCGCTTAGCATCATGTTTGTCGCCGTTGAAATCTTGCGCCGGCACCAGGGACGAAAGGGAATCGCCTCGCGCAGACCCTGGATCGTGGCCTTTTTATTCGGTTTATTACATGGCCTGGGGTTTGCCGATGCCTTGCGGGAAGTTGGTTTGCCGGACGATGCCATTCCCCTGGCCCTGGCCTTTTTCAACGTGGGTGTAGAGGCGGGGCAACTGCTGTTTGTGGCCGCCGTTTTCCTGTTTTTCCGGTTTGTCAATCAATTGATGGGCAGGCTTGGCGCTGCTGCTGAGCGATCATATTTGTCCGGTGCGGCGGTGACCCGACCGGCGTCTTACGTGATCGGCACACTTGCCGCCTTCTGGTTAATCGAACGAACTTACGGATTCTTTGTTTGAAGGAGACAACGAAAATGAATATCAGGATTAAAACTAAAAAATGGCTTGTCCTTACGGGGCTGGCGACACTGATAGTAACTTCCGCATGGGCACAGGATATGGTTCCGATGGCAGGCGACGTCAAGGCCGAGAAACCGTCCTATTCGCCGTACGCCGGCCGGGAATTTCCCACGGCGGTTTTCTGGGGTGACACGCACCTGCATACCGAGGTGTCGGTGGATGCCGGCACGATGTGCCGACTCGGGCAGGAGGATGCCTTTCGCTTTGCCCGGGGCGAGGAGGTGACCACCACCCATGGCTTGCGGGCGAAGCTTTCGCGCCCTCTTGACTTCCTGGTGATCAGCGATCATGCTGAAATGTATGGGCTGATGCCACAACTTCTCAAAGGCAATCAGGAAATCCTGTCCACGGAAAAAGGCAAACGTTGGTATGACATGCTGAAGGGCGGCAATGCCGATGAAGCCTTCAAGGCCGCTATGGAGATTGTCGATTCGCTCTCAAAAAAAGAGCCGCCGATCAACAGCGAAAAAACGGTGAAACATGCCTGGCGGGCCTACACGGCGCTGGCCGACAGGTACAACGAGCCGGGCCGCTTTACGGCACTGATCGGCTACGAATGGACCGCGATCGGGGGCTACAACCTGCATCGCAATGTCATCTTCCGGGGGGACGCCTCTGAGGCCAATCGCACCCTGCCGTACTCTCAGTTCGACAGCCAGAATCCCGAGGATCTCTGGAAGACGCTGGACGCCTTTCAAAAACAAACCGGCGCCGAAGTGCTGGCCATCCCCCACAACGGGAATCTCAGCAACGGCCGCATGTTTTCTGTGGAAACTTTTGACGGTCAACCGCTGACACGGGAGATTGCCGAATTGCGCGCCCGGATGGAGCCGCTGGTCGAAGTGACCCAGATCAAAGGCGACGGGGAAGCACACCCTCTGCTGTCGCCGAACGACGAGTTTGCCGACTACGAAACCTGGGACCGTTCCAACCTGAACGGTACCGAAGTCAAGAAACCGGAGATGCTGGAATACGAATACGCGCGTTCCGGCCTTAAGCTTGGTCTCAAGCTTGAGGACAAACTCGGGGTAAACCCCTTCAAGTTCGGCATGATTGGAAGCACCGATTCGCACACGGCCCTGGCGGCGGTCGAGGAGGAAAACTTCTTCGGAAAGCACTCGGGCGTCGAGCCGGAGCCGCACCGCTGGAAGCACGTTGTCATCGAGGCACCGGACCCGAACCTCACTGTTCTCGGCTGGCGGCAGGCTGCTTCCGGATATGCGGCGGTCTGGGCCACGGAAAACACCCGCGAGGCGATCTTCGATGCCATGAAGCGCAAGGAGACCTATGCCACTACCGGACCACGCATTACCGTTCGGTTCTTCGGTGGCTGGGCGTTTGAAGATGCAGATGCCCTGTCAAGGTTACCGGCGGGAATTGGTTATGCCAAAGGTGTACCTATGGGTGGAGATCTGAGCAATGCCCCTGAAGGGAAAGCACCGAGCTTCCTCGTGGCCGCCATGAAGGATCCTTACAGCGGAAACTTGGATCGTATCCAGATCGTGAAAGGGTGGCTCGACGGGGATGGTAACCTCCAGGAAAGGGTTTACGACGTCGCCTGGAGCGACGATCGGCAACCGGGTCCGGATGACAAAATTCCGCCGGTCGGTAACACGGTCGATGTTGCCAATGCCACCTGGACCAATACCATCGGTGAACCGGAACTGATCACAGTGTGGCAGGACCCTGATTTCGATTCATCGTTAAAGGCTTTCTACTACGCCCGCGTCATCGAGATTCCGACACCACGCTGGACGGCGTACGAGGCCAAACGCTTCCAAATTAAAATGTCGGACGAGGTCCCGATGACCACCCAGGAGCGCGCTTATACCTCGCCGATCTGGTACACGCCAGAAAGCTGAAGCCCTATGATATTAAAAAGGAGAGCGTTATGAAATCTTGTCGAATAATTAGTTTGTTGGTTACCCTCGGTCTGATGCTCGGTGCAAATAGTTCCCCGCAGGCGATCACCAACGCATACATGCAAAAGGATGAAATGAAACCGGCGAAGAAAGAATTTTCGCCCTATGCTAACCGCGGGTACCCCACCAGGGTCTTCTTCGGCGACACCCATCTGCACACCTCACTGTCGGTGGATGCCGGGGCCTTCGGCAACCGCCTCGGGCTGGACGAGGCCTACCGGTTCACGCGGGGTGAGGAGGTTGTCTCCGCCACCGGCTACCGGGCGAAGATGGGCCGTCCCTTAGATTTCGTGGTGATTGCCGACCATTCCGACGCCATGGGCTTCTTTCCCCTGCTGCTCAAGGGTGATCCCTACCTCATGGGCAAGGAGCAGGGCCGGCGCTGGCACCAGATGGTCAACGAAGGCGCTCAGTCAGGCGTCGAAGCGGCCCTGGAGATCATCAACCTCTTTTCCCAGGATAAGTTTCCCTGGCCGACCAACGACCCCAAGCTGATGCGTTCCACTTGGGACGAAATGATCGAGGCCGCCGAGCGTTACAACGATCCGGGAAAGTTCACTGCTTTTATCGGTTACGAATGGACCTCGCTGGTCAAGGGCAACAACCTGCACCGGGTTGTTATCTTCAGGGACGGCGGTGATAAGGCGAGCCGAGTGCTGCCGTTTAC
>JARFPZ010000585.1 GCA_029288035.1 Desulfosarcina sp.
CCGGTGTCTCGCTCGATATCGAGCGTGGTGCAGTGCAGGGCGCCGCCGAATGGGATCACCTTTTCGTACGGAATCGGAACCACTTCCACGCCCAGCTTGTCGAGCTGGTCCATGAAAGCTGTTTCGCCGGCTTCCACACACATCACGTTCTCGTCAATACTGAATGTGTTAAGGGAGATCCAGGATTTACCCTCGTACAACCCGGTCAGATAAATCTTGTTCTTGTGAACACGGGTTGGCCGGGCGCCCAACACGACTTGCCAGTCGTTCTGTTTGAAGAGCTGGGTGAACCCTTCATCAACCGGGGGCCAATCCGGGTTGAGGATGACCAGACCAGGCCGCGGCGTACACATGTTCACGTCGATGTGCCACGGGTGGAAGTTGGTCGGCCGGTCACTGTTGATCGGCGTATCAAACGTTACGGCGTGGAAACGGAATCCGTGCTCTCTGCAAAACCGCCGCAGCCAATCTGCGCCCGCAAGGTTGCCGACTGCTGAGCGCTGGTAGAACATGTCTTTGCCGAGGCTCCAGATATCAGCGCCGTCCCAGAGGGATTCCCAGGGGAATTCCCCGTTTTTTTGCTGGAACTGGGCCGCCAGCAACATCTCGCGCTGTTCCTCATCAGTTCGTGATGTCCGGTCGTGATAGTAGTCCATGTCGTAGGATTCATCTGTCAGCATCGGGAAGGGAGCTGACGTGTGATAACAGTTGGGGTCTTCCTTGGCGAGTAGGTTGAAGTACGGCCGCAGGTTGAACCGCTCATAAACGCGGGTCCGTCGAACCGTTGGCGCGTCGACAATGACGTGGCCGTGAACCAAAGTTACGTCACGCACATTGTTGACCCCGTGCATGTTATGCTGTCCCCAGCCGATGGGACTATTGAACGGTCGGTTCATCATCATCGGCAGAATCGGGATTCTGTCAACGAGAATTCCCCGGTTTTCGAGCGTTTTCACGAAATAGTCCATTTGCTCGTTGGCTGCAGCGACCATGTCTTGGGGAAAAGGCATATAACTGGGTAGCTTGCAACCAGGAACATCGTACCGCCAAGCCGGTTCGGGGGCCGGCATGTTGGTTCCCTCCGGTCTGCCGATGAGGACCCGCTTCAACCGTGAGAACTCATCCGGAGACCATACCCTGAATGCTTCCCCCTCCCGCTGTGATACAACCATCGGCTTAACCGCTGGTTGTCCTTGGAGTACCACATCATATTCTTCCTTCTTGACTTTCCGTTCCGATTTTTCTGTCATTACGGTACCTCCTTCGTTACCTCTTGTTGTTGCACCCCATTGTGCATTGTTACATTAGATTAAAAGCCATGGTGATTACCTTTCACGAATAATTGCTTTGGAAAAAGCATCGCCGGGAGCAGGCCCGCAAGCAGGCCGCTCCCATATAAGAAAGGTTATGACTTAAGAAAGATTGTTTTTTTTGACGAAGTCTTCCAGCACCTGGTCAAAGTTCGGCCGCCCAATTTCCTGCAGGTTGTAGTAAACCCGGGTGTTGGGTTTTTCGATCTTGATGATCCGGTTCAGGTCGATGGGCGTGGCGATAACCACGGCATCGCATTCGGTGTTGTTAATGGTGGTCTCCATGTCTCTGAGCTGCACTTCGCCGTAGCCCATGGCCGGCAGCAGCTCGCCTATTTCAGGATAGATCTCAAAGGTTTCCGTCAAACGGCCCACGGTGTAAGGTCGCGGGTCTACCAGCTCGGCGGCCCCGAATTTGCGGGCGGCCACCACGCCGGCACCGATTTTCATCTCGCCGTGGGTCAGGGTCGGCCCGTCTTCGACAACCAGCACCTTTTTGCCCCTGATCACGGACGGATCATCCACATCCAGGGTGGAAGCACCGTCGATAACGATGGCATCCGGGGCCTCGGAGGCAATATTCTGACGTACGATTTCGATGCCGGCGGCATCGGCACTGTCCATTTTATTGATGACCACCACATCGGACATCCTCAGGGTGACGTTGCCCGGGTAATAGGTCAGCTCATGACCGGGACGATGGGGGTCGACAACGGTGACGTGCAGATCCGACTGGTAAAACGGAAAGTCGTTGTTGCCGCCGTCCCATAATATGACGTCGCAGCCGTCGGGATCTTTTTCGGCCGCCCGCACGATGGCTTCATAATCCACGCCGGCGTAAATCACATTGCCGCGTACGACGTGCGGCTCGTACTCTTCCATCTCTTCGACGGTACAGTTGTGCTTTTCCAGGTCGGAAAGCGCTGCGAAACGCTGCACTTTCTGGGCCGCAATGTCGCCGTAGGGCATGGGGTGTCTGATGGCCACGACCTTAAGGCCCTTTTCCATCAGGATTTCAATAATCCGGCGCGATGTCTGGCTCTTGCCGCAACCGGTTCGCACCGCACCGACCGAGATTACCGGTTTGGTGCTCTTGATCTGGGTATCTCCGGGTCCCAGCATGACAAAATTGGCACCGGCCGCATTCACCAGGGCGCCCACCGACATGACGTGCTGGTAGGGCACATCGCTGTACGAGAACACACAGTCATCCACATCCAGGTCCTTGATCAGTTTGGAGAGATCTTCCTCGGCGTGGATCGCAATCCCGTCCGGGTAAAGACTGCCGGCCAACTCGGCCGGGTATTTACGGCCTTCAATGTCCGGAATCTGGGCGGCCGTAAAGGCCACCACGTTATAGGCTTCATTGTCTCGGTAATAGGTGTTGAAGTTGTGGAAATCCCTTCCAGCAGCTCCGATGATAATTACGTTTTTCTTCGACATAATTTCCTCCACTTTTTCAAGTCTTGGGACACGGATTTACACCGATAAACACAGATCTAAAAAAAAATAATTTTACCAATCCGTGTTCATCCGTGATGATCCGTGTCCGATTATTTAATGATTTCTGTGCCGGCCTCTCCGGCAATGGCTTTTTCGATATCCGATAGCTGGCAGATGACGCCCCGGTTGCCCGTGGCTGCGGTAAACTGCATAACCGCATCCACCTTGGGGCCCATCGAACCGGCCGGGAACTGGCCTTGCTGAACATAATTTTCCATCTCCGTCAGCGGTACCTTGCGCAGCATTTTCTGATCGGCTGAGCCCCAGTTGATAGCGGCACCCTCAACGTCGGAGGCGATCACAAAAATATCAGCCTTGATTTCCTGGGCCAGGACGGAACTGGCCAAATCCTTGTCAATCACGGCTTCGACACCGCGAAATTTTCGGTTTTTTCGGATAACCGGGATCCCACCGCCGCCGCAGCAAATCACAATGAAATCCATCTCGATGAGCTTTTTGATCTCGCGGTGCTCCACGATCGCAAGCGGTTTAGGAGACGCCACCACCCGGCGCAAGCCTTTATCGGTTTTAGTGAGCGTATAGCTGAGCCCCTCAGCCTCTGCTTCAGTGTAAAAGGGTCCGATGGGTTTGGTGGGGTTTTGAAACCCCGGGTCGTTTTCGTCGACGACCACATAGGTAATCAGCGTGACAAAGTGCTGCTGATCGTTTTCCCCCAATTCCATGAAGGCAGTGTCCAAGGAGGACTCGATCATGTAGCCAATCTGCCCCTGGGTCATGGCCCCGATGATCTCAAGGGGCATTTTGGGAACCGCGTCACAGCTTTCCTGCTGCAAGAGCAGGTTGCCGACCTGGGGTCCGTTGCCGTGGGTGATGACGATCTTATATTTTTTGGAAAGTTTTGCAATCTGGCGCATGGTCAGCTTGAGGTTCTCAAACTGCTCCTCGGCCGTTCCTTTTTGCCCGCTCTGGATCAGGGCATTGCCGCCAAAGGCGACCAGCATAATTGGTTTTTCTGCCATTTTTCATACCTCCGAGGAAATTCTGTATCCTGGCGTCATGCGTTTTTCGATTCTGCATCAACAGCCAAGGGTGGCGACCATAACGGCCTTAATCGTGTGAATTCGGTTCTCTGCTTCGTCCCACACGATGGATGCCGGAGACTCAAAAACTTCCTCGGTGACCTCCATGGCCTCCAGGCCAAACTTCTGGTAGACTTCTTCTCCGATGACCGTCTCACGGTTGTGAAATGCCGGCAGGCAGTGCAAAAATTTTACATCCGGATTGCCGGTTTTTTTCATGGCGGCTGCATTGACCTGATAGGGTTTTAGCAACTTGATTCTTTGCTTCCAGACATTCTCGGGCTCGCCCATCGATACCCACACATCGGTATAGAGAAAATCGCAGCCTTTGAGGCCCTTGTCCAGGTTGTCGGTGATGGTAATTTTGGCGCCTGTATTTTTAGCAATCTGTTTTGCCATGGCCACCAGCTTTTTATCCGGATGGACGCTTTTAGGGGCCACGGATCGAAAATCCATACCCATTTTGGCCGCCCCTACTAGCAGAGAATTCCCCATGTTGTTTCTGGCATCGCCCAGATAGGCGAAGGACATCCGGCGTAGCGGTTTAGCGGAGTGCTCCATCATGGTCAAAAAATCCGCCAGTACCTGGGTGGGGTGATACTCGTTGGTCAATCCGTTCCAGACCGGCACCCCAGCATATTTAGCCAACTCTTCGACGATATCCTGACCGAAGCCGCGGTATTCGATACCGTCATACATGCGACCCAACACCCGGGCCGTATCCTTCATGGATTCTTTGGTCCCCATTTGAGAACCTGTGGGACCCAAATAGGTCACATGGGCACCCTGATCATAGGATGCGGTCTCAAAGGCACATCGGGTCCGGGTAGACGCCTTTTCGAAAATCAGGGCGATATTTTTACCCGTTAACCGCGGTTGCTCGAGGCCGGCGTATTTGGCTTTTTTAAGATCCAGGGATAGATCCAACAGAAATTTGATTTCCTGCGGTGAAAAATCCAGTAATTTTAAGAAGTGTCGGTTTCTCAGATTAAATGCCATTCCTACCTCCTTGATAATATTTGTCGAAAATAATATTCCATCGATGGTTTTGGTAGTACCAACGACCTGTTATAATGATGCACGTGGTATTTGCTGTTTTAATGCAAATCGGGACGAAACCATCGGGTGATGATACACCTAAATCGCATAAAATTACCTTTCTGGCGGAACTTGCCCAAATACCCCTGATATAGTACAGTCTCGGACATAATGATCTTGTTTTTATGTCGTCAGCCCCCCATGACACAAAGCTGCATTTATATGGGTTAATCGGGAAGAGGAGGCTTTCGGGTCAAAAACTGGTGCAAATTGTGGCCCGATAGTCCAAGGAATTACAAGACAGCAAATACGATGCCAAAAACAGGGAGAAAGGAAATAACCATCTATTGAATGTATTTTTAATAAGTTGCGTGAGTTCTTAGGCTGGGTGACTTTCCAAAAAGATCGATTTAGGTGTTGCAAGTCACATTAATGTAGCACACAAACCTGTGCGGTGCTACAAATTGTCGATAGGTCTGCTGATGTTATATTTCTGGAAACGCCGATACATCGTCCAGCGGCTGATACCCAGCTGGCGGGCAGCTTTGGAAATATTCCAATCGGTCATTTCCAGGGCAGAACGGATCGCTTCGGGGTCATCACTGGTTCGATTGTCGACAGCGCGTTTGATAATACGGGTACAATCTCTGATTTCGGCCGGTATATGGGCCAATTGAATGGTTTGGTCTCGACACAGCACAAAGGCCCTTTCGATGGCGTGTTCCAGCTCGCGAACGTTGCCCGGCCAACCATAGTTCATAAAAGCCTGCAAAACTTCATCCGAAACGCCGTTGATGTTCTTCTCATAACTTTTTTGAAAAACGTCACAAAAATGATTGATCAATAAGGGTATATCTTCATACCGTTCGCGCAACGGAGGAATATGAATTTCAATGACATTGAGGCGGTAATAAAGGTCCTCACGAAATTTTCCCGTTCGAATGGCTTCCTTCAAATTTCGATTGGTGGATGCCAGGACCCTGACGTCCACTTTTCTTGGATTCGATTCGCCGACCCGATCGAATTCCTTTTCCTGGAGAACCCTCAACAGCTTGAGCTGGATTAAATGTGAGATGTCTCCAATTTCATCGAGCAGAATCGTACCCCCATCCGCTGCCTCAAAGCGGCCGATTTTGTCTCTTTCGGCGCCGGTGAATGCGCCTTTTACGTGTCCAAACAGCTCACTTTCCAGCAGGCTTTCCGCCAGGGCGGAGCAATTGACGGTTACAAACGGTCCGTTGGCCCGGGTTCCGGTATAATGCAGGGCTTTGGCGGCCATATCCTTGCCGGTCCCGCTGTCGCCCGTCAGTAAGACGGTTGTTGTCTGGTTGGCTAGAATTTTCAAAAGGTTGTAAACCTTTTGCATTTTTTCACTCTTACCGATAATTTTTGCAAAATGATGACGCTCTTTTAATTCCGCTTCAAGGTGGGTCAATCGGGTGATGTCCCGGATTACCAGCACGGCCCCCATAAAGTTTCCACCGCTGTCCAGCAGGGGGGAGCTATTGACCATGGCGATCAGTTTGCTTCGATCATGGTGCCCGCATTCAATCTGATAGTCCTGGTTGGCTCTCCTGCTTCTCAATGTTTTCTGTAATATTTCAAGGCACGACCGATCGCACTCACGGGTACAGTCGGTAAAAGGCTGACCGGTATCTATTTTAAAGCCACATATTTTTTCGGCTGCTTTATTGGCTTCGATCACGTTCAAATTAGTGTCCACCGTGATGATGGCATCTTGGACACTGCTGAAGATAGATTCCAGACGGCTGCGGTGCCGCTCCAGTTCTTCTTCGTACTGCTTGTTTTCAATTGCCCGGGTAATAATTTGAGCGGCAGTGGTCAGAATGTAAACATCTTCGTCTATCCACTTGCGGTGGTGGCGGCACTCATCAAACCCCATAAACCCATACAGTTGGCCCTTTATGAACAGCGGTACGTTTAAGGTAGACTTGACATGGGCCGCCAAGAGGCGCGCGCGATACTGGTCACCAGGTATATCCCGGGTGTCCTGATAATTAATGATCTTGCCATCTTTGAGGTGTTTGGTACCCCAGGGGATGGTTATCTTCATTTCATCCAGGTCTGCGAGGGAGGTGATGCTCCGGGCTACCCATTCGCAAATGCAGGCAAATGTTTCGGACACCGGTTGGTAGGTGAAAATGAAGATGCGGCTGACATCCAGAATGCTTCCCATGCTCTTGAGCGAAGCGCTCAAAAAATCGTCCAGATTGGAAACAGATACGGCCTGCCCCGAAATACCGGCAAGCATTTTTTCGTATGCGATGCGTTTTTCCAGTTTTTCTTCAGTCTGCATGGGTAGGCACTGATGAGTTATGTCTATGCAATTTGTTGCAAAAAAAGTGTATTGGGATACTTTCGCTATCTTCAAATGATTGAATATTGTCGAATGTAGATTGAATATTTAAGGTTCGCCCCGGCGGATCAATATTCAATTCCGGTTCATTCGACGAACCGACTCGTCGTCGGCTACCGATTTGTCGGCGACCGTGCATAGCTGAAACGCCATGCCCTGTCAATTTACTGAGACAGCCTAAGCCACCCTCTCAGCGTCACTGCGCCACAGTCACGGGCTAAGACTCGAGCTCAAGGAGATGATTCTCGAGGATCTGGTTTTTGTAATCCCAAGGTCCGTTAATTCCCTCGAGTTGAAGGTACCACTCGGCGGTCTGGACGAGCACCTCGGCCTCGATGGTACCGCAGATCTGCCCTGCGATGACATTAACTCCATACCGAGCGGCCTCAGCCTTGAGCAGGTTGTAGACGCGGTGAAGCGGTGTCTTCAGAGGATTCGTTATTTCGCAGGACACTGCCACGCAAGCCCTGCCCGTTCGACGATGAGTCTGAGGTAGACCGATAACGCCCTGGATGTTGGTGAAACCTCCATGTTTGCCTCGCACATAACCGGCCAGCTTTTTCGCGATCGATAAATCCGTCGTGTCCAGGAGCACGTTGAAATACGCATCGTGTTCCTCCAAGGCGCCGACGATCGTGGCTCCCGCCGTCGGATGCAACTTCGCCGGTCCGATGTCGGGAGCCCGCTCCGGATCCACCAGGACGGCCTCTTTGAGTCCCTCGTAATTGCCCTTGCGGATGAAGGTCAGGCCCTCGTTCTCCGGGCGTCGTGCGTTCTTACCGGTGAAATAAATAGGTACATCATACCGCTTATGCAACTCCTGGCCAAGCTCCTCGGCGAATTCTTTGCAATCCTCAATGGTAATGTCTTTAGCCGGGTAGATCTCGATGGTATCCACGGCCCCGATACGCGGGTGGCGGCCGTGCTGCTTTCCCATGTCGATGAGCTCGTACGCCTTGCCGGCCGCGTCGAGCAATGCCTCTTTCATCGCCTCGGGCCGACCTATCAACTCGGCCGGCAGGCGGTCGAAGTCAGAATCAGGCTCGTACCCGATGAGTTTCACGCCTTCGCGCCCCCTCAGCGGCTCCATGATCGCCTCTATAACCTCCGGGTGGGTGCCGTCACTAAAATTGGGATCCGAGAGAATGTAACTTGCCATCTGGCTGTCTCCTTTCGATAAGTGTTATAAGTTCTGAATCCTTATCCCAGCCGTCCTGAAAAGCGGCCAGTCAAATCGATATATTTAATTTGGGTTTCAAAACTCAGGGAGATCAGAGGTCCAGAACCATGCCGATTTCATCGCAGTGGAAATATTTCGGGCAGCGACTGCATTCGCCCCATACCTTCGGTGGGAGACTTTTTCTTTTTATTTTTTTGAATCCCAATGTTTTGAAAAAATCTTCCGTTAAGGTAAACGTAAACAATTGCTTAATCCCCAGTTTTTTGGCCTCTTCTTTCATAAATTCAACTAATTTGCTTCCCAAACCCAAGTGCTGGTAATCCGGATGAATCGCCAGCGCCCTGACCTCGGCAATATCGTCCCAGAGGACATGCAGGCTACCGCAGGCGACGATCAGGTGCAAGTCTTCCCTGGTGTCCGTCAGACTGTAAACCGGAACATTGCGATCACTGGCGATGACAAAATCCCGGATATTTTCATACAGATACTGGGGCCCCCTGGGAAGCATTAAGTTCGATTCGGCGAAGACATTCACCAATTCAAGAATTTCTTCTACGTCCCGAATCTGAGCCTTCTCAATAATAATCTTGCGTTTTTTGGACGGCTTGACCAGAACTTTAGGTAGTTTCCCTTTGGTTTTTCTTTCACCCGGCTTGGGAGCGGGGGGCGGTTCGACATAATTCATCATGCATTACCTCTTTTCAAAGCGTTCACCGCGGTTGTCTTCTAATTTCGGCGTTTCGCCGCTTCAGCGAAGAATATGATTCGCAACCCACTTGATGTCAAGGATAAATTCAGAACTACTGACGTGTCGAAAATCTGATGCAACATAAATATCTGTGGTGGCACCAACAATGATGGATTTCCGGCGAATCGTTCTGAATTTATATTTCTTATTTTTTTCGGTTCTATAGCCAAAACCAAGGTTGTCGTTATCAGCTGGTGGATGTTTCGTTGCAAATAGTGAAACTGTCTGAGGGGCTTAGTGAGCGTTAAGCCGTACAGCGACGTCTTCAGGTAATTTGCAACGACAGGCAAAAATATTGATCAAATGAATTTACAGATATAGCCCTGTAAGGCTTTACGTTCACTTGGACCCGAGTTTTTCACGGTTTGCAACGAAATAACTACCGGCGTTGATGCCATCTTTTTAAAGATGATGTTGGATCTTGAATTTACGAACAATTGTTCTATAATTTTTGTAGGTTCCTTTGAGTTCAGGGCCTCCCGAGAATTTTTCATAGATGAGGTCAGGAGCCCTGAAATTGGAATCAAGCACGGCTACGACAAACAAATATGATCGCCTTCAAAAAGCTAGAAGAATTTTTCGATTTCTCTGACAGCGTCAAAGACATAATCCGGCTGAACATCGCCATTCAAATCGCTTTCTTTAAATTCGCCGGTTTTGACCAGAACGGATTTGATCCCGGCCGCTTTGGCGCCGATAATATCCGTTGCCACCCGGTCCCCGACCATTAATACATTTTTACGATCTACCGTTAACGTGTCCAGCGTCACTTCAAATATGTATTTATTGGGCTTGCCAATCCAGGTGGCCTTGATACCGGCGGCGTCTTCCAGCATTTTGCCGTAGGCGCCGACGGTGAGCTCGACGCTCCCCAGACTATGATCCACCTTTTCCGGTATCATGACAATCAGTTTGGAACCCGTCAACAGCAGCTTGAGGGCTTTATTCATATTATCAAAATTAAATCCTTCGCGATAATCCCCCACCACAATGTATTCCGGGCTGTCAGGGTCGAAGTGCAAGCCTTCAAACTCTTCAATACCCTTCCCATTTAGCATTACCCAGCATGATTTGGGCTTCAGGGTTTTCAGGTACTTGGCGGTCGCATAGGAAGCCGTGATCACCTCTTCCTGACGAACATGAAACCCCCGCTGAGTCAGCTTTGCGACACAGTGTTTCCTGCTTTTCAAGGTACTGTTGGTCAGTATCCTGATGATGATTCCTTTGCGGCGCAAAAAATCCAGCAGTTCAGGGGCTCCCGGGTAGGCCTGGCCCTGAAATTCCAATACGCCGTCGATATCAAATAAGATTGCTTTGAATTCCGTTTGCATGGGATAGATCTCCGGTTATGTTGGTTGCCTGGGGCAGGTATCCGAAGCCTCGATTTTTTATCACCAAAATAATGCGGGTACAAGATAATTTCAACGACTTGTACCGGCCAAGAATAAATCTTGATCTTCTGTGAAAGGATTAGTATGGGACTTTAAAATTCAGAACTACTGATGTATCGTAATAGTTCGATGCAACAGAAATGTCAGTTGTGGCGCCAACAATACTAAATTTGGTCGAAACGTTCTGAATTATATTATCTATTTTCAATAAAATCTGAGGGTATTCAATCGGAAAAGAAGGAGTGAATATGGGCAGCTGGCAAAATTATATGGAAGAACACAGGGAGCAATATGTGGGAGAACTTACCGAATTTTTGCGGATTCCGAGCATATCGAGTTTATCCGAACATGCGGACGATGTCAGGCGGGCGGGCGAATGGGTGGCGGAGCGGCTGCGCAAAGCCGGCATGGAGGCGGTTGAAGTCATGCCCACCGGCGGCCATCCCGTGGTTTACGGGCAGTGGCTGCATGCGCCCGGCAAGCCGACGGTTTTGATCTATGGTCACTTCGATGTTTAGCCGGCGGATCCGCTGGAGCTTTGGACGACGCCACCGTTTGAACCAGACATTCGGGATGAACGGATCTATGCCCGGGGGGCCTCCGACAACAAGGGCAATATGCTCATCCCGATAATTGCCGTCGAGGCATTGCTGCGCACTGACGGCGCGCTGCCTGTTAACCTCAAGTTTCTATTTGAAGGACAGGAAGAAATTGGCAGTCCTCAATTGTCTGAATTTTTAAAGATCAATCGCGAGGTATTTGGCTGTGACGTGATCTTAAACGCCGACAGCGGGCAATGGAGTGAAGATCAACCGAGTCTTCTAACGTCACTACGCGGCTTATGCGGCCTTCAGGTGAACGTGACGGGGGCTGATTCCGATTTGCATTCCGGCATGTATGGGGGAGCGGTGCAGAATCCGATTGTAAAATATTGCATCGGTTAGGCGAGCAGCAGTAAAATCAAACTACTTGTTTTTATATCCACGCGACTCATTTGGGTAGTAAGGAATTAAAGGATGACAGAAAAAACCGGAAAAACTCAAATCACATTTATCTGGGTCGACACATCAACGACGGACTATCACAATACCCTTCGTATCGCCGAGGAAGCAAAAGAGAAAGGCGTGCTCAGCCTTGAATCGCCGGTCAGCAATCTGTCCCACCTGGGTGCTGACTTTGGCAACACGAGTATCTACGTCGGCGGCGATAAAAAAGCATATGATCGCGTTAAGGAAGAATACTCTCAATTTCGAAATGAAATTTTTTGAATTATTAGACCAGAAAGAGATCGAGACGATACACGAGAATGCGCTTCGTCTGCTCAACGAAGTCGGTGTCCTGTTCAACTATGATCCGGCAGTGGAAATATTAAAAAAAGCCGGCTGCAGGGCTGATGGTCAGAAAGTGTTTTTTGAAACAGCCCTCGTGGAAGAGTTGAGAACGCTTCCTCCGGCCGAATTTACTCTCTATGGACGCTGTGCCGAAACCAATGTTGTTTTTAATCAAAATGCGTTGGTGATGATTCCCTGCTACGGATCTCCCTTTGTTCTCGATCTTGATAAAGGCAGGCGGGAAGGCGTGAGAGAGGATTTTGTAAATTTCACCAAACTCACCCAGGAAAGCCCGCACATTGACATGGCGAGCACGGTTCCCTGTGAAATGACCGATATCCCATTGAAGAAACGAACGGCTGAATATATTCGGACCACCCTTGAATATTGCGACAAGCCCATGGTTGTTTCCAAGGACGTAAAAACCATGCGGTATGCATTTGAACAATGCAGCATCCTCTATGGTGACCGAGCCTCCTTAATTGCACAGCCTCGCTTTATATCCATCACCGACTCCTTTTCGCCCATGAGTTATGACGGCACCATGTTGAAAATGATGATCTACTGTGCTGAAAACGGTATACCCCAGCGCATCGGCGGTTTGGGCGTTGCCGGCCTGACCACACCGGTGACTTTGGCCGGCAATCTCAGTCAGATGACGGCAGAGGCGCTTGCCGGAATTGTGCTGACCCAACTGATTCGACCCGGCGTCCCGGTTGTACTCAACAACTCTTCATCCTGTGCCGATATGAAAAGTCTGGGGCTGACTTTGGGCGCTCCGGAGTCTGCACTGGTTTGCGTGGGAACCGCACAGATGGCGCGGTTTTATGGGTTTCCCTGTCGCTCCGGGGGGGCCGTTTCAGATGCAAAGGTCGTGGATGCCCAAGCCGGCGCGGAGAGTATGATGAATCTCTTAACATCTGCCCTTAGCGGCACCAATTATATCCTCCATGCCTGCGGCATTCTCGAATCATACATGGTCAGTTCACTGGAAAAGTTTATTGTGGACGAAGAAAGCTGTGGAATTGTCAAACATTTGCGCAAAGGTATCCCCGTAAATGAAGACACCCTTGCCTTTGACACCCTGAAACAAGTCGGACCACAAGGGGAGTTCGTAACCCATCCTCACACATTAGCGCAATTTAGATCCCTCTACAATCCAAGACTTTTTGATAGAAACTCCTATCTCCAATGGGAGGAAAATGGGTCTGAGGATATCGCAGTGACTGCCAACAAAGAATGGAAGAAACGAGTTGAAAGCTATGTCCGGCCGGGATTGCCCAAAGATATACGCAAGACACTCAGCTCGTATGTGGATTCAATATAAAGGGAGAAAAAATGGCCTTTAAAAAAATGATCACCGCCGTGGATACCCATGCCGGAGAACCCATGCGTGTGATCACCGGTGGTGTGCCTCATATTCCCGGTTCAAGTGTATTTGAGAAAATGAAGTGGTTGGCGGCTGAAGGGGATGATCTGAGGATGATGATGCTCCGTGAGCCACGGGGCTACCCGCCTGTCTGCTGCAATCTGATTGTCCCGCCATGCCATCCCGATGCGGACGTCGGCTTCATTGTCATGGAGCAGGCCGAATATCCTGCCATGTCCGGGGGCAATACCATTTCAGTTGCAACCGTCCTTTTGGAAACCGGGATTCTGCCCATGAAAGAGCCGGCAACCGAATTAACCCTTGAATCACCGGCCGGCCTGATCGGAATCAAAGCCGATTGTGTTAACGGAAAAGTGGTCAATGTAACCTTTGAAAATGTTCCTGCTTTTGCCACCCACACAGATGTCGCGATTGATGTTAAGGGGCTGGGAGAGGTAATTGTCGATGTGGCCTGGGGTGGCATGTTTTATGTCATCGCCGATGCCGAGCAATTTGACGGCCTGGAGCTCAAGGTGGAAAATGGAAGGGAGATTACGAGTATCTCTTCCAGACTGAGAGCGGCGGCGGCCGAACAACTGCCGGTGGTTCACCCGGAAAATCCGGATTTTAAAAATGTCACGATTTCCCAAATTTCCGGGCCGCCGACGCACCCCGAGGCCCACCTTAAAAACGCGGTCACGGTCGCCACGGGGCCCTTGGACTGGGATAAACCTGAGACCTGGAGCGGCGCCCTCGACCGCTGCCCCTGCGGCACGGGAACATGCGCCAAGATGGCCGCACTGCATGCCAAGGGTCAATTGAAATTGAACGAAGATTTCAACCATGAAGGGCTTTTAGGAACCATTTTTACGGGACGGCTCATCGAAGAAACCACTGTGGGGCCACATAAAGCGGTTGTACCGACCCTTAGCGGACAAGCCTGGATTACTGGATTCAACACCTATGTACTCGATCCCTCAGATCCATTCCCGCAAGGATTCAGGGTGGGTGATATATGGCCGATGTAAAGAGGTGACCGGCAATGAAAAGGACTCCTTTACACTAAACTCGGCATGCCTCCATGTTATTTGGATAGGGAACAAACAAAAGAAAATTTCAGTGCCAGCCTGACATCATTGTCGTCATAGGGCGGGGTGTCCGCCAGCATGTTGAAGGTGTAAAGCAAGGCCCCCGGCACATTAACAATCTGTAATCCCGCTGTCCTGTCCAACAAATGTGCTGTTTTGCAATCCGGCCGGTTCATGACGTCAATTTTTACGCTTTTCAATGCAGTGGTTCGGGCGTTGACATCAGCAATTGAAAGAACGTTGACTTCGTCAAAATGGGCGCGTCCGGCCTTCCAAAAATTGGTAGGATTATCATCGACGAGCAAAATTTTTTCCTTCATTCATTTCCCTTTTCCTCTTCCGATTGCATTTCAAGGGCGACGGTTTGAAATTGATCCTCCGTTGCGAGAAATGCTTCTACCACCCTCGGATCAAAATGCTTGCCGGATTCTTCGATGATAATCTGCCGGACTTTTTCATGGGGCATTGGCTCTTTGTAAATGCGTTTGCAGGTCAGGGCATCATAAACATCTGCCAGCGCAACCAGCCGGGCTGCCAGTGCGATCGCTTTCCCGGCAATGCCAAAAGGATATCCGCTGCCATCCCATTTTTCATGGTGGCCCAAGGTGATTTCGATGGCCCGGGCCAGAAATGAGCTGGCGCCCCAATGATCCCTCATTTCCAATAGTGCGTCTCCGCCGATAGCCGGGTGATACTTCATAATATTGCGCTCATCATCGGTCAGACGACCGGGTTTGAGGAGGACGGCGTCCGGAATGCCAACTTTGCCGATATCATGCAGGGCTGCGGTCGTAGATACCGTGTTGATCCATTTTTCATCAAGTTCCGGATCGTTTTTTGACAATTCGCGAGCAAGGATGTCAACAAATCTACAGATACGTTCCAGATGCTTGCCGGTGTCATCGTCCCGGGCCTCCGTCAGTTTGGCCATACCGAAGATCACCCCTTCACGACTTTTTAAGAGCTGCTGGCTGCGTTCGGCGACTTTGCGCTCCAGATTCTCATTCATGTCCTGCAGTTGTTCATTCTTGAGCGCCAGATCCTTTTTAAGCCGATATATCGTGAGATGTGTGTTGACCCGGGCGATGACTTCTTCAGGCTGAAACGGTTTGGTGATATAGTCAACGGCTCCCAGATCCAACCCGTGCACTTTGTCTGCGGTATCAACAAGAGCCGAAAGAAAAATCACCGGAATTTCTTGGGTGGCTGGATCCGCCTTCAGGCGACGGCATACCTCGAAACCATCCATCTCCGGCATCATGATATCTAACAGAATTAGATCCGGCCATGCTTTGCGGACAATCTTCAAGGCGGTTTCACCATTTTTTGCGATCAAGAGTTTGTATCCTTTGCCATCCAACGTTCCTGCCAAGACTTTCAGGTTGGTGGAATTGTCATCAACGAGCAGGATGCGCTCGGATTGCTGTTGGTCAATTTCAAATGATTTTATTTCTTCAGCCATTTCGATTTTTTACCTATTGTCGAAGCATTAGTGTATCTTTACATGGTCAAAATGCCAAAACGAATTAATGAAGCGTTGGGATTAAAAATGATAGCCCAATTCAATCATATGTGTATTCAGACCGGGATTATGTTCATAGATAATGCCATTGGACATATGTTGCAGGCGATACCCAATGTGAACATGATCGGTAAAAATAAAATTTAGCCCGACATGGGAGGTAAATTGAATCGGGCCGCCTAAATTTTCATCGCCAAACTTGTGTTTGCTGATGACCGTCGGATTTATTCCCATTGAAATCTCTACGATCCCCTCCAATCCAGCTAGGTAAATGCCCGGTCCAATGGAACTGACAAAGGCGGCTGTCCCACCACCACTCAAAACCCCGGCATTTGCCTCAAGATACGTGCCCAGCGTCCAGCCAAAATCCCATTGGTGCGACCATGGCAGCGGCCAGATGGCGAAGCCTTCGTACTGTTCAAAATCTTCGTCATTGCGATCGTCATTTACCCCGCCTCTTAACCCAATTGACTGCCAGACAATTTCGCTGCCCCATAAAGGGGGAGGTGCAACGTCGATTAATACCAGTGCCAAAATGATGCAGGTAAGTCTCTTCGGCATGACTTTTCTATTGTCCGGCAGGATCAACAGGAATCGTTGTCCTTCGCGCTGAAGTCCCCTGATTCTTCCGCTGCCGCTGCGGTCCGGTTGATATAATCGGTTCGCATGGCCGAACGGGCCAATTTGCCAGATGTCGTCCGCGGGATACTGTTGCGGGGCACGATCTCGACTTTACAATCAATTCCAAATTCTGCATGAATCAGACCGTGCAGATGTT
>JARFPZ010000597.1 GCA_029288035.1 Desulfosarcina sp.
CCGCTGTCAAGAACCGGCGCTTCAGCGACGGCTTCCTGGGTTGGCGTAGCCGGGTCGGCAACCTCGGCGACCGGAGCGGCAGGGGCACTTTCAGCGGCTGAATCGGGCGCTGCCGCTTCGGCCGGGGCAGGTGCTGCTTCAACTCCTTTATTAGCTTTGTCGGCCGCAGGTTCAGCGGCGGTTTCCGCCGCTGCAGCGGTATCCAGCGTACCGACCACGGCGCCGATAGCGACCGTTTCCCCCTCCGGTACTGTAATCGAAAGGATCCCATCGGCTTCGGCCACCACTTCCAGGGTGATTTTGTCGGTCTCGATGACAAACAGCGGCTCCTCAGCCTTCACCCGATCCCCATCCGCTTTAAACCACTGGGCCAACAGCGCTTCGGTTACGGATTCTCCTACACTGGGCACTTTGATTTCCTTGAGCATAAATACCCCTTAATTTTCTCTATGATTGCCTAACCCGGATAGCCGGGCCTCCGGCTCGTAGATCTGAACCTACGGCTCGGAGAGAAATAACAAATTTCAAGCACCAAATGACAAATAAATGCCAAACCACAATATCCAAATCTCAAGTATGATCAAAAGCCAATTGTTTGGGATTTTAAATTTCAGTCATTGTGATTTGTTTGTTATTTGTTTTCCGACTTCCGCATTCCGAATTCCGACTTTTAGCGCCTCTGCCATCCAATAAAGTTACTGATTAACTATCAACGGGTGGCCTGCAACAAGACGCCGAAAACAAGCAGCTAGCCCGCCTCGGACGGTTGTTTCCCCCCGGTGGCCGGGCCCACGGCTATTTCAATAATCCGGCTTTGTTCCTGCTTGAATATCGCCGGAAACCCCGTGGCCGGGCTGGAGGCCGGCTTCCTGCCGATATAGGTAAGCGTTCGTTGGGTGATGCTCTCAAGCCGGGGTTTGATAAATTGCCACCCGCCCATATTTTCAGGTTCTTCCTGAACCCAGCACCATTTTTTGGAACGGGCATATTTCTTTACCAGCGTATTCAATTGATCTTGGGGAAACGGGTAAAACTGTTCGATACGCACAATGCCGACATCTGAGATTTCCAGCTCCTTGCGCCGGGCGGCTAGCTCATAATAGATCTTGCCGCTGCAAAACAGGATTTTTTTTGGATTTTTAGTTCCGTTAGGATCGTCGAGCACCGTTTGGAATGAACCACCGGCAAGTTCATCGAGCGTCGATATGGCTGCCGGATGACGCAAAAGACTTTTGGGAGTCATGATCACCAGCGGTTTGCGAAATTTGCTTTTAATCTGACGGCGCAGGAGATGAAAATACTGGCTGGGGGTCGTGGGATAACAGACTTGGATATTATCGGCGGCGCATAACTGTAAAAAACGCTCCAGACGAGCACTGGAGTGTTCGGGACCCAAACCTTCAAAACCATGGGGCAGCAATAACACCAGACCGCTCAACCGTTGCCATTTGGATTCTCCACTGACAATAAAGAGATCGATGATCGCTTGCGCATTGTTGGCAAAGTCACCGAACTGGGCCTCCCAGAGAACCAGGCCGTGGGGTTGGGCGATTGAATATCCATATTCAAAACCGAGAACGCCGGCCTCCGACAACAGACTGTTATATACCCGAAAAGGCGCCTGATTCTCAGCCAGCTCATTGAGTGGTGTATAGCTCTTGCCGGACTGGGTATCCACCAGCACGCTGTGTCGCTGACTAAATGTTCCCCGGCCACTGTCCTGCCCGCTGAGGCGAATGGGAGCGCCTTCCGTCAGTACAGAGGCAAATGACAAGGCCTCGGCACCGGCCCAATCGATTCCGTATCCGCTTTCCACGGCTTGCAGCCGTCTTTGGAGCAGTCTTTCAAGCTTCGGGTTTAAGGTAAAGGTTTCGGGAACTTTATTCAACTTGCGGGCCAGCGAGATAAGGGTTTTTTCTTTGACACCGGTATCTATCGGAGCAGGGGAATAATCTGCTTCAATGTCTTCCCAGTTTTCGTAAAAAAGCGCAAACGGAAATGGGCATTCGCTTCCGTGAACGGCATCGTAGGCGGCATTTAAGCGCGAGTTAATTGTTTTTTCAAGATCATCAATTATATCTTTTTGAATAATCTGTTCTTCCAGCAGTTTTTCGGCATACATCTGGTGTAAAGAAGGCCGCTGTCGAATTTGTTCGTACATCAAGGGCTGGGTGAAATAGGGTTCATCGCCCTCATTGTGCCCGTAGCGGCGATAACAAACCACGTCGATCACCACATCCTTGCCGAATTTCCAGCGGTAGTCGGCAGCAAGCTGAAAGACGTGGACAAGCGCCTCGGGGTCCTCTCCGTGCACGTGAAAAATTGGCACCATCAGCATTTTGGCAACATCGGTGGAATATCGGGTGGAACGGGCATCTTCGGGCAGGGTGGTGTATCCGATCTGGTTATTGATCACCAGATGAATCGTCCCGCCGGTTCGATAGCCCTCAAGCTGGGACATATTCAGGGTCTCGGTCACGATTCCCTGTCCGGCAAAAGCGGCATCGCCATGGATCAGCAGAGGTAGCACCTTGCTGTGTTTTTGATCTGACTGGATATCCTGCCGGGCCCTTACAAATCCTTCCACCACCGGATCCACCGCCTCCAAATGACTTGGATTGTTTATTAAAAAAATCCGCAGGCTTGAAGATTGAGTGAGTTGCAGATCCGTCAAGAATCCGTTGTGATATTTTACATCTCCGGACCCCGACAAATCATCCGGATCGTAGCAGCTTTCAAATTCAGAAAAAATATCTTCATAGGGCCTTTTTAGAAGGTGAGCTTGTACATTTAAGCGTCCACGGTGGGCCATCCCCAGAATAATTTCGCCACATCCTTTCTGAGCCACATGTTCAACCAGACCATTTAAGGCCGGGATAATGGCATCGCCGCCTTCCAATGAAAAACGTGTTACCGCAATGTATTTTTTATTGATAAATTGTTCGAACAAAGCCGCCTCAAATAGATTGTCCAATATACGGCGTTTGACGGTATGGTCGAATTTAGATTTGTTTCGCCCCGGTTCCATTCGATCGAGCAGCCAGTTGCGTTCGTCCGGATCCTGCAGATGCATGAATTCAACACCAATGGAATGAGCGTAAGTTTCCTTGAGAGCCTGAATAATAGTCCGCAGCGGCGCCCGGCCGGATTTTGAAAACCGCGGGGCGACAAATTCGAGGTCAAGATCTTCGGATGTGAGATTGAATGCCGATGGGTTTAGGAGCGGATGATCGATGGGACATGCTGCCAGTGGATCCAGACAAGCCAAAAGATGGCCAAGATCCCGATATCGATAAATAAGGGCCTGCACCCGGGCCTGGCGCTCCAGCCAATCTTGGTCAATGGGCTTTTCCGCTGTCGATTTGTCCGAGACAGCCAGCTCAAAACCTTCAAAGAAATAGCGCCAGTCTTGTGAGAGTCCATCAGGCGCCGATTTCCATCGCTCATACTGAGCATCAATATAGTCAGCATTCCAGGTGGCGGTGAGGTTCATAGTCGTCATACCTGTAAATCAGCGACCACCAGCAGAGTAGGGAGTATGAGGCAGCCTCCTGGAAGGGGTCGGGGCCACGCACTGCTGGTGATCGCTGATTTATGCAGGTTGGAAAATTTCGGCCGACACCCCCGTATGCAACAGAGGCAACCCAATGTTTACAACGCGGATCATAGGGAAAAGAAGGTTATCTGTCAAATTATAAATGCGATATTTTTATTAACTAAAGTTGAAAGGTTCAGGGTTCAACGTTCCGGGCTGACAAATTGCAGGAAGGTAATATCAAAGGGATAAGGAACTCAGGCAGATCCTTCAGGATGTTGCACACCTCTTTTGAGGCAGTAGGCCGATCCCAGGCACTCGCGTGAGGATCGACAGATATCGCGGCACAACACATGAGCCAGAAACTGGTTTTAATCGACGCTTCCGAATGGGGAGCAACATCGAGTCGGCAACGCCGACAACCGCAGCGGCGCTGTTTCAATCCACGCTCCCGCTTCTGTTTTTCTGAGAGCCAATAAATTTTTGAACAGCTCGGGATACGGTGGTGGGAAATTTTTCCGCCATTCCAAAAAGGGCGTCATAATCCACGCCATCTGAGTCCAATTCATCAAAAGCCTGGATTCCTTTACGATAGTAGAGAGTATCTAATATCGCTTTTTCGGGGGTGGCCAAATAAAAATTGCCATGGACTGTGAAGCCAAAATAGAGGTTTTTGGAAATCTTTGAAAATTCAATGGCTATTCCCCTATATTGAATGTTTCGTTTTTCCCCTACAGAAGTGCCTAACGTCACCACTGTACATACCACAGGTGTTTGCAGGCTGATCCCATGAAAATTCAATGCCCACTCGCAGGTAATGTAAGCCGGCGGTTTCAAAAAGCAGGCCACATCCTCCACCCCTGGAAACCCGTAAAGAAAGGAATTGATGTAATTGCCCCGGTTGATGCGATGAATCAAGCCGTCTTTAACGGCCCTTGATAAAAACATGGCTGTATGGGGAGCGACTTTTTCTGCATCCTGCGTGCGAAAAAGATGGGGAAGGCGCTTTAGGCGTTTAAGTACCGAACTGGGCGATACAGGCGCTTTCCATCTTCTTTAACGTTTTCGTTAGAATTTTATCAATGTCTTCTGCCGGCAGGGACGTCACAAAATCAAGATCTTCCGAAAATCTCATCCCACCATAAACCCACCTTAACGCCGTGCCACCCTGGAAAATTATATCCTGGGATCCGGATTGGGCATATAGGTTATCCAGTAAAATCAGCTGCAAAGTTTCCGATTTTCGAATTTTCTTTACGTTGAACACGGCTGTTTTCCAGCTTGCTTTATCCATTCGGTGGATGTAAGGAACTCCCTTTTTACCGTAGGAGATCTCCACGATGTTATTGGTTACAATAATATACATTTTTGTATATTAATATTAACCAATTTTTATTCCGGTTGTGATTTTACTCAATCGGTTTAATCTCTCCTGGGTCTAACTCCCCGCAGCTTGCTGCGATAATAGAGAGTTAAATCCCAAAAACATGATACTCCGCGGCTTGCCGCGGAGAGATTTCATTCTAAGCCGACAAAAAACCCAAACCTATGGATCAGAATTTTCGGCATGAGTGGTAACCTTGTCATTTTTGACAACAGAATTATTTTTTTGTAATTCTATGATAAATGATATACAAAAATGGATAATATCCATTGTGTTTAGAAAAATGCACCAACCTTGGAGAAACAGCATGGCCGGTAGATCACATCCCTATGGAATAATTTTGCTCGCTTTGCTGGTTTACCCGGCATTTTTCCCGTCGTGTTTGTGGGGCCAGGAAAAATCTAAAGAAAGACCACCGGCCAGTGTGTCGGTAGCCAAGGTGACGAGCGGGCAAGTTGCACCCCAAAACGAATTTATTGCCACGATTTTTTTCCAGGAGATATCCGATACAGCTGCGGAGGTCAGCGGGCTGGTTGGCGTGGTGCACTTCGAGGAAGGCCAGCGCGTAAAAAAAAAGCAAGTCCTGGTTGAGCTTGGCTCTGATATCCTTCGCAAGAGTATTCAAGCGACGACAGCCTCTTTTGAACAAATTTTATCCGAACTTGAAATCGCCGGCATCGATTTAAAAAGAAGCAAAGAACTCATTAAAAAAAAATCCATCTCGAAACAATCCTATGATGCAAACAGGTATCGGGTCATCGGACTCGAAAAACAAGCGGCCTCTTTGAAAGCCGAGGTTGAGCGCCTCGAAATCGAACTCGAGAAAAAAATCATCCGGGCCCCATTTGACGGCATCGTTATCAAACGTCATGTTGATCGGGGAGAATGGATTTCGGAAGGAGACACGGTAGCGATTATCGGCAAAGACGACACCATTGACATTGTGGCTGAAATACCGGAAAGATTCATTCAGTATATAAAAACCGGTATGCAGGTAAGTGTAACGGCAAACGGCAGCAATTTCTTCGGCACCGTGATCGCCATCGTTCCAAGGGGGGATGTCGCGACCCGTACATTTCCGATAAAGATAAGAACCCCCAATGAACATGCCCTGATCGAGGGAATGTCGGCCAGGGTCATTTTGCCGACCGGCAATGTCGCGCCGGCGCTGATGGTTCCGCGAGATGCCGTTATAGCCAAATTCGGGCAGAATGTCGTCTATGCTGTCGTGGACGCCAAAAGCAATATGATACCGGTTCAAATTGTCGGTTACGACGGGTTGAGCGCCGGGGTCGAGTCCCGAGAACTGGCGGAGGATATGTTGGTTGTCGTTGACGGCAATGAGCGCTTGCAAAACGGACAGACGGTCGCGTTTCAGAAGCCGGAAGACAAATGACAGAAGTCAGAGGACGGAAGACAGCGGACAGAGGACAGCGGAAAGATGCGGACAGCTTTATGCTCAACGTCGAAGGTTACTGATTGATTAAGTTGATTCAATTAACTTAATCAACTATTCAACCCAATCAACTTAATCAACCAGTTAACCAGCATCCAGCAAAATGAACATCATCAGGTTCTCCATAGAAAAACCGGTATCAGTGATTGTTGGCATCATCCTAGTGGTCCTTTTTGGATGGATCGGACTGCACCGTATGCCTTATCAGCTGAGTCCTTCCGTCATCGAGGCGGAAATCACCGTGACGACCACCTGGCCTGGTGCAACGCCCTATGAAATCGAACGTGAAATCATCGAAGAGCAGGAAAAAGTTTTAAAAGGCATTCCAGATCTTGTGGAGATGGAAAGCGCTTCTTTCAACAATCAGGGGACCGTTACCCTCAAATTCAGCATCGGCACCGATGTGAACAATGCCCTGCTCAGGGTTTCCAACAAACTAGATGAAGTTGCCGAATATCCTGAAAATGTAGAAAAACCCATCATCAGTGCTACCGGTGCAGCCACCTCTCCCGTCATTTGGATGGTGTTGAAAACCACCAAAGAAAACAGCCAATCTACTTATACGTACCGCACTTATTTTGAGAATAATATCCGGCAGTACATCGAACGCACCAGGGGTGTTGCCGATCTTTTCATCGGCGGTGGGATCGAAAAGGAGATGCATATTGTCGTAAAGCCTGAAAGGCTGGCGGCATATGGTCTGACCATCACCGACCTTATCGATATTTTAAGAGCGGAAAACATTAACATTTCTGCCGGTACCCTGGGGCTTGGACGCAGAGATTACCGCATCCGGTCGGTTGCAGAATTTAAATCCCCGGAAGACATCAAAAACATTGTTATCCGATCAACGGGTCTGCAGCGTATCAGAGTGGCGGATTTGGCCGAGGTGAGCGTCGGCCATGAAAAACTTACCAGTGCGATGCTGCACATCGGAAAAGAGGGTATCGCCATCGGCGTCAAACCCGAACCCGATGCCAATATTCTGGAGCTCTCGGATCGGCTCGAGAAAGTCGTCAACTGGCTGAATACGGAAAAACTGGCGCCCCTGAACATTTACCTGGACTGGGTGTACGATCAAAGGCCTTACATTCTCGGAGCGATATCGCTGGTTCGTAAGAATATTATGCTCGGCGGAACCCTGGCGATCATTGTCCTGCTGATTTTCCTTAGAAGTTTTGTTTCCACCATTATTGTGGCGACGACAATTCCGATCAGTGTTATCGGAACGTTCATTTTTATGAACCTTCTGGGCCGCAATCTGAATATCATCAGTTTAGCAGGCATTGCCTTTGCGGTGGGAATGCTGATTGACAGTGCCATCGTCGTGTTGGAAAATATCGACCGGCATCGCGGAATGGGTAAAACTGCTTTTAACTCCGCACTTGATGGTACCCGGGAAGTATGGGGGGCGATTCTGGCGTCCACCTTGACAACGATTGCGGTGTTTTTGCCGGTCGTTTTTATGAAGGACGAAGCCGGACAGCTGTTCAGAGACATTGCCATTGCCGTGACTTCTGCCGTGGGATTGAGCCTCTTTGTTTCCGTGTCGGTCATCCCGATGTTCTCAAAACAACTTTTTATGCTTGCTCGGCGTAAGCACGCGGCCCGGCCGTCAAAATCATGGCTGGGGTCTTTCGGCACCCTGATTCAAAACGGCATGATGTGGCTGGTAAAACTGGCTACCCGAAATTGGATGACACGAACGGCAACGGTGCTTTGTTTCAGTCTCGTTTCCATCATCGGGGCCGTGCTCTTGTTTCCCAAAATGGAATATCTTCCCCAGGGAAACCGCAACCTGATTATCAACATACTCATTCCCCCCCCCGGTCTTTCGTTTAACGAAAGAAAATCCATTGGCGAGCATATCTATCGGATGAATAAGCCGTATTTCAACAGTGACCACAACGGTTTTCCCGGAATCGAGGAAATGTTTTATGTGGGTGCGGAACAACTCATGCTCTTTGGTGCCATCAGTACTCACGAACAGCGCGCAGGCGAGTTAATACCGCTATTTATGCGCACGATCTATTCTATTCCGGGAATGTACGGTGTGAGTATCCAGGCAGGCGTTTTTCAATCGGCTCTCGGACGCGGCAGAACCATCGAAGTAAATATCGGCGGCGACGATTTGAATCGTATCGTTCAAATCGGCGGTATGCTTTTCGGAGCGATAATGAAAGAGATTCCGAATGCCCAGGTCCGGCCGGTTCCATCACTGGAATTGCTTTTCCCCGAGGTGCGAATCATTCCTGATCGGGATCGGCTGAAAGCGGCCGGTATGACAGCCCGTGACTTTGGCATTGCCATCGATGTGCTGATGGACGGTCGCGAGATCGGAGAGTTCAAACAAGAGGGGGAAAAGAAGATTGACATGGTTCTCAAGGTCTCCGAAGATAATATTTCTACCCCGGAAAAACTGTATAATTCTCTGATTGCCATCAAGGGCGGCAAGGTTGTTCCGGTGTCGTCCCTTTCCAAGATGCAGCGAACATCCGGCATCACACAGATCCGACATCTTGAAAGACAGCGGACGATTACGCTTCAAATTACACCGCCTTTTTCCATTCCGCTGCAGGAGGCCATGGAGATCATTAACACCAGGGTTATCGCACCCCTGGCCGAACAAGGGATGCTTGAAGGGGTGGATATCGGCCAAAGCGGGGTGGCTGATAAACTGACCGAAGCCCGACGGAGCTTTCAATGGAATTTCCTGCTGGCGGCAATCATTGCCTATTTATTGATGGCAGCGCTGTTTGGAAATTTTATCTATCCCGTCATCATCATGTTCACCCTACCGCTGGCTGCCGGCGGCGGATTGCTGGGTCTCAAACTGGTCAATATAGGACTTGCGAACCAACCCCTTGATATCCTCACGATGCTGGGGTTTGTAATCCTCATCGGAGTGGTTGTCAACAACGCCATACTGATCGTTCACCAGGCATTGAATAATATTCGCTACCACGGGATGGCCTACCGCGAAGCCGTCCTTGAATCGACCCGCACCCGGCTGCGACCGATTTACATGAGCGCCATGACCAGTGTCATCGGCATGCTGCCCCTCGTTCTGATTCCCGGCCCGGGATCTGAGTTCTACCGAGGGCTTGGCAGTGTGGTGCTGGGGGGGCTGGCGGTTTCGACCATATTTACTATATTTGTGATACCGGCGTTGTTGATGTTTTTTATTCGGTTGGAAAAAACCAGAGGATAACCGCAAATCCGCAATTCGAAACCACAATCCCTCCAGGCCGGAGGCCAAATTTGACAGTCCCGTAAAAAGCCCTTCTGCGTGCTGTGAATGATTTTATTCATCTCAGGCCAGACGCATCGAACCTTAGCACCTGCTGATTCAATTCATCTTGCCATTGAACTCATCGGTCTTATCTTATTCTTCACAGCAATCATCAGCAATAATTGAAAAACAATGCGTCGTTTGGAACAGTCCCTCCAGCGCGCTTCAGCATAAGGGAGAAAAATTGTGATTGACAAAAACGAACTTTGTGAAAAAATTCGATCCATTTATCCAGATATCGGTGAGTGCGGTATCGCGGTAAATGTTGAGTATGACGAAACCAATAAACGTTGGGTGGTGGACCTTAAACAAGGCGAACGTGAACTTAAAACCTTTCTGGAGGACGGAGATGCCGAAAAATGCTTGAACGGCATTCAGTGTGTCAGTCTAGGGGTTGAAATCGCGCAGCTGAGAGGCAATATTGAAAGAATGCCCGAAAGGTGAAAGATTTTTATCGTGCGAAATTGAAAACGAATTCATTGCATTTACTTTTTCCCCGAATTTGGCTATAAAATGGCCCGATATTTTAATTCTCAATCTTGGTGATTTCGCAATAAGGCGGGATTTCGATCTTCGATCATGGTAACTTAATAAATTTACACACCCTGACATTTTAATTTTGCGATTTTTGCGCCTTTTGGCGGCTACGTGAATTTTAGAGATGAATGAAATTTGAAAACAGGAGGTACTGAATGGCAAAAAAGCGTTACACCATTAATACCGGATGCCCCCAATGCGGTTGCAGCGGGGTACAGGCCCTTTCGGAAGAGGAAATGCGAGAGCGGTATGGGGACGTCCCCAATTTTGATATGGAATGCAGTGAGTGTATGGAAAAATATACCGCTGACATGAAGACCGCCTGTCCGGAATGGGACAAGGATTGTAAGTTGCAGGAGTAAGCGAATTGCTCCGGGGTTAGTTTAAGGGCCTCGGAGCAAAATTTATTGTTTAAAGCTTGCTTTAATGGCCGCTTTTAAATCCCGACGAGTCTCTGGTGGCGCGGTAAAATCTTGTTTGGCTTGCATTTCAATGGCGGTCTCAGGGCAGCCGGTGGCACACACGCCGCAACCGATACACCGTTCCAAATTAGCTTGAGGGAAATCGTCAGCCCCCATGTCTAAAGCTTCCATGGGACAGCGCTCAATGCAGGCTTCGCAGGCAGTACAGAGTTCGGAATCCCATACAGGCATAAAGCCGGAGTTTACCGCCAGACCGGGTTTGGGGTGTGCCAGGGCGTCTTTAAGAATGACGCAGTGACAGGCGCAGCAATTGCACAGAAAATCGATTTCCTGCCGGTTGTTGGTGCAGTGAACGAGTCCCGCTTCTTCGGCACGATCCAGAATCTCTAGAGCCTCGGCTTTATCGACCTGTCGCCCCATTTGGCGATCGATGACAAACTGGGCCCCATGACCGAACTGCAAGCAGACATCATCCGGTTTGCCGCAGTGGCTGGACGCATTTATTAACTTGGCCTGGTGCCGGCAGTAACACGTACTGACCGCCAGCGGCTCCATGTCTTCAATATACTGTTTCACCTGATCGTAGGTATGGATCGTATTGCCGGCTTTAATGGTCCGATTTACGGCGATTACCCGCATGGCAGGAAACACACCCTGTCGAGGCTTGCGCTGTTTATCGACCGCCGCTTTATAATCATGAATTAGCCGTGCCAGTTTGCGGTCCTTTTCCGTATCGGTTCCTCGCATGAACTGATATTCAAAAATGCCGGGAACAAACGGCGGGCCCGCAAACAGCATGGTATCACCCTTTTTCATGGACATGCACAGCCCCCTGTCGGCCATTTCTTCAAGGGCCGGTGCAACCACATCCAGACTCTGGCCCACGGCATCGGCAATGACATCCGCCGAATTAAACCCACGCGGCAGGTCATTGCTGATAGCTGCCTGCTGGGGTGTGAAGAGCTCCTGGACAAGCTCATAAAACTCCGGAATATCCATGCCTGGATACATTCCACCCCTTTTGGCCATGGTTTTACAAAGCTTCGCATAAACTTCTTTACTCATTAATAGCTCCTTTCATGAACGCTTGCTTTTTTTAATCAACGTGTTCTCTATCGCCTGCAGCCACTGGGGGGGATAGGGTACCTTGAAGGCAGCGGTGTCTTTTTCATTGCCGGCATTTAAGAAATCGATTTTGACCAGGGATTGATGCAGGTTCACCCCTTTATGCGATCGATCATGATATACCCGAGCAATTTTGGCGGCCGGTATTTCCAGTTCCAATTTCTTTAAGCGACTGCGATAAAAAAGACGATCCGGCAGAAGCAGCAAGAATCCGCTACTTTTGCGGGGCTTACCGGATTCGGTGGCACTGCCGAAATAGTTGACCCCGAAACTGATGGCCAGCACCGTGTCGCTGTCGAAGCGGCGATTGATCCACTTGCGATCCCGCCAGCGGATCCAGGCAATATAGGCCATGATCCCGAAAAAGACCACGGCTATAATCAGCCACTGTTGTTGTTTTAATATTTCCATCACTATTTGAATTCAGAAAGCGCAATAATAAGCTTTTTCCGGGCCAAATTGTGTCGATAACCACTGCTGCTTCCCATGGCTGCCAGGATGGCGTCTGCAATTTGTTCGTCACTTTTGCCCTGGCGGCGAAAATCGCGGACTCGATCGCCATTCAACTTCACCAGGTGACGATATCCTTCCCGATCCCTTGAGTAAAATACGAAAAAACCCAGCACAAAGACAACCGCTGAAGATACCATCGCCACATATAAATCGTCCTGGGGGTCGGGGATGAAAGGGCGCAGCAAACTGTCAGGGTTGCCTGTATTGAGCAGCGAATACATGGCAACCAATCCGATCAGAAGCATGAGGACATACACTATGTACAGTAGCGGTTTCGGCAAGGATTTGATACCTGCATAGAGCTTGGGGTCACAGATTTGCACGGATGAACACTGATTTTTGAGCTTTATGTTTCGGAATTTCTGCAACTTTTTGGAAACATATCGTTTTTTTGGCCATCCACCTCGGGAAGCCACAAGGAATGATGGCATGGTGAAATCATCATTCCAAAATTCCATTTTTCAAATTGTGAGCGAGCGAACTCATCCGTCTGATCCGTGTTCATCCGTGTCCAAAAAAAGGAAAAAATGGGGAACAGCCGTTGCGACTATTCCCCACTTCACTGCTTGTTGTTCGCATTGCCACTTAAATCGGTCGCATTTCACCTTCTTTCATTGCATCCCAGGCTGCTTCCGCTTCTTCCCAGGCTTTTTCGGAAGCTTCCTTTTCCCAAACTTCCAACCCGCGTTCTGCCCGGGTCGCACCCGGCAATAGGTTGTCGAGAAGGATTCCGACAATCGCCGTTACTGCCATACCGGTGCTGAGTACGGCCTGGAATATGTTTCCGATGACATTAATAACGCTGCCGGGTGTCCCCCAGGAAAGTGCGCCGCTGACAATCTTGGCCGTTGCAACGTCATAATGGGGTGTGAACCAAAAGGGCACGCTCAAACCGGCAAAGAAAGACAGCCCGATGATGAACAAGTTTCTGGAATTGTTCAAATTGACGATCTGCAGGTTTGAAAGCCCCACCGAGGCAATCATACCAAAGAGTCCCACAAACATGGCACCCACGACGGGCATGGGCAGGGTCGCCAATACAGCGCCGAATTTACCGATGATGGGAATGATCAACATGACGGCCGCGCCGCATCGAACCACCCGGCGGCTGGCAACTTTGGTCAGACCGATGGAGCCGATGTTTTCCGAGTAGGTGGTGGTTCCGTTGGCGGTCTGTAAAATCCCGGCGATCAGACATCCGAGACCTTCAGCGCCCAGTCCCCTGGAGATCATGCGTCCGGTCGGCACCGGTGCCTCGGAGATGCGGGCGCAGGCGTAATAGTCGCCGATGGATTCAATCATGGAGGCCAGGTATCCTGCCAGCATGCCAAACACACCGGCCCACAATGTTGCACTGCCAAAATCCGGGACACCCCATTTAAACGGCATCATTGGTTTGAAACTGATCCAGGCCGCATCGGAGATTAATTGGAGTTTACCGGCCAGATTGGCGGCATTGTCAGCAGGAATCAGACCGGTGATGGTACCGAGTAATGAAAAAATCCATCCGGTAGAAATGGCAAGTAATACCGGAAAGAGCATGAACACCTTGGATTTATGCGCAAATACCTGGGAGTAAAGAATCAGAGCGATCAGGGTGATCAATGATATTATCCAGTTGGTGGCCATCCAGGGGGCACCAATCCCAAAAAGCGCCAACCCGATCATGGCAATGGTGGGGCCGATGACAATGGGGCTGATGATTTTGCGAACCTGACCCATGACTCCGGTGTAGCCGAGCACTATTTCTACCACGGATGCTATCATAATGGCGCCGGCGACTTCCTGTATCTGGATTTGCCATAGGGGCTCCGGACCGGTCAGTTTTTTGGCCGCTACCAAACCGATAATCGCGAATGTAGGACCGAGAAAAGAAAAGGTACCGCCTTGAACGACCGGCAGCTTATTGCCGAGGGGCGACTGCTGGATCAAGGTGCAAAGTCCCGAAGTGAAAAATATGGTTGAAATCATCAGCGCCAGTTGATCACCAGGCAGTCCCATGGCCCCGCCGACGATGAACGGGATCAGCACCGTCGCACCGAACATGGTCAGATATTGCTGAATTCCGAGCAGCACGGCCAATCCCCATTTGGGCTTACTGCCAAGGGGATAAACAATCCAATGCTGCTTTTCCTGGGTTTGTTCTTCACTCATTATTTGTTCTCCTCCTTGTGTTTTTTCCCCTTCAGGGGGGTTAATGATCAACGTCGATTCAATGTTTGCAAAATCTACAGTGTAAATGAATGTCCTTATGGCATCAGCCGGATATCGTACGGCTCAGATCACCATACATGTCGGGTCGCAAATCCCGGAAAAACTGCCAGCCGTCCCGAACTTCCCGGATCTCATCCAGGTTAAGGTCTGCCGTCACGACCTCATCCTTGTCCTCGCTTCCCTTGACAAGTATTTCCCCGCGGGGGTCCACGAAATAGCTCGAGCCGTAAAATCGGCCGAATTCCCAGGGTTTTTCCAGCCCAACGCGATTATTGGCACCAATAAAAACACCGTTGGCGACCGCCTGGGCCGGCTGCTCAAGCTGCCACAGATATTGGGATTTACCAGCCGTAGTGGCCGAAGGATTGAACAAAATTTCGGCGCCTTTCAAGGCCAGGACCCGGGCACATTCGGGAAAATGGCGGTCATAACAGATGTAGATTCCTAATTTGGCATAGGCGGTTTCAAATACCGGAAATCCCATATTGCCGGGTTTGAAATAAAATTTTTCCCAGAATCCCGGCCAGGTGTGAGGAATATGGATCTTTCTGAATTTACCAAGATAAGTTCCGTCCGCGTCCACGACGGCGGCCGTGTTATAGTAAACACCGGCGATTTCCATTTCATAAACGGGAATAATCATTACCATTTGGTATTTCTTAGCATATTCAGACAGCCTTTCGACGGTCGGTCCCGGTACTTTTTCGGCAGTCCCGTACCACTTCGTGTCCTGCTCGGCGCAAAAATAAGGGCCATAAAAAATTTCCTGCAGGCAGAGAATTTGAGCGCCTTTTTCCCCTGCTTCTTCGATGAGCGGTATGTGTTTGCGGATCATGGCTTCTTTGATCTCGGCAGGCGTACCGTCGTGTTTGGCATTGGCGGCCTGGATATGGGCACATTT
>JARFPZ010000630.1 GCA_029288035.1 Desulfosarcina sp.
ATCTGGGCCACCATCGCCGCCCTGGCTTTATCCGGCAGGGAAGCCGTCATATCCGTTTCAATAAATCCGGGTGCCACTACATTCACCGTAATGTTGCGGCTTGCCAGTTCTTTGGCAACGGCTTTGCTAAGCCCGATGATGCCGGCCTTTGATGCGACATAATTTGCCTGGCCTGGATTGCCGCTCACCCCCACCACGGAAGATACATTGATAATCCGCCCGTAACGTTGCTTGAGCATTATTTTGGAAACCGCTTTGATACAGTTGAAGGTCCCCTTTAAATTGATGTTGAGAACATCGTCCCAGTCGGCTTCTTTCATACGAACTATCAAACCGTCCCGGGTGATGCCCGCGTTGTTGACCAGTACATCGATCCGACCGGTTTCATCCAGCGCCCGTTTGACAAGTTCGGCCACTTCTTTTTGCGAAGCAACATTCACCCGCTGGCCGGTTGCCAACCCGCCGGCAGCGGTCACGAGTTTTTCGGTTTGAACGGCAGCCTCGCCGTCCGATGAGTAGTTAAAATAGATGTGGTTGTCGGCATGGGCAAAGGCTATGCAAATGCCCCGGCCAATGCCCCGGGACCCGCCGGTAATCAGTATGGTTCTTTTAACCACTTCGGCCATGATCACCTCTCAAACACGATGTCGGCAAGCTGGTCCGTGTCCTTGATAATATTTTGAAAGCTGGCTGTGAGCTCGGTGTAGCCGACTCGCGCCAGAAATTCAGCCGTCATCTCATGATCGAATTCACCGCAGCCCAATACAATCTTCAAAATATTGTGCGACACGACCTGGGCAACCTCATTGCCGAACAGTCTGGATATCAGTTTAATTTTTCCAGCCTCGGGATTGCCGTCCCGTGAGCATTTGAATGCCCTGCGAGCCAGACCGGCACCGACCTCTACATGGGCCATCATATCGGCCAGCGCAAACATGATATACTGCTGCCGGGTTAAACGATGATCGTTCACCAGGCTAATGGTTTGATTCAGCGCTCGGGCTGCAAGCCCGTAAATTCCACATCGGAGATCGCTGAGTTCAGCATCCAGCCTGTCCATCTCATCACTGATGGACTGGTAAAATTCGCCTTTTGATTTGCGGGTTTTTTTCCAGCGAAAAGTGCTGATGATATTTTGCTGGATTTCGCTGGTGCCCTCATAAATGCTGGTAATTCGGACATCCCTTTTGATCTTCTCTACTTCGTACTCGGTAATGTAGCCATAACCACCCAGGGCCTGCATGGCGTCGCCGGCCGCTTTGTCGGCGGATTCCGTCGTAAACAGCTTGGCAATCGATCCTTCCACAACCAGTTCTTTCTCGCCGGAATCCAATCTTTCGGCAACCTCTTCGATATAGGCCTCGGCCGCGG
This sequence comes from Desulfosarcina sp., assembly GCA_029288035.1. Classification (GTDB taxonomy): domain Bacteria; phylum Desulfobacterota; class Desulfobacteria; order Desulfobacterales; family JAFDCJ01; genus JAFDCJ01. Next base: position 1,372 of record JARFPZ010000630.1, read on the forward strand.
TGAGCCGAATGATATGGGGAAGGATCAGCTTGTGGGTATATCCCTGCTTTTCAGACAAAGGCGTTTTAAACTGAATCCGCTCTTTGGCATAGGCGATGGCAACATCAAGCGCTGCTTCTCCACCGCCCAGGGCCATAGCGGCGACCATCAGCCTCGTATACCCGAAAACCTTAGTGGCCTGCTTGAGTCCATGACCGGGGATATCACCGATAAGATTTTCCACCGGCACGAATGCATCGGTAAAGGTCAACGGCGAGGTGTTCGAAGCCCGTATGCCATGTTTTTCTTCGCTTTTGCCCCGGATGTAACCCTCGGTGTCTTTTTCCACGACAAAAAAGGTAGCTCCGTCGGGTGTATTGGCTAAAAGGGTGATAAAATCAGCATAAAGCCCTGTGGAAATAAACTGCTTGCTGCCGTTAATTTTATAGCCGATGATATCTCCGGCATCATTGGTCACCGGGTCGGCTTTGGTTTTGATGGCCGCAACATTGCTACCCGCATCCGGTTCGGTAACCGCATAAGCCACCAGTGCAGTACCCTCTGCGATGGCACCGAGCCATTTTTGTTTCTGTTTTTTTGTGCCGCCGACGATAATGGGATCGGCGCCCAACTGAAGGGCAAAAAAGGCCGTGGTGATCCCCAGACAGATTTTAGCCATTTCCCGGGTTATGGCGCAAGTGTCCCGTGCACCGCCACCCATACCGCCATAAGCCTCCGGTATCATTAAAAGCTGCAGCCCGATCTCAGGCCCCAGCATCTCACGGATCGTTTCTTCCGGGAAAATTTCTTTTTGGTCATATTCAAGAATTTTGTCTTTGGTCAATAGCCGCTTCTTTAGTTGACCAACGGTATCCAGTACCATTTGTCTGGATTCCGGATCCAATCCATATAGTTGTCTTTCTTCAGAACTTTCGTCTGCAGCCATCAATAGAATTCCTTATACATAACGACAATATGAAATGGTATTAATCCTCGTCTGTTGAGATAACGGTACGGCCTTTGTAAGAACCGCAACTGGGACAGGCATGATGCGGAAGTTTGGCCTCACCGCAATCAGGACAAGTTGATAGATTTGGGGCCGCTGTTTTTTGATGGGTTCGTCGTTTGTCACGCTTTGATTTGGATTTTTTCCGTTTTGGCACAGCCATAAGCAATCTCCTAAATTATCGATATATTTATATATTTATATAATTCACTACTCATATTTAACATGGCGCTTCTAGTAATTTAAATCCAAATGAAAGTCAAGCATTTTCAAGGGCTGAATCATTTTTGTTTGCTTGTGTCGGCGTGGCAACTGTGCTACTAGCTTTATCCGGTGATTGTTGCGTTCTATAATATAACCGATTAATATTATTTGTCAAATTTATTTTATGGGTGCACTTGCTAATTTGGAAACAGGCATTAAGTGCAGGATTTTTATGGAAAAATATGAACACTTAAGCATCCGCGATAAATTCGTTGGCAACGACCCTATCTTAACGACTTACTCAAATGAGATATATTAAGTAAATTAAAACACAACTAATTAAATTAATATCAAAGTGTTAACTATTGCTTAGGTTGTACTTTTCAAGCTGTGACGAACCCTGAATTTTCTTGATCTCTGTTTTATCGGGTCTGTCGGTTTAAATGACGACTTGACCGATTCAACATTGGCAACTATCTTATTTTTTTAAGCGTTTAGGGTGGTGGTTGTTCTGCTGGCCAGTACCAACAAATTGTAGTAAATAAGCAAAAATTCTTTTTTATCTCAATTCATAAGACGCCGGCATCGATCAGATTTGCACCCATCAAGCATGCCCTCGCGGTGTCGGTAGAACCTTTTAAATTCTCTACGGCATAGCCGGTGGCTTATGAATTGAATAAGGAGACTTAAATGGAAGAAATTATCACACGCTTTCCCCCAAGTCCCACTGGTCATCTTCACGTGGGGGGGGCACGCACTGCCCTTTTTAACTGGCTTTACGCCCGGCACATGAACGGCAGGTTTGTCCTGCGAATCGAGGATACGGACACCCGGCGCTCAACCCAGGCTTCGGTAGACGCGATTTTCGATGCCTTGCAATGGCTCAACATCGACTGGGACGAAGGACCCTATTTCCAAACCCAACGCTTCGATATCTACAAGGAATATCTTAATAAACTGATCGATTCAGACCACGCTTATTACTGTACCTGTTCGCCGGATCAAATTGACGTCATGCGGCAGCAGGCCATGGCAAGCGGTCAAAAACCGCGTTACGACGGTTCTTGCCGCGAAAAAGGACTAAAAAAAACAGACGACGCGGTGATACGGTTTAAATCCCCGCTCACCGGTACCACCGTGGTCGAAGATTTGATCAAAGGTAATATTGTCTTCCAAAACGATGAATTAGATGATTTTGTCATTTGCCGCAGCGATGGCACCCCTACCTATAACTTTGTCGTCGTTGTCGACGATATTACCATGAATATCAATACGATTATCCGCGGCGACGACCACGTCATGAACACCCCCAAACAGCTCCTGCTTTATCGTGCCCTGCAGGCCCCCTTGCCTACCTTCGGACATGTACCCATGGTGCTTGGCAGCGATCGCAGCCGGCTTAGCAAACGCCACGGCGCCATGTCCGTAACTGAATATCGAGACCAGGGGTTCCTTCCCGATGCGTTGGTAAACTACCTCGTGCGTCTCGGATGGTCCCATGGTGACCAGGAATTTTTTACCCGGGATGAACTCATCAGGGTATTTGATCTTAAAAACATTGGCCGCTCGGCGGGTGTTTTCGATCCGGACAAACTGCTGGCACTTAACGCGGAGCACATCAGGGCAACCGCTCCGGAGAATCTGGTGGCGCCCTTGGCACCATTTTTAAAAGATTGCGGCATTGAAATTCAAGAGGATGACTATATCTGTAATGTTATCGAAACACTTGCCCCCCGCAGCAAGACCCTTGAAGAGATGGCCCGGGCCGCCTTGTTTTTTTATCTCGATGATATCATCTACGAAGAAAAGGCCGCCCGAAAATTCCTCAAAGCGGCAGCATTGTCACCCTTGAAATTGCTGTCCGAAAAATTGGGGGCCCTGACAACCTACAACCAGGAAAACCTTGAGGATGTATTTAAAGACGTGATGGATCAAACCGGGCTCAAGCTGGGCAAAATCGCTCAGCCGGTAAGGGTGGCACTGACCGGAAAAACCGCCAGCCCGGGTATTTTTGAAATTATTGCCATTTTGGGACCCGAACGTGTGATACCTCGTCTTGAGAAAGCGATCCAATATATTGAAGGTTTGGAAGGGTAAAATGTTAGAATTATGGAAGATGAGAAGGTGAGAGAACTGGGCTATAGAAGATTAGAAGGTAAGAGGGTAAGAAGGTGAGAAAGTGAGAAGGACGGTTTGGAAAAAAATAAGGATATAA
>JARFPZ010000666.1 GCA_029288035.1 Desulfosarcina sp.
GGATTTCAGCCGCTTCAGATCGCGGGTATCGGCGAGACGGATCAGGGCCTTAACTTTGTCACTACGGTTATCGCCTCTTTTGCCGGCAAATCACGCTGGAACACCATCTGGATGGCGCCCGCTAGCGTAGATTCAAACGCACTGAAAGTGTTCGTATCCCATGGCCTCCACTCTCATTTCCTCGGACGAGCGACTGATAACACTGTTTGGATTCATTATAAATCGCAAGAATTACGCAAAAAAGCCGATACCGATGATGAAATACCAACCTTAGTGCCCAGCATCCAGGAATACACAATCGATATTGACAACAACGCCGGCTTCCGTTAGAAGATTGGGTATTGGTGCCGTGTGCCTGATGCCTCAACATGTGGGGTTGCCGCTGATCCCGACACACAATTGGCCATTTCCCTTTGGTATACACCGAAAAAGCAATTCATTATATTTGTTACATTTGAAATTTTCGATTATTCCTATTATTAAATTGGTATGATAAGACAGGCAAAAAGGAGCAGCTGTGTTTAGGCACGTTCTTTGTGTATATCCTTATCGAAGAGGGCTAAAAGGCTGGAGGTTCTGTCCACCATTAGGTCTTGAATGCATAGGCGCCGTCATCGAGCCCCATACTGAGGTATTGGATATCATCGATTTGCGGAAAGAACGTAACCGCACCATCGATTTTTTGCGTCCGGAAACAGATTTGGTTTGCTTTTCGGTCAACTGGGACCGGGAAGTCGAGTTCATGCGCGAAGAAATTAATTCGGTTCCACCCGACATCTCGACAATACTAGGCGGTCGACATTCGACATTAGATCCCGAAGACTGGCTCGTTAGATGCCCCAACGTTAATGCAGTTGTTCGCGGAGATGGGGAAGAAGTCATCGAAGACGTGTGTCAAGGGGTGCCTTTTGAAAAAATTCCCGGTCTTAGCTTTCGCAACGGAAAAGAGATTTTTCACAATCCTAAGCGCCGATTAGGAGCCCTAAGCGATCATCATTTTCCCAGTCGAAATCTTCGCCGATATACCTATGAAGTAGAATTAGAAAATATTGGCATGGGGGTGGAACATGACCTGGTGTCTGCTTCGCGCGGCTGCCCGTTTAATTGCACCTACTGCTCTTTTAATCGTAATCCATGGGGAGATAAGCGGAACTGGACGGGTCGCTCACCTGAGTCCATCGTAGAAGAGCTGGCTCAAATCAAAGCACCGCTTGTTAGTTTCACAGATGATCTGTTCACCTATGATATGGACCGCGTTGGGCGAATTTGTGACCTGATTCTGGCCCGCGGTATTCGCAAGCGGTACTTGATCAATGCGCGACTGGAAATTGCCCGGCGTCCGGATGTGCTGTGTAAAATGGAACGGGCAGGAGTTGCTGTCATACTACTGGGCATCGAATCGGCCCATGACAAAACCCTGCGCTCAATGCGTAAGGGTTTCAGTACCGCCAAGATCCGAGAATACTTCGAGGTGCTTCGCAACAGAGCAATGATCATGCATGGTTACTTCATTATGGGCAACATTGGAGAAAGCGTAGAGGACATGATGCAGGTTGCGCCGTTTGCACATGATTTGGGAGTAGACACACTATCGATAGCCTTGCTGCGTAACGAACAGTATTCCGGGCTAGACGAATTGGTCGCACAAAACCAAGCGTATCACATTGCCCCCAACGGAAAAATCTATTCGGATCATTGTTCCCTAAAAGAACTCAAACGATTGCGCCAACGTATTTATAAAAAATTCTACACCAAACGGCAAGGGCTGCGCATCTTGAACAAGGCTCACCGGAGCGGTCTGCTAAAGGTTTTCTATAAGCATATTTTCCAATTGCCTGCCTTCTTTCAGGCTTTGAAAAGAGCCTGGAAGATAGTCTGATTGAGCGGGGTAATCATGATTTCGATGGGCGTATATATTCTTTTTTAAATTTGCGTTTTCATTGAATTCGGTAAAGCTGGAGTGTCTAGACATGAAGTGCCCGAAGTGCCAATCTGATAATCGCCAAGGTCTTAAGTTCTGTGAAGAATGTGGTGCTGAACTGTGCATAGAATGTCCTAGCTGCAACGCCAACATTCCGGCAGGCAAAAATTTTTGTGGCACTTGCGGCTATAAATTTATATCTGGCAAACAAACTTCTGATAAGTTTTCAGAGACTGAAGTCCAACCTTTTTCCGCTACTGCTGTGAAGCCATCCCGTGATGTTGTTCCTGCCACGGGTGAGCGAAAGCATGTCACGGTCCTTTTCTCTGACCTTACCGGATATACGATCATGTCCGAAAAGCTGGATCCTGAAGAGGTCAAAGAGATTACCACTCAAATCTTTGATGAAATATCAAAGATCGTGCGCAAATACGATGGATTTGTCGAGAAATTTGCCGGTGATGCAGTTATGGCACTTTTTGGTGCAACCATCGCGCATGAGGATGATCCCGTCAGGGCCATACTTGCTGCAAGGGAAATCCATAGCGCGGTCGAATCCTTCAACCCTCAGTATGAAAAAAAAATTGGCCAACCGCTATCCATGCACACCGGCATCAATACGGGACTTGTGGTCACCGGTGAGGTTAACTTGGCAAAGGGAACTCATGGCGTTGCGGGTGATACAATTAATGTTGCGACTCGGCTCAGCAATTTGGGAGGACCGGGTGAAATATTAGTTGGCCAGGATACATACTACCGGACAAGCGGCTATTTCGTTTTCGAAGATCAAAAGCATGTAAAAATAAGAGGCAGGACAGAGCCCGTCCGCATTTACAAAGTTTTAGCCCAGAAGGACCAACCAACTAAAACGCATGGGCTCTGGGGTGTGAGAGCAAATCTCATTGGCCGGAAGGCTGAAATGACCCAACTGGTGGAAGCCTTTAAAAAACTCAAGGAAGGCAAAAGGTCTGTTTTTCTGACCTGTGGGGATGCCGGTACAGGCAAAAGTCGCCTGATTGATGAGTTTAAAGCCACTTTAGATTTAGATTCTACCCAATGGTTAGAGGGACATGCGTATGGCTACGCCCAAAACGTCCCCTATTTTCCTCTAATCGATTTGCTGAAACGGACCCTTCAAATCCAGGAAAACGACGACCCGGCACAGGTTAAAAAAAAGATTGAAACCGGTATTGAATTTCTAAACCTCAATAAGAAAGATATTGAGCCTTATATCGGCAGCCTTTTTTCCTTAAGCTATCCGGAACTCAATGATATCAACCCTGAATTTTGGAAGCTAAAGCTACAAAAATCGATCGAAATAATTCTTGCCGCTCTCTCAGAAAGAGCACCTACGGTCATCTGTTTGGAGGATCTCCATTGGGCAGATTCATCCTCGTTGGACCTTATCCGTATCATCGTTTCAGAGTTTCAATCACCAATGCTATTTCTTTGTGTTTATAGACCGCGCATTTCCCTCCTCAATCGGCATCATATCAATGCCATGGGTACCTCATACAATGAGATCAATTTGCAAGATCTTTCACCCCTGGAAGCCCAAAACATGGTTGAAGCGTTGCTGGAAACGGACAGCGTCCCTGCAGATTTAAGACGATTTATTCATGAGAAAGTTGGCGGCAATCCTTTTTATCTGGAAGAGTTAATCAATTCTCTCATTGAATCAAAGACAATAGTGCCTCAAAATGTGAACTGGATCATTGCTCGACCCATCGAAGCGTCTCACATTTCCTCGACTATCCATGGAATTATATCCAGCAGGGTTGACCGCCTGGAAAAAGTTACCAAGCGTATTCTTCAAGAGGCCTCGGTGATTGGGAGGGCCTTTTATTACGACATTCTTGAACGGATCACCGATTTGCCGGATCAAACAGACAGATCTTTGAAAACGCTTGAACGGCTCGACCTGATTAAAACAAAGTCTATTCAGCCTGATCTTGAATACATTTTTAAACATGCCTTAACCCAGGAGGTGGTTTATAATGGTTTACTTATCAAAGATCGCCGGGAGCTCCATGAACGTATCGGCTTGGTGATTGAGCAGCTATTTGGCAATCGTATTTCAGAATTTTACGAGACGTTGGCCCACCATTTTATCTTCGGTCAATCTATCAATAAAGCCGTATTTTATCTGGTAAAGTCTGGTGAAAAAAGCTCGGGGAAATATGCCCTGGAGGAGTCCCATCGGTATTTTAAACACGCTTTTGATCTCATGAGCAGTGAGTCAAGTAAAACAAAAGAAGAACAAAGGAAATTCCTCAACCTCTTAAATAATTGGGCCCCAGTCTTCAATTACAGGGGAGATTTCAGTGGGCTGTTTGAAATTCTCAAAGCCCATGAAGATCTGGCGAATTCTCAGGACGAGAATGAAAGTGTGGGGATGTTTTATGCATGGCTAGGCTGGGCCATGCAACGCAGAGAAAAACTAAGAGATAGTTATAATTACTTGAAAAAAAGTCTAAAAATTGGAGAGAAGATTGAGAACTCAAAGATCATTGGGTATAGTTGTGCCTGGCTTACCCATACCTGTTCGGATCTGGGCTTTTTTGATGAAGCCATTGTCTATGGTAAAAGAGCAGAAAAGATATCTAATCTCTTCAAGTCAGATGTGGATCTCTACCGATTCACCATGGCCGGAATGGCGCTGGTGTACTATTTTAGAGGCGATTCCAAGAAGGCGATTGAAGTTGGGAAGGTCCTGCTTGACTACGGACAAACGCATTCCGACATTCGATCCTTGACAATAGGCCACCGATGTGTGGGGTGGGGTTATCATGTCGGGGGCGATTTTCCCTCAGCTATCGAGAGTTTTAAGATGTCTATTCAGGTCTCTATGGATCCGTTGCTATCTTACATTTCTAGATTAATGCTCGGATATAGCTACCTATCAAATAGCCAGTTGCCGGAAGCAGAAAAAACGCTTGAAGAGACAATTCGGTTTGGCGAAGCTTTTGGATTTCAGCAAATCCAAACTTCAGCCGAAGGGTTGCTGGGTATTATTTTAGTTTCCAAAGGAGATCTCAGTAAAGGCCTAAGTATCTTGGAAGAAAATTTGGACAAATTTTTAAAAAATGAGAGTAGATACCGCTATACCGGTTATGTTTTTCTGATTGGAAAAATTTATCTAAATATCGTTCTTAAAGCCGGACCAATAAACTTGTCTGTACTGGCCCGAAACATTGGATTTTTAGTGAAAAATATTCCGTTTGCCAAAAAAAAGGCCGAACGTTATTTTACTGACGCGATTAAACTTTCTCAAGAGATTGGGGCCAAGGGATTCTTGGGCCAGGCCTTGCTGAATTTGGGTTTTTTGCACCAAGCAACGAAACGCAGCGACTCAGCTAAAAAATACATGCAAGAGGCCATAGAAGTGTTCGAACAATGCGAGGCGGAAATTTACGTTAAACAGGCAAAGGAGGCGTTGGCGTCATTGTAGGAGACGTCATGCCAGATACTATCGCTGAACATTTTCGATGACTCTTAATTTTAAACATTGGGAGGATTTATCATGAAAAGATACTCGCTAATATTCATGCCGATCTTCGTCTTGATGTTTGGCATTTGCGGCTGCATGTCTGTAAAAATCAAGGGTTCGCTGCCGCCACCTGCAACTCCGGTGGCCTCGAACGAGTTCCGGGTCGGTGCCGCCAAGACGGACATCACCCCCATGCCGGGCTATCCCATGGCGGGATTCGCTGCAGCCGGCCGCCTATCACGCGGTGTGTGGACGCGATTATATGCCCGTGCGATTTATTTCGAAGACATGCAGGGCCGCAGCATGGCCCTCGTGTCTTGCGATCTTTGGTCAATACCCGGAGGTCTTGCGGATCGCGTGGCTGAATTGGTAGCCACCGAATACGGCATACCGCAGCTTGGAAGGGAACAAATCGTGATATCAGCCACTCACACCCATAATGGCCCGGGTAATTACTGCACCTCGGCTCTCTACAACCTTATGGCCTCATCCCAGCAGGGGTTTGATATGGATCTATTCGACTTCTTGTCCCACCGTGTCGCTGGGGCTGTTGCCCAAGCCTGGCAAAGCCGCAAATCGGCCGCTCTCATCCGCAGCGAGACGCGTCTCGCGGGGATCGGCCGCAATCGAAGTCTAGGCGCCTTTTTGCAAAATGGCCAATCGGCACAGGACTTTCTCCAGGAAAACCAAAATGCCAATATTCCCGCCTGCGTAACTCTATTTCCGACCGGCGGGGACATTGCCTGTCAAGCCATTGACCCGACCCTGACCGTGATCCGAGCCGAGCCGAGGCCGTCAGATCCAACCGCAGAGCCCATCGCAGTGATGGCCTTTTACGCCGTCCATCCCACGGTGATGGGGTCTTCAACCGAAGTATACAGCAGCGACGTCTTCGGCGTGGCGAAGACGATCTTGGAACAGGAGCTTGGGTCCTCGGTGGTCGCTGTGTTCAATGGCGCGGAAGGAGACGTCTCGGCAGACTGGGAGCGTCGCGATCGGCCGGCCACCCTGAAAGTGGGTAAACTGCTGGCGGACGGCATCCGCAATCTTTTACAACAGCCCGGACAGGATGTCACTGGCCAGATCCGGTTCGGATTCACCTGGTGCCGGCTTGATGATGTGGCCAAACCCATGGTGGGCGCCTCTTTGTTAGCCGGATCGGAGGCCGACTGGAGTTTCCTGCGTGATGCCGGTTGGCGAGAAGGGTTGGTTGAGAACGATCCGGCTCGGCAGGTCCCGGGCCACGGGACAAAAATGGACCCACTCTCAACTGAGCTTGTCCATGCCTGGGTTCCGCTTAATCTGAGCGCTCTCTTGGAAAACATCGCCAAGCTTCCAAAACGTACAGGCATCGGTGTGTATGGGCTCGGGCAAGCGACGATCGCAACGCTGCCCGGGGAGTTCACCACCATGCTTGGCCGCCAGATCGCTGATTCGATCGCCGCCGCCGCCGGCAACAATGAGCGCGTCCTATTCATTGGGCTGGCGAACGAATACGTTTCCTATTTCACTACCGAACCGGAACACGACGCCCAACATTACGAGGGAGCATCCATGCTCTACGGGCCCGGTTCGGGTCAACGGATCGAGCAGTCGCTGGTGGATCTGGGTGCCAATCTGGGGCAGGCA
>JARFPZ010000673.1 GCA_029288035.1 Desulfosarcina sp.
TATGTGGGTCGAATGCCCCGCAGACGTTCCGACCGACGCCTTAACAATTCCACTGTTGTCAGAAGGGCAATGGCCACTGTAATGAGGATGGTTGCCACCGCCAGTATGGTCGGGCTGATTTGTTCCCGGATTCCCACCCACATTTGACGCGGGATGGTGCGCTGCTCAAAACCGGAAAGAAACAAGACCACCACAATTTCGTCAAAAGACGTCATAAGAGCGAAAAGGGCGCCGGAGATGACGCCCGGCAGTATCAAGGGCATCACGACTTTGCGAAACGTGGTGACCGGATGGGCGCCCAGGCTGGCGGATGCGCGGATCAGATCCTGGTCAAATCCCATTAAGGTGGCGGTCACCGTGATGATCACAAATGGGATACCCAGCGCGGTGTGGGCCAAGATGAGTCCCGGATAAGTTTGAGCCAGGCCGACCTTGGAATAGAAAAAAAACATGCCGGCGGCGGTGATGATTAAGGGGACAATCATCGGGGAGATGAGAAGACCCATTAAGGGAACCCGGAACGGTGTCTGCGGGCGGCTTAATCCCCAGGCCGCCAGGGTACCGAAGAAGGTCGCAAAAATAGTTGCAAAAAAACCGATGATGATACTGTTCTTAATGGAGTGGATCCACTGCGGATTGGTGATGATGTCCTGATACCATCTCGTGGAAAAGGCACTCGCCTTGAGTGTCAACATTTCCTGGGTGAAGGTAAAATACGGTTCCGCATTGAAGGAAAGTGGTATTAAGACGACGATCGGGGCAATCAGAAAAAATAATATCAGCCCACAGATAATTCTGAAGGTATAGTACCAAACTTTTTCAAGCCGACCGGCGTATGTAGGAAGCGCCATTTTAATAATCCGTCTACTTTATCCTTCTCAACTAAATCAACCATTCAACTAACTTATCCGACTTGAAAAATAGCACATTCAGGTTCCTAAGTCGTCTTTGCCACCTGAAAACAGTTGATAGACAAAAGTTCGGGCGGAGAAATTAGCCAAGTTTCATATTCTCGATACCAACGATGCGATTATAGAACCAATAAATAGCCAAGACGCCCCCGAGCAGGATCGTACCCATGGCCGCGGCAAGTCCCCAGTTTAGGGTTTTGCTCATGTGCAGTGCAATAAAGTTGCCGATTAACTGACCGGATGCACCGCCCACCAATGCCGGTGTAATATAATAGCCGATTGCCAGAATAAATACCAGAAGTCCGCCGGCACCAATGCCTGGAATCGTCAGGGGCAAATAAATTTGGCGGAAAGCCCGAAATGGATTGGCTCCCAGCGAGCGCGCCGCCTTGAGATAATAAGGTGAGATGGTTTTCATGACACTATAAAGCGGCAATATCATAAACGGCATCAATATGTGCGTCATGGCCACCAGGGTTCCGGTCATATTATAAACCATTCGCACCCGATGTTCATCGGCCACAAACCCCAGCCAGACAAAAATATCGTTTAAAACCCCCTGTTTTTGCAGGAGCACGATCCAGCTGGTCAACCGCACCAGCAGGGACGTCCAGAAGGGCAGCAATACACAGATCAACAAAAGATTGCTGATGCGAATCGGCAGGGTGGACAGCAGGTAGGACACCGGGTAGCCCAATAGCAGACACAGGCCCGTCACAGCCAGACTGACCCACAGGGTCCGCAACCACATCTGTTTGTGGATTTGCTGAACTTGGGGCTGGGATACGATATCGTTGTCCACGTTATATTTTAAATCAAAGGCCGCCAGATAATGGGTGGCAGTGAAGCGCTTGCCCAGCCGTTTGATAACCACCCAGGTTTCACGGTTCCCCCAATCGCTATCCATGGCGATCATTTTGTCTTTGAACGGTCCTGCCTTTAAACTGCGTATTTTACGGGCTGTTTTGTTGAGCAGGCTGCGCATGCCGGTTTTTTCGTAGTTTAACCGCAGGGTAACCTGACCGAGGGTCCTCTCTTTTCTCAATTTTATTAATTCCTCCGCCAGAGCGGCAAAGGCCGCTTCATCCGGCAATCCGGTGGTTTCATCCCAACGCTTTAGGACCTGAACGGTTTTTGGCAATAAGTCAACGACCTCCGGTGTGTGGATGCTGAGGATTAACATGTCAAATATCGGTATGAGAAAGGCGAATAGGATTAATAAAAGGGTGGGGACGACGAACAAAAAGGAACGAATTTTGTTTTTCCTTTCCGCCCGCCGAAGGCTGACCTTCAGTGGAATCCCGTCGGTGGTCGTTATTTGTTGGGTCTGATTCTGCATGCGGTGCAAGCGCAATTAAATGGATCAAAAAAGGCGGGCGGAACAGATGCCCGCCCTTTCTATTGCTGATTTAAATTGGTGTTACTTCGCCATCCAGGCGCTGTAACGCTTCAGGACTTCATCCTGGTGATCGGCCCACCACTCATCATCGGTGGCTAAGGCATTTTTAAAGTTTTGCGGTGCTGTCGGCATGTGCGGACCCATCTGAATATCGGTGCCGGTATAGGTTTTGATCAGCGGCACGGAAGATTTGCGAGAGGGTCCATAAGATATCCAGCTTGCCTGATCGGCGAGGGCCTGGGTGCTGGTGGCAAATTTTAAGAACTCCAGGGCCGTCTTTTTGTTCTTGGTTCCCTTGGGAATCGCATAGTAATCCATATTGTATACCTGGTGATCCCAGATAATTTCAAACGGCTTGTTTTCTTTGACCTGGGCGTTGAAAATGCGGCCGTTATAGGCGGTCGTCATGACGACTTCACCGTCGGCCAGCATCTGCGGCGGTTGGGCCCCGGCTTCCCAGAAAATCAAATTATCTTTGATGGAATCGAGTTTTTTGAAGGCGCGATCCAAACCCTCGGACGTCGACAGGGCGTCATACACGTCCGCGGGAGGGACTCCATCGGCCATCAATGCAAATTCCATTGTCACCACCGGACGTTTGCTGATGCCGCGCATGCCGGGGAATTTTTTAACATCAAAGAAATCGGCCAGTTTGGAGGGTTTTTCGCCGGGAAATTTAGTTTTGTCATAGGCCACGATAGTGGTCCAAACGATGGTGGCCACCCCGCATTCATGGATGGCGCCGGGCAGAAAGTCTTCAGTGGCAGCGGTGCCGTCCGGCGCCGGGGCTAAGCTGGCAGGATCAATTTCTTCAAAGAGACCTTCATCGCAGCCACCGGTGAGATCCTGTTTTTCGACATCAACCACATCCCAGGTGACATTGCCGGATTGGACCTGGGCCCTGATTTCAGCCAGTCCGCCATTGTAGACTTCGGCGTTGACCTTGGTACCGGTATTTTTCATAAACGGTTTCTGGTAGGCCTCAATCTGACTTGTCGAGAACGCACCCCCAAACGATGTCACGGTAATGGTGTCGGCGGCCAATACAGCCGTACAAGGTACCAGAACAACTATAGACAACAACGCAACAACGAACTTCAATGATTTCATAGTGCCCCCCTTTTAAAAAAATAATGGTTAAATGATAGTTATCCTCAAATGAATGAGTTTAATAATCTGATTTAGTTACATCAATTGGAGCAGTTTGTAAAGAATAAATTTTTATTTTTCTTCCGGATTCATCGCACCGAGCAGTTTCGGCAAGTCACCGAAGCGTCCGATCAGCCCGAATATGATGACCGCCAGCAGCACAAAAACGACCGCTACCGAGGCCATTACCGGCGTGTACCCATAGCGCAGGGAGTTGAAAATTTTAATCGGAAGGGTTTCAACCGTAAAGCCGGACACCATGTAGGCTACGATATATTCATTCAGACTTAAGACGAAGGCGAAAGCAAGGCCGGAAATCATATACGGTCGAATCATCGGGAAAATTACCGTCTTGAAAACCGTCCGAGGATCGGCACCCATGGTTTGTGCGGCTTCGACGATTTCATGATCAATGGATTCAAATCCTAAAGAAATGGTCACCAGCGGGAGGGTCACAAAAAAAATGGCGTGGGAGATCATGGTCGCGCCCATTTTCCCGTACAAACCGATCGTAACCCAAAAAGAAAGAAAGCCCAGGGCGGTGATGACCGGCGGCAGGATGAAGGGTGAAATGCCAAGCGTAAACAGTGCACGGGCATAAAAAACACGATAACGCCACAAAAAATAAGCCAACGGCAAGGCAATGGACAGCGCAATTAAACTGGAAGTAAAAGCGATGGTCAAGCTGTTTTGTACGGGTATCAGCCAGCTGCTTTCGGTCAACAGTTCCGCGTACCAGCGCAGGGATATGCCTTCTGGTGGGAAAAAAAGACGCTTTTTGGCATTTAACGATACGCCTGTGACGACGATCAGTGGGCCGCACAGCAAGAATAAGATTAGGCTGAGAAATATAATGCGAATTGTTTTGCTCATGTCGATTTAATTTTTTTCCCCTTGCCGATCGCCATTGTGAGCACCACCAGCAACAGGCTGACGACCATAAAAAATATGGCCATGGACGCTGCCATCGGCATATTGGTCTGATAGATGGCCTGATCGGTAATCAACACCGACAGGGTCCAATGCTGCGGACGGCCCAGAATCTGGGGCAGCAGATAAACACCGAGGGTGAATACAAAAACCATCACAAAAGCCGCCACGATGGCATTTCGCATCGAGCCGACAGTGACCCAAAAGAACGTGCGCAGCGGTGAGGCCCCCAGGGTCTGAGAGGCTTCCGGTAGGGCCGGATCCAGTCGTGACAGGGGTGGATACAGAACCAGGACCGTATATGGAAACGCCAGATAGCAGATGCCAAAGAGCAGGGCTGCAAATCCCGGATACCACGCCTTGGGTTGTTCCATCAGGCCCAACCAAACCATCAGATTTGATATGCCGGCCGTTCGCGACAGTAACAGGGACCAGGCAAAGCCGATAATAACCTCCGACAGCGACAATACCGACATTAGAAATACCAGCCAAATTACCTGGGTTCGCCGTCGCATGCGGGTAATGAAGTAGGTAAACGGAAACGCCAGGGAAACGCAAACGGCTGCTGAAAGGCCGGCAACAAAAAGGGAAAATGATAGGGTGCGTCCAAAAAGCGCTGTGTAGAGGTTTTTGTAGTTCGTGAACTCGAAACCGGGTATGTAAAAACCGCCGGGCTGACGATGAAAAAAACTGACGGCAACCATTATGCCGAAGGGTATGATAAAAAAAATCCCCAGCATCAAAGCCGGGTAGGCCACTGGCAGGTGTGAGCGTATGCCCTTTGGTCGTTCACCGATCATGATTTGAGTACAATGCAGGAGGCCGCAGGCAGAATTGCGGTGGCTTTATCTCCCTGTTTGACATCCGGCCGTCCCTTGGGTGTCGATTGACTGATAATCTGAAGCCCCTTGCAGTTGAGATAAATTTCAACGTTGGAACCTACATCCCGTATAAATGAGACGGTCCCCGGCATTCGGTTGTTTCCTTTCTCGGCACCGGGCAGAATGGTAATATCTTCGGGTCGCACCGAAACGGTAACGGAGGTTCCGTCGCTTATTCCCGCGGGCATTTCCGCGACCACCAGATGCTGATCGCCGATTTTGACCTCACGGGCTCCCATACAGGATCCCTGAAGCAGATTGCTGCTGCCGATAAAATCGGCGACAAAGGTATCCGACGGTTGGCGGTAGATTTCCAGGGGAGTGCCCACCTGACGGACGCGATTGTCCGGCCCCATTACCACCACCATATCCGCCATGGTCATGGCTTCACGCTGATCATGGGTGACGAGGATGGTGGTCACTCCCAGGCGTTGCTGCAGCATGCGAAGTTCCAGTTGCATGCTTTCCCGCAATTTGGCATCCAGGGCCGATAACGGCTCATCCAACAGAAAAAGCCGCGGTTCGATGGCCAGGGCGCGGGCGATGGCGACCCGCTGGCGTTGGCCGCCGGACAGCTGTGAGATGTGTCGATCCGCAAAGCCGGATAATTGCACCAGATCCAGCAATTCGGCAGCTCGTTTTTGGCGTGTTTTTTTTTTAATGTGCCGCACCCTGAGGCTGTAGGTCACATTCTCACCAACAGATAAATGGGGAAACAGCGCCAGGGACTGGAAAACCATACCGAAATTGCGCTTGTGGGCCGGCGTCCGGGTGATGCTTGTGCCATCCAGCATAATATGTCCCCGGGTGGGAGATTCCAGTCCCGCGATGAGCCGCAAAAGGGTTGTTTTGCCGCATCCCGACGGGCCCAGAAAACACACAAATCGCCCGTGAGGCAGGTTTAGATTGACCTCACGGGCGGCCACCACCGAGCCAAAGCGTTTGTGGACGTCTTGAAGCGTTAATCCAGCCATGGGTTCGGACTACTCAATGCCTAAAATTAAAGATATCGTTGAATATTTTGCTATTCCGTCACCATTTCAGTCCATTTTTGATTGACCCAGTCACTGAGTTCACCCGCATACAGGTCGTAGCGCGGGATGATGGGCGGGATATCGCTCGAAACGGATGAAAATTCCGCATCCGTTAGACCGCTAACATCCCGCCTGACCGTCGGCGCCGTGCCGACTTTGAGTGACAGTTTGGCTTGAATCTTGGGCTGACACATGTAATTGATAAATATGTGGGCTTCCTTGCTCATCTTGGTGGCCTTGGACACAGCCCATGAACCGGAATCCAGCACACCGCCCTCTTTGGGGAAGGTGGAGCGCACCGGGTGGCCATCGGCTGCCGCCAGGCCGGCCACATCGTGATAGTATTGTCCCATGGGGATTTC
>JARFPZ010000025.1 GCA_029288035.1 Desulfosarcina sp.
TTAGAGGACTGAGGCCCGACAACAGCCAGAACTTCATCCACGGTAATGAGCTTTGTGTTGACCTTTACCGCCGACTCGGCTTTGGATTCATTGTCTTCAACAATCAGCTCGACCTTGTATTTCTTTCCACCGACCTCAATACCGCCGGCCGCCTTGACGTCTTCCAGCCACATCTGGGCGGCGAATTTGGTGCCCTCACCCACTTTTGGAATATCGCCGGTCAACGGCGCGTTGATTCCAATTTTAATGATTTCAGACTCCGTAGCGTTGCAGGAAAATAACACCAAGCTCCCGAGGAGAAAGGCAACGAACGCTGTAGGCAACAATTTTTCTCTCATAAATGCGACCCTCTTTTTTTTAACTATCAATGTGATATTAAAAACATTATCATCCGCAAATAATTATAAATTTTAAATTAACTTCAAACTCACGCCAAAGTCTTTGCCTGGCAGGCCATGACTTACATTACGTAAAAAATCGATGCGGTCAATACTTCATTTGCCCGAAATCCAATATTGTTGGCGCGACCGCAGACATTGGTGTTGCATCAGATTTTACGACACGTCAGTAGTTCTGAATTTTTAGCCAAACCAGAATTTTCTATGTTATTTTTGATGATATCTAAAAAAAATAAATTATTTATTGACAGTATCATCAATTTTTTTTAAAGCTTGGTCATGAAAAAAAGTTGACAGACACCGCCCCGATACCATGAAAATTGACAATCTCAATCTCCTTATAATCAAGCATCTTCGCAACGGCCGAAAGTCGTACCGAAAAATCGCCGAAGAGTTGTCCCTTTCCGAGAACACCGTGCGTGCACGGGTTCATAAGCTAGTCAAAGACGGCGTATTGGAGATTTCCGGATTGGTGGATCCGGATTCCATCTCCGGACACCGAGTTGTCATGGTCGGGGTTAAATTAAAAACCATGAATCTGGTCAAAAAAGGAGAGGAATTCAGTAAATTAAACGGCGTGGTTTCCGTCAGCGTGGTCACCGGACGCTTTGATTTGATTCTGGTGGTCCTTTTAAAATCCGGTTTCGGTCTGCTGGAGTTTTACACCGATGAGGTGTCTAAACTAAAAGACGTCCAATCCGTGGAAACATTTGTGGTATACAAGAGCTACAATCTAAAGTTACCTTACATTTTGGATTAAACGTAAACTATTCGACAAGTTTTGAAATATCAATAAATTCAATTTTTAAAGGAGGGGCAATGAAGGATATTAATGATGTTAGTTTACCGGATAATATACACTATGCAGAGAGTCATGAGTGGGCCAAGGCCGAGGGAGACCATGTCAAGGTAGGAATATCCGATTATGCCCAGGATCAGCTGGGAGATATCGTATTTGTGGAAATGCCCGAGGTCGGCGAGACCTTTGACAAAGGCGCCGAATTCGGTACGGTCGAATCCGTCAAAGCCGTTTCGGAGCTGTACATGCCTGTGGGGGGTGAGATTATGGCGGTCAACGGTGCGCTGGAGGATGCCCCTGAGCTGATCAATAACACGCCCTATTCCGACGGTTGGATGATCGAGGTCAAGCCGGATGCGCCGGATGCGTTGGCGGGGTTAATGACCAAGGACGCTTATCTGAAGTCCCTGAAAGGATAATTATTATGAGATACTTGCCGCATACACCTGAAGATATTGATGCGATGATGAAAACGGTGGGTGTGGGCTCCCTGGACGATCTTTTTAAAACCATACCCGAGGATTGCCGTTGCAACTGCGAGCCCAAGCTGCCGGAAGCGTTGACCGAATGGGAATTAAACGATCACATCGACACGCTTTGCCGCAGCATGGCAGTCTCCCCTGAATACAAAGTGTTTATGGGCGCAGGCAGTTATGAACATCATATACCTGTTGCTGTAAAGCATCTGCTGGGACGCTCGGAATTTGTGACGTCCTATACCCCCTATCAACCGGAAATGAGCCAGGGAACCTTACAGGCCATTTTTGAATATCAGACCCTCACGGCCCGGTTGCTCGGTATGGAAGTCGCTAATGCTTCCCAATACGACGGTGCCTCGGCCCTGGCCGAAGCCTTGCTGATGGCCATCCGAATTTCACGGCGAAAAAAGGTGGCGGTTTCGCGCCTCGTCCATCCGAATTACCGCCGGGTGATCAAAACATATTTCGCACCCACAGACTATGAGATTATAGAACTTCCCTTTCTGCCGAACGGTACCACCGATCCGAGGCCCCTTGAGGGCCTTGATGATCTGGCAGCGGTGGCGGTTCAGTCTCCCAATTTTTTTGGCTGTATTGAGGACCTTCAAACCATTGGGGACAGGACCCGGCAAAAAAAAGCACTCATGATTGCAGGGTTCAGTGAGCCTCTGGCCTTCGGCATGATGAAGAATCCCGGCAGCCAGGGTGCCGACATTGCAGCCGGTGAAGGCCAAAGTCTGGGGATCCCGCGTTCCTTTGGCGGGCCGGCCCTGGGTATGTTTGCCGCCCGGATGAAGTATGTCCGCAACATGCCGGGACGTTTGGTGGG
>JARFPZ010000036.1 GCA_029288035.1 Desulfosarcina sp.
ACAAAAGATGAAAATCTTTCTCAAATCTATTTACAGATTTGGTCCTGGACGGCTTTACGCTCACTTGGACCCGAGTTTTTCACGGTTTGCAATGCGATGTCCGCCGGCGTCGATATTACCTTTTTCTGGGTTATCGTTCCATTTATTTTTGATACACTCTGTTGCATCCTGAATTTACGCTTATTTTTACTACAAATCTTGTAGATTCTTTAGATATCAGGGCCTTCCAAGAATCTTTTCCGATTGAGGTCAGGAACCCTGAAATTGCTATTTAAGCAGAAACCGCCGCATGCTGACATTCATCAACAAACCAATACCGATGGCCGTCGTCAACACCGATGATCCCCCGTAACTGACAAAGGGCAAAGGCACACCAACGACCGGCATCAACCCCATTGTCATACCGATATTTATGATTACCTGCCAGAAAAACATGCTGGTAACCCCCACAACCAAAATGGTCCCAAAGGGCTCCCGGCAGCCTTGGGCGATGTTGAGCCCCCAAAAAATCAGCATCAAAAACAAAAGTACAACGATCACCGATCCAACAAAGCCCCATTCCTCTGCCAGAACTGAGAATATAAAATCGGTATGCTCCTCCGGCAGAAAAGACAAGGCATTCTGAGTCCCTTTTAAAAACCCTTTGCCGGAGATCATGCCCGAACCGATCGCAATTTTAGATTGAATAATATGATAGCCGGCCCCCAACGGATCGAGGTCCGGATCGAGGAAAACCAGGATCCTGCGTTTTTGGTAATCTCTTAATAAAAACCAAACCATGGGAACAACCGCGGCGGCGGACACTAATAGATAAATAAACGAACGTCGTTCAATTTTGACAAAAACGGTCATAGAACCTGCAATGAGCAAAAGTAGTCCTGCCGTACCTAAATCGGGCTGTTTCAAAATCAAAATAAAAGGGATAAAAGTCAGGATAGCCGGTCTGAAGAGCTCCCGCAGGGTGAAGCCTCTAATATGGGCATCCTTTGAGTAATACCGCGCCAGCGCAATCATGATTGCAATTTTAGCCAGTTCTGAGGGCTGCACGGAAATAGGGCCAAGCGCCAACCAGCGTCTGGAACCACCGGCCGATTTTCCGAAGAGAAGAACCCAGACCAGCAAAATGATACAACCGATATAAATTATCTGACCCCAGCGATCCAGCAATTTATAGTTGAAGGAAAATGTGATTACCATTGCAACCAATGCGCCCGAAAACCAGATGAGTTGCTTGTAAAAAATTCTCATTTGCGGGGCGGGGGTTTCGGCGGTAACCGCACTGTAGAGTATCAAGAGGCCCGAGCATCCGATCAGAGTTGCCAGACCCAGCAGACCCCAATCAAAATATTGTAATAGTCGACGGTCAAACATGATTTACACCTATCCGCTTTCCCCTGATTGAGCAACCCGATCTTGGCCTTTTGCTGCCCGGTCAATCGATCGCCCAGCTCTAAGGAAAGTCTTGATCAATTCTGCTGCAATCGGTGCTGCCGCGCTGGAGCCGTGCTCTCCATGTTCCACCAGCACGGCAACGGCAATTTCAGGCGCGACGGATGGCGCATAGGCGATGAACCAGGCATGGGGTCTCAGGTGCGCCGGCCGTTCCGCTTCGGATCTGGTGTCGTTCTTTTTACGGCTAATGACCTGGGAGGTCCCCGTTTTACCGCTGATTTCAATATCCGCCAGGCGGATGCTCCTGGCAGTGCCCTTATCTCCGTTTACAACTTCCCACAACCCTTTCCTCACCAATTCCAGGCTGGGTGCACTCAACGGCACCTTGCCGATAACCTGAGGTTCGTTTTGATAGACAATACGGCCGTCAGCCGTGGTGATAAAATCTAAAATAATGGGTTTGTATCTCGTCCCACCGTTGGCGATCGCTGAGGTCAAGTCCACCATCTGTAGTGGGGTTGCCAGATTAAAGCCCTGGCCGATGGCAACCGAGAGCGTTTCGCCTCTTTGCCATGGAATTCCGGTACGTTTTTTTTTCCAGTCTGCGGTTGGGATCAATCCCCTGCCCTCCTTACCCAGGTTGATACCGGTACGAGATCCCAGACCACTTGCTTTCGCATACCAGGCCAATCGGTCAACCCCTAACAGTTGGCCTACCTGATAAAAATAGACATCGCAGGACTGGGCCAAGGCTTTGATAATGTCGACATTTCCATGGCCGCCTCCTTTCCAGCACCGGTATATGCGATTTCCGAATCTATGATACCCCGGGCAAAAAAATTCAGTAGACGCATCGATGACACCCTCCTCCAGAGCGGCCAGCGCCGTTATAATTTTATAGGTGGAACCGGGAGGATATTCACCTTGGATAGCCTTGTTCTCCATGGGTCGGAATGGATTGGATTTTAATGCGTCCCATTGCTCATGGGACATTCCGCTTGCAAAATAATTCTGATCAAAAGAAGGGCTGCTGGCTAGCGCCAAAATACGGCCCGATCCCGGATCCATGGCGACTGCAGCCCCGGCGACACCTTGCAAAAGCGATTCGGTTTTTTTTTGTAAATCATGATCAATGGTTAAATGAATATTTTGCCCGGGTTTGGCCTCTACCGTTTTCAATATCCGCACCACCCGACCATTGGCGTTAACCTCCACCTGACGTCCACCGCGTGTTCCCTGGAGATATTTTTCAAAGGCTTTTTCAGCACCGAACTTACCGATGAAATCACCTCCTCGCCGTCCCGGATATTTTCCGCCGGCAAGCTCCGCAGCACTAATTTCGCTTAAATACCCAATCAGATGTGCTGCATCTTTTACATTTAAATAATGTCTCAGCAACTTCACGTTGATCGCTATGCCGGGAAGGTCGTATTTGTGTGCCTCAATGGCGGCCAGTGCATTTCGACCGATATCCTGTTGTAACAGGATCGGTTTGTAAGCAGAAATACCTTTGCTGGAGGACAATTTTTGAAGTAATTCCTCAGCGGGAGCATCGAGATAATCAGCCAGTTTGCTGATGGTTTGTTCTACTGGACGGGCATCTTTTATGGTAATGGTAACGTCAAAGGAGGGACGATTTTCCACCAGCACTTGGTTATTGCGATCGTAGATCAGCCCCCTTGGGGGATCAATGCTTTGCAGTCTGATTCTATTGTTAAGGGATAAGACGAGGTAATCTTCCCCCATTACGATCTGGAGATAAAGAAGGCGCAGCAAAAGAACGGTAAATGCCACCATCACACATATCATGACACCGGTAATGCGTTGTTTGTACCAATCGCTATCTGCAGTTTTTAGATATTTGTCCACGGGTCATTTAAGGTATTGACAATAGAATATTTTAAATTGAAGATTTGAGGTATTCTATCATTTTATTTTCAGGTTGTTGTTGACTTATTCAAACTATATTTTAACCCAGCAGGACACAAAAAAACGGCCGGTCTGATCTAAAAAGAAACTTCGACCTTGCGGAGTTTATCCAAAGGCGAATATCGAATATCGAATGTCGAAGGAATGTATTCTATCTATTTTTTTATAAAAAGATTGAGCGAAGCGAAACCACAAATATTCATTCTTCAATCTTCAATCAATTAGCCCTTCTCTCTCGTGCGGGCATAAACCTTTTTGAAACCGACACCAAGCCTGCTTTGCGCGTTTCTAAAAAACAGCAGGAACAAAGATCCGGTTGTGATGGCCCAAAGCACTTGAACTGCGATGATTCCCAATGCATCACCGGCAAACTGCTGCTTAGATCCCAAGATAGCGAACGCGCCTAATAAAATGAGGTTCTCAAACAACACGCCGCCGGCAACAATAAGGGTTATGATAAAGAAACGATTTCCAACCTGAATAAAGGTCATGACCCCTTTCACACCGACATACAACCAGAAATAGGTGGTTAGGTAAAGCCCAAATGGCCCTCCGGAAAGGTTATCCATAATGAAACCTAAAAATAAGACAAAGGGTAAACTTTCGCGGACCGGACGGGAAAGACTGAGATAGATAATAAACGGTATCAGAAGATCGTAAAATTTGTCCATTAGAGGTAAATAAGGCAATACCGTGGTTTGCATAATGACAAGAAATAGACAGGCACTGATATTGAAAAAATAGCTCATTGCCGACTCACCCAATCTTGCTTCTGGATTTCTAGAACCACAAGAACCTCTTCAAGTTTTTCGAAGTCGACAAATGGTGAAATAATGACTTCATGGAAAATATCGGCGTCATGTTCGATGACCCGCGACACAAAACCGATACGAAGCCCCTTCGGATATACCCCGTCTAACCCGGATGACACAATGGTGTCGCCGACCCGAACATCATTTTTACGCAGCACATAGTCCAATCGGCATTGATCGGTGGATCCTCCTTTAATGACCCCCCGTGCTCTGGTTCTCTGCACCAAAGAATCCACCGCACTGTTGCTATCGACCATCAGCATGACCTTGGAGTAATGGTTCGAGACTTCAATTACCTGTCCGACAATTCCCTGGGATATTACCACCGGCAGCCCTCTGGACAATCCGTCAGCTTCCCCTTTATCGATGATGACGGTTTTAAACCAGGCTGAAGGATCTTTGCCGATAACTTCCGCTGCGACAACCCGTTCGGAGATATTTTTTTGAAAGTCGATCAAATTGCGCAGGCGGGTGTTGGCCAATTCGGTCTCATGCCATTGGTTTCTGTTTTCAACGGCCTGACTCAATTGATCCATCAGAACCTGATTCTCTTTGGCAACAGTTACAAGATAAAAATATTGTCGCCAGATGTCTCTGGTAAAACGAAGCGAGCGGGTAATCAGTTCTTGGAAAGGGGCGATAGCCGAGATTGCGATTCGCTCGATACCGAATGTCGTGGAGCGTCTGCTGGTAACTGACAGGCCGATTATATTGACGGCAATCAAAACGATAAAGCCGACGATAAACACCAATTTTCTGGAGAACATAGATAAATACGATTAAGATTATTCGCAAATTTTACAATGAGCAGCTGCATCTCAGAATTGGGGTTATGTTTAGGTGATGACAACCTCCCTTAACATTTCAAGATTATCCAGTGCCTTTCCCGAACCCAGCGCCACGGTGGACAAAGGATCTTCTGTTACAGTGATTGGCAAGCTGGTTTCTTCACGAAGCAACCGATCAAGACTTTTAAGAAGTGCGCCCCCACCGGTCAGAATGATTCCCCGATCGACAATATCAGCGGATAGTTCCGGTGGTGTCTGTTCCAGAGCAATTTTTACCGTCTCAACAATGGCATCGATCTGCTCGGAAATGGCAATGCGGATTTCTTCCGAATCAATTGAGAGAATTTTGGGGATACCCGAAGCCAAATCACGGCCCTTGACTTCTATGGTTTCCAAATTTTGCGGATCAGGGTATGCATTGCCAATAGAGGTTTTGATGACTTCAGCCGTACGTTCGCCGATCAACAGATTGTATTTGCGCTTGATGTATTGAATAATGGCGGAATCCATTTTATCACCGGCAACCCGAACCGATCGGCTGTAGACAATACCTTTTAGCGAAATGACGGCCACCTCGGTGGTTCCCCCACCGATATCGACAACCATATTACAGGTGGGTTCCGTAATGGGAAGACCAGCTCCGATAGCGGCCGCCATGGGTTCTTCGATGAGAAATACTTCCCGGGCACCTGCGGATTCGGCCGATTCCCGCACCGCTCGTTTTTCAACCTGGGTGATGCCGGAGGGAACCGCGACGATAATCCTGGGCCTCACAAATGTCCGTCGATTATGAACCTTATGGATGAAATGTCTCAGCATAGCCTCGGTCACCTCAAAATCGGCTATCACGCCATCACGCATGGGTCGAATCGCGGAAATGTTGCCCGGGGTTTTACCTAGCATATTTTTTGCTTCCAGTCCGACCGCCAGGACTCGGTTTTTATACCGGTTTCCGGTGCTGACCGCTACAACAGAAGGTTCGCTTAGTACAATACCCTTGCCCTTTACATACACCAGGGTATTGGCCGTCCCCAGATCAATGGCCAGATCATTTGAAAATATACCTAAAATTCCATCTAAAAAAAGATTCATAATACCTCATCATCGCGCACATAAATGTGCCGGTTTGTGAATTATCAAATCTCCAGCATTAAGGAATTCACTGAACGCTGAATACGCCGCTTCATAAATTTTGTCGCTGGGATATATATAAACTCTGTGGTGACGTAAGTTTGGTTCGCCGGGAGTCAATCTTTAACAAGTCTGGAAAAGAATCTAAAATCTTAAAGAGCAAAGCCAATATAATAGAGATA
>JARFPZ010000247.1 GCA_029288035.1 Desulfosarcina sp.
AGTGCGCAAATATTGCGCACTGGCAGAAAAGATAATTGAACAGATCCAAATGAAATCTCTCCGCGACAAGCCGCGGAGTATCATGTTTTTAGGATTTAACTCACTTTTATCCCAGCAAGCTGCGGGGAATTAAACCCAGGAGAGATTAAAGTGTGAAAAAATTATGCATCATTCCAAAAACCGGTCGACGGCATCGAATATCTGATCCAGTTGTTCCGGCTGGTACCATTTAATTTGCGGGTCAGCGCCAAACCAGGTGATCTGACGCTTGGCAAATCGACGGGTATCTCTTTTTAAGGTCCGCAGGCACTCGGCCCACGGCAGGCTGCCGTTGAGAAATTCAACCACATGACGATAGCCGATGGACTGCATGGATTTCAATTCGGCCGAATAGCCCATGGCCAGCAACTTCTTTACTTCCTCAACCAAACCGGCTTGGATCATCAGGTCCACCCGTTGGTCAATTCGTTCGTACAGCTTTTCGCGATCTCTTCGCAGCCCAATCTTGAATGCATCGAACAGCTCATTTTCAAACCCATGGTTTTTTTGGTGCTCTGAGATCGTCTTGCCGCTGGATTCAATGGTTTCCAACGCTCTTATAATGCGGTACGAATCATTGGGGTGCAAGCGCCCCGCAGTATCCGGGTCGATTTGAGCCAGACGCCCGTAAAGACAACTGCTGCCGTCTTGCTCTAATTCCTGCTTGAGCCGGTTTCTGATTTTTGGATCAACCGGTTCGGTTTGAAACAGCCCGTGAAGCAGCGCTTTGATATAAAGTCCGGTACCACCCACGACAAAAGGTATCAGGTCGCGGTTGGCAATTTCCGCGATCTGCTCTCCGGCCTGTTTTGAAAACTGAACCGCATCATAATCCTCATCCGGCGCCACAATATCGATCATATGATGCGCAATTTGAGCCTGTTCTGCCGGGGTGGGTTTGGCGGTCCCGATATCCATCTGCCGATAAATCTGCATGGAATCCGCGCTGATGATTTCACCGCCGAACTTTCCGGCAAGTTCGATGCCGACTGCCGTTTTGCCGATCCCGGTGGGGCCGCAGATGACGATTATTTTCGGTTTTTTAGAGACTGAGTGCATAGATTTAGTATCTATCTATTAAAATCGCATCATATTTGCGAAGGATTTATCTAACAAAATATTTGCGCCACCAAGGCACCAAAACACGAAGTTAAATTCAGAACTACTGATGTGTCGTAAAATCGGATGCAACAAAAATTTCAGAAATCGCTTCAATAAAACTGAATTTGGGCGTATCGTTCTGAATTTAATTTTTTATTTCGGTTCTAAAACCAAAATAAAGGGCGTCGATATTACCTTTTTCTAAATTATCGTTCCATTTATTTTTGATAAACTCTGTTGCATCTTGAATTTACGCTTATTTTCATTACAAATTTTGTAGGTTCTCTAGATATCAGGGCCTCCCGAGAAGTTTTTCCAATTGATACGAATTTTAAATTTTTCTTGTGCATAGCTCGCGTTCCCAGCATTAAAAGAAGTGATTACCTGGATTTTGCAAGATTCAGGTATTAATCAGGCCGGCATATTACCAGAAATGGTGACAAGATTGAAGAATGAATCATGCATTTCACTATAACTCCAGATAATATGGAGGCTTGAAATGTCGGAGGTATTTATAGCTGGATTTTGAGGTGTGATTTAAATAGAAGGAATGAGCCGGCTAATAATGATTGCTCGGTTCAAGATATCTTTTTAGTATATGAATTTTTAACCATATGATATCATTAGATATACATAGCAGTAGCGTCAATGGCAGCCTGAAAATCGAGAAAAATGATATCATAAATTTATGGCCTCTGATAATTACATCTTTGTTGGAGGGATATGCACCTTTGAAAGGGCTGCTGTATAGTGGAAAATTTGAAGCAGGTATCAAAATATTAATCTACTCTGGCACCCCGGCCTTGCGCAGATCATTGATTAAGCGCTGCAAACGATTTTCATTCTTGTACGGTTGATTATTCACCGCCTTGAGCGTAAAATGGGGATTTTTTTCTAAAAGTTTTGAAACCTCGTCACGAGCCTCTTCGAGTTGGCCCAATTGGATATAAACTGCAGCGAGATTGCGATGATCGAAAAACGATGGTTTGTTGTTCTGTTTTAGTGTTGCTAACGCCTCATCATACCGCCCCCTCTCGTAATAGGCACCGCCCAAGACAGTCCAATACCATGACGGATGACGAGGATTCATCCGCATCGCTTTTTTGAGCTGCGCAATGGCTTGCTCCGGCCGGCCCATTAAAGTCAGTGCAATCGTCATCTGGGCAAGGAAGTCAGCGTCGTTGGAATTGAGCGCCAAGGCGCGCTCATACTCGCTGATGGCCCGGTCGAAATCCCGTAGGTATAGATATACGTAACCCAGAGTCCAGTGGGTCTTATAGTCGTTGGGATCGAGCGCATAGCACTTCTGTGCCCACTGCAAGGCGAGTTCCAACGATTTCTCGGGATTCTCGCTCCAACCCATCCGCATGTCGTTTACGGGAACCCAAGGCATGTAACAGTATGGTCGCGCCCAGCTGGGGTCGAGCTCAATTGCTTTTTGGTAGAGCGATCCAGCCTCAGCATTGGCCTCTTTCGTCCAGCGGAACCAAGCGTCGCGCCCACGCAGCCAGTAATCGTATGCGTCCAAGTTCTCTGGCCCTTTTCGTGCAACGCGCTCGCGCTCCACTGCGTCGACCTCAAACGCCAGGGTGGCGACGATCGTCTCAACGATTTCATCCTGAATGTCGAACAGGCGCTTTGCTTCGCGGTCATAACGCTCGGCCCACAGGTGCTTGCCGGTCGTGGCGTCGATCAGTTGAGCGTTGATTCGCATCCGATCGCCCGTCCTCTGAACACTGCCTTCCAATACATAGCGAACTCCCAGTTCCTCGCTGACCTCTTGCACCTTCACCGGCTTACCCTTGTAAGCGAAGCTCGAGGTGCTGGCAATAATGAAAATGAACTTGAATTCGGAGAGGGCTGTGATGATGTCGTTCGTGATTCCATCGACAAAATACTCCTGCTGGGGATCGTCGCTCATGTTAGCAAAGGGTAGGACTGCAATGGAAGGCTTATCCGGTAGTGGATAGGCCATCTTTTCAACAGAGGCCGGTTCAATCGGGGGCGGACGGAAATAGAAATTCCAGATTGCCCAAGCCCCAGTCGCCACAACCAGAATCGCCACAATAGCCAAGGTTGCCTTCTGCTTGCGTTTTGGCCCTGCTTTTTCCTCTCTTACCGAGGGTGTTGCGGCTTCAGGGCCAATTCGCATCCGATACACTCGAACCGGCTCCTTGATGTTTTTGACAGTATGCTCTCCCAGCGACTCGTAGCCAAGGGACAGCTTGTTCTTGATGCTGTCATAGACAGTGCCGGAGATACAGATTCCTCCTCTCTCGGCCAGTCCTTCCACACGGGCCGTGATATTGACTCCATCCCCGTAGATCCGTTCTCCCTCCTCGACAACATCTCCAAGGTTTATGCCTATACGAAATTCCATTCTGTGGTTTTCAGGCAACTCAGCATTTCTAACCCTGAGTTCCTCCTGTATCTCCACAGCGCACCGCACCGCATCCACCACACTTAAAAATTCAGCCAGAAGGTTGTCTCCAGGAGCGTCTATCACTCGACCCCGGTGCTTTTGAATAAGTGTGGACATCAACTCCCTATAGGATGTCAAAGTACGGATTGTGGCATCCTCATCCTCTCCCATGAGGCGGCTGTAACCTTCAACATCGGCGCTGAGGATTGCGGTGAGCTTGCGTTTATAATTTTCTGGCACGATGCGGTTATACCTCTCTTTTTAATGGTTCAAAAAACTCGATAATAAATTGAAATCAGAATCTGCGAAATGGGATGTCAGTGCAGGCTCGACTTTTCGAATAATATAAGCTTTAAATCAGGTCGTGGGAAAAGGTATAAGTATAATATAAACAGATACTACATTGTGTCAATCTGAATCAAATCATACAGCTTTTCGTTGTTATCAGCCCAATCAAGGGATGTATCGAGGTATTTCGCAACGCTTTTACCAGCAATATTAAGTAACAGGAAAAGCAGAATCATCAAATGCACATGGTTGGGCATGAGACAGTGGGCCCAAATCTCAACGGCGCAGCATGAACACCACCGGGTCAGAAGCTCCAGATACGCTCGATAATCATCGTCGCAGAAAAAAGTTTGCTGCCGGCGGTTGCCCCGCTGCGTTACATATGGGGGATCCCCGGAGCCACGACTCTCGCTATTCGCGCCATGGCCAAATTCTAGCGTTCTTGTCTTTCGTCGTCAACAAAAAGTATGCTGTTCCCAGAACTCCGGAAAAGTATCATCAGGAAGAACAGTTGCATTTTGATCTTTAATGCCCCGCAACTCTGCTGCGGGGCAGTTTCCTATGCATACTCATACTAAACAAAAATAAAGAGAATACTTTTACCGCATCTTATTTTTGTATATGATCTATTTCTACTATCTTGCGTTCCTTGATGTTTTTAGCTTTGGGAAAAGTGAACGTGGTATTTTTTTGAAGTAATGCATATCCAAATTCAAGCATCGTAGTATTGCCGAGTTTATCCACCTTCGTGGGCTTTATAAACAAATTGGCTATCGTCCCTTTGAGGCCGCTGAAGAAACCCTCAGACTCTCCTGTATCACTGATAGACGCCACTTTTATTCCCATGCGTGGGGTCTTTTTTGTTTTTTTAAATGAAAGCGTATTCACCCGAGCAACTACCTCATTCGATCTGTTTTCGTATTTATATTCTCCATCTTTCGGTTTAATATCATAAAGACCAATGGTTACGGGGCTTTTATGGTCTCTTGTATTGAACTGAATATCCACCTCGGTAACAATCATAGTTGAACCGGTTATCGTTCCCTTGACCTCAACAATACCGAAACCATCTCCGTCAAACTTGATAAAATCAAGCATATTTGCCATTGTCTCCCCTTTTTTTAATTCATCAGTATGTGTCGCAATCATCTCCGCGGAATCAAATGTGTTCATATGAAAACCACTTCCCAATATTTCAAATTCGCATGCCACATGAAAGGATTTTGAATCAGCTATTATCTTATGTGAGATTATACCTACTTGCTGATCATTATTGACACTTGATATATTGTCAACAAGTGTCGGAGATATCAACGGAACAAAATACGCAAAAGAGGCTATAGGGTTTATTACAAATTTCTCTTTACTATAACTCATTATCATGGTGGGTCCGTTGCTGTCCTTAGCGGTATCATTGCCGTCCGCCAACAATTCACCACTGCGGTCGCTTATACGGCTGCTAAGGTCGGAACTTATCCCGACACAGGGCGTCAAAAGAAAAATGCAAATAAAGGTTACCGCAAATAAAGCAATTAGACGGTTGTTTCTTAAAAATACACGTGGATTTATCACATGTAATTGCATCGCTTACCTGACCTGCCCCCACAGGTTGTACCACTTTCTAAGTTAGAGTTCTATTATTTTCTGCCTCCGCCGGCGACCAAGTCCGTTTCAAAGGGTTCATCCTGCGAGTGGGCAATAGCTTGCCAGAAGTCCAACTATCAATTTTTATCCGATCAATACAGATAGTTTTTGAATACATACACCCTATCGAATCTGGGAATTAAATGTCAAATCGAAATCAAAAAAATGGGGTTTTGAGTACCAGTAAGGGCAAATTCAGATTGCCAGATTCACCCCTTTTTGCTGGGATATAATTTGTATATCTCAGGGCTCTTAGGCGCTTGCTGCTTTGTTTTTATCGCAGACCATGCGATTTATTGCTTGATGGTATACGTTGGAGAGGTATCACAGGTTTTAAAACGGAACCGAAACCTGCTATATTGCAGGTATCGAAAGTATGGATAGCAGGCTCTTCAGTCGCAGAGATTAGCTTTCGGGTGCATTGCTTTGTTAAATTTTGTTATTATGCTAAAAAGTTATCACTTTATCTTCTTTTTGTGTCCTTTTTCGACATGCATAGGAGCCTTGGCAATCTGTTCCAACGGAAATCTTGGAGTTCGTCAAACCGGGGTTGCTTCAGTCTGTCCCCTTCAACTTCAATGCTTCAATTTCCCTTCTGCTCCATATATTCAGGATTGCGTGGTTCCACCAAGTGCTTTAAGTCAACCCAGAATTTGGTCCTTTGTTCCGATTCAGGTGGCTGTTGAATCGGCAATTCTAGAAAGGGAACATCCATATTCAAGGCATGAAATTTTTCAGATAGGATCTCTGCCATAATACCCATAAGTACCGGCTCTTTTGGATCAGGGTTATCAACCGGCATGGGTGATTCTGTGCTGTATCTGTTCACCTTGTGTTTACCC
>JARFPZ010000350.1 GCA_029288035.1 Desulfosarcina sp.
TTGAAGCAGAATTTTATTTTTTTCCATTGATACGATGAATAAAAATATGCCATAGTTATGAAAATTCAGAACTACCGACGTGTCGCTAAATCTGATGCAACACAAATGCCTGTGGTTGCACCAACAATTCTGGATTTCGCGCGAATCGTTCTGAATTTTATTTCTTATCTTTTATCGGTTCTATTACCAAAACAAAGGGCGTCGATACTAATTTTTTATGGATGCTGATTGTCAAATTTTAATTGTTGCTTGATGAGGTATTAATATGGTGGATATCCATCAACTGGTGGTTGAACATAAAGAATTGGTTATCCGTATCCGTCGAGATCTGCATCGAATTCCGGAAACCGCTTATACGGAAAAGAAGACATCCGCCTACGTGGCAGAACATTTGAGACGCGAGGGATTGGAGGTTCAGACGGGGATTGCCACCTATGGTGTTGTGGGTCTGTTGAACACCGGTCGGCCCGGTCCGACCCTGCTGCTGCGGGCCGATATGGACGCACTTCCGGTGACGGAAGATACCGGCCTGCCATTTGCCTCGACCCATGACGGTGCAATGCACGCCTGCGGCCATGATGCACATGTCGCGATGGTCTTGGTGGCTGCAACCGTATTGAATCGAGTCAAGGATGAGCTCAACGGGACGATTAAATTTCTTTTTCAGCCGGCCGAAGAGGGACCGGGCGGGGCCAAACCCATGATTGATGAGGGTGTCCTGGAAAATCCCCAAGTAGACTATTCCATCGGTTGCCATGTGTGGCCGCAAATCCCGGAGGGTACGATCGGTGTGCGATCCGGACCGTTTATGGCGGCCATGGATCGCTTTGATATCAAGATTATCGGGCGGAGCGGCCATGGCGCCATGCCGCATTTTTGTGTTGATGCCCTCGAAGTGGGTACCCAGGTGGTCAGTGCCCTGCAACGCATTTCAAGCCGGCACATGAATCCCCTTGAGCCTGCCGTGGTCACGGTCGGCATGTTTCATGCGGGAACGGCTTTCAATATCATCCCGGGAGAGGCCCAATTGACCGGGACCACCCGAACCTTTAATCTCGACATCTGGAACTCCTGGGCAGAGCGCCTCGAAACCGTCGTGCGAGGGGTGTGCGAATCCATGGGTGCGGATTTCGAGATGAAATTCTCCAAGGGGTATCCGCCCACCATCAATGACGACATGATGGCGGAGGTGGTTCGGCGATGCGCCCAAAAAGTCGCAGGGGAAGATAAGGTTGTTGTACCCGAGCAGTCCATGGGAGGTGAAGACATGTCTTATTTTCTCCAACAATCCAAAGGCTGCTTTTATGCGCTTGGTGTGGGGCGTCAGGAATTTACGCCGCTTCACAGTAACCGGTTTGATCTCGATGAGAATGTTCTTGCACTGGGCGTTGAGACCCATTGCCGCATCGCCCTGGATCTGCTGGGTTGAATATTTGCTCATTAAAACAGAGATTAAATTTTTTTTTAAAAAAATCAGCGGCCACCAGCAGAGGTGGCCTGGCTCCTTCCAGGAGCCATCCTCACACTCCCAGCTCTGCTGGTGGTCGCTGATTTGTGTGGATTGAAAGGAAAACATCGGGAGCATGACAGAATTAAAAAAGCGTACGATTGCCGAAATCAATCGCAAACTGTCAGCGGGCGACGCCGTGATCATGACGGCTTCCGAGTTGTGTGAAGCAGTCCGTTCCGGAACGCAAGTGCAGTTTGATGATTTGGATGTGGTAACTTCCGGTACCTGCGGTTTGATGTCCGGAACCTATGCTGTTTTATCTTTTAAATTCAGTGAACCCAACCGGTTTGTAAGGGCATCACAGATCCATTTCAATGGTGTCAGGGGTTATCCCGGTCCGTGTCCCAACGAACGAATCGGCATTATCGATGCCGTTGTCCACGGGACGAGTCATAGCCAAGTGAATCCCAATTACGGCGGCGGACATCTCTTCAAAGATATTGTGGGAGGGCAGCAGATTGAGGTGGAAGTTATTACAGATGAAGGGAAAACCCTCAGCGGCTGTGTCACCATTGATCAGATGCCCCATGCCGTGCTCCACGGCAGCAGACATGCATTTCGCAACTATGTTGGTTTCGTCAATCCCGGCAAGGATCCGATCGCGACCATTTTTTGTTCAAGTGCG
Organism: Desulfosarcina sp.; assembly: GCA_029288035.1. GTDB lineage: Bacteria > Desulfobacterota > Desulfobacteria > Desulfobacterales > JAFDCJ01 > JAFDCJ01. Next base: position 2,136 of record JARFPZ010000350.1, read on the forward strand.
CTGCCGCCGAATTATGGCGGCGCCACTGCCTGCGGTTGCGGTGAACTCAATCCCGTACAAAAAGATCCCGGACTGCGTACGATCGGCGTTGGGACCCGGGTGATGCTCAACGGTGGCACAGGCTTTGTGACCGGCTTGGGTACCCGCAGTAGTGTCGAGCGGCCCTGCTTGTCGGTGGTGGCCGACATGCACACGATGAACCCGGATTATATGGGTGGGTTTCAGACATCCGCCGGGCCGGAAGTGATTCAAACTTGGGCTGTACCCATACCTATTCTGGATGAAACCGTCCTGCGAACTGCTAAAATTTTAGACGAAGAGATCCCTTTGGTCATAACAGATATCCGCGGCCGTCAGGCTGTGACGGAGGCCACCTATGCCCAACTTTGGTTGGGCACCGCCAGAGCATTCGGTTTTGACGAAGACGCCTGTCACGCATACCGGTCCAAGTGCTTGGACTGTCCACCGGCGTTACTGTGTCCCTCCCGTGCTTTTACCGAGAAGAAAGATAGAATCGACGGCAAGATTTGCTGCAACTGCGGTATTTGTGCGGTGACGTGTCACGGAAATTGTTTCATCGGCGAAATCGGCGGGATTCAGGTGGATGGTCGGCAGGTGCCCTTTATACAAAGGCTCTCCGACAGGACAAAGGCATCTGTGGCCGCAAAGGAGCTCAAGGACAACATTTTGGCACATACCTTCGAGCTTGTCGAACCGGTGGCAAAGATCAAACTATAGAATAGGGTTCAGGGTTCAAAGGTACAGGGTTAAGCGCAGCCAGCGGCCCAAAAAACGGCCAGATCAATCGAAATAGAAACTTTCGTCATTCGATATTCTGCGGTTCGCTTTTCCCTTTCTGACCTCCGACTTCTGGCTTCTGACCGCTGACTTCCGACTTCTGATTTCTGGCTACTGTTCTTCCCCTTTTGCCTATTCCCGGGCCGCACGGCGGGCAGCTTTTTCTTTTTCCCGCGCCGCCCGTTTTTCAGCGCGTCTGCGTTCTTTTTCCGTTTTCGAATCCGAGGCGGCCGTGTCTGTAACGGATTTATTTTTTGATGGTGTAAGATCCACCCCGTCGGCGTCGGTGTCCCTCGGCGCTTCTGCGACAATTTCCTTGGCTGCAGCAGGCGTTTGTTCGGCGTCGTCTCCCTGACCTTTGTGCCTTAAGGCCTTTTCCCTGTTTCGGGCCGCTCTTTTTTTCGCCCGTTTTCTTTCCCGTTCCGCTTTTTTCAGACGCTGGGGATCCTCTTCGGCCGATGTCCGGGTCCCGGGCGCTGAATCCACGGTCGGGCCGGATTCTGATGCCGGCGGCTCCTGCCGGTCTTCGCTTTCAAGTACTTTCAGCGCAGCCTTTTTTTGTGCGCGCGCTTCTTTGCGGGCGGCTTGCCTGGCTTTCTTATCCTCGGCCTGGGAGGCTGCCTTTTGCGCGGCCCTTTCGAAAACATCGTAGCCGAGCAGCGACTCGGCGACGAGGGCACTGATATCACGCATGACAAGTTGTGACTCGAGGGCGGTAATACCGACGTTGAGGCCCTGGTAACAAAATGGACAGCAGGAGACCAGTTGGTCGGCACCGGTTTCTTCGGCTTCCTGGATGCGTCTCTGGGCCATTTTGGTTTGGATGTCCGGAAATCCGGCTTTGAGCCCCCCGCCGGCGCCACAGCATCTTGAATATTCACGATTGCGCGCCATCTCCACAAGCTTGAGCGCGGGAATCGCTTCCATAATCATGCGGGGGGCGTCGAACCCGCCGGTGGCCCGTCCCAAGTGGCAGGGATCGTGATAGGTCACGGTGCGGTTTACCGGATGGGGGAATTCCAGCGCGCCTTGTTTCAGCATTCGGGCAATGAATTCAACGGAGTGCAGCACTTCAAAATTGAGGGGCGCTATTCGTGGATAATCCTGCATAATGGTCTTAAAGCAGCCGGAACAGGAACTGATAAGGGTTTCTATCCCCAAACTGTTGAACAGATCGATATTTTCCTTAAAAACCCGTTTGTGTTCCGGATCGCCCATGCGCAGTAAAACGCTGGCACAGCATTTTTCTTCGCTGCCGAGGATGCCGTAATCAATCCCCAAGGCCTCCAGGATGTTGATGTTATTGATGGCCACCTGCTTAACATTGACATCATAGGCGGCCGTGCAGCCGAGAAAAAGGAGGACTTTACTTTTGGATTTTTTTATCTCACGGGGGAGATTGGCAATGAGGCCTTCTTTTTTAGCTTTACGGGCCCATTTGGTTCGAGCCGCCCGGGGCTGCTGCCAGGGATTGTCAAAGGCTTTCACGCTTTTGACCAGCGCTTGCTGAACTTCCAAAGGACCATAGCCTGCCTGGACGATGACCCTTCGCAATTCCTCCCACAGCGCCACCGTTTCAATATGCGCCGGGCATACGACTTCACACTGGCCGCAGGTCGAACACTCGTAGAGGTTCCGGACAAAATCATCGATCTCTTTGCGACCGATCTGTCGATAGCCCAAAATTCGGCCCAGCATGGTTTTGAGGGGTGTACTCAGCTTTTCGCTTTTAATGATTTTCGCGAATAGGCCGTGTTGTGCTTTGGCTATTTTCAGGAAATCGATAACTTTGCGCCGGGGAATGATATCTTCCTTGGCATCCTGATCGTAGACCGGACACCAGGTCAGGCATTCGCCGCAGCGGGTACAGGCGTCCAACTCGATGAGCTGTTTCATGTTCAAGCTGTCCAGCGGGATTTCCCGGACGTCTTGTTTCTCCGGGGGGGCACTGTCGGCAGTATTTGTTTTGCTATCGTTGGCCATCGCCATAACCTAACCCGGTTCAACCGGAGCTAAAATTGAAGATTGAAGAATGAAGATTGAAGATTTTTTGATGTCGCTCTCCGAGGCGAAGGCGCTATAACCCCTACGAGCCGGAGGCTTCGCTCTTCTTTTTATGTATAAATTTATTCCGCCGATAATTTATCTATGTTTTAGGTATCGAGTGTCAGGAAAGCGAGTCGCAAAATCCTGAAACCTGAACACTGACACTTGAAACCACAATTTTCTTACAACATGTTGTCAGACAAAAAACCGTTAAGGATCTATTGTGACATTTTTTAATCACGTTCGTCGGCAATTTCAGGGCTCCTGACCTCAATCGGAAAAACTTCTCTGGAGGCCCTGATATCTAAAGAACCTA
>JARFPZ010000372.1 GCA_029288035.1 Desulfosarcina sp.
ACTCCGGCGCGCAGGATGGCTGCCCGAGCCAGAATCGTCAAGGAGTCAAAATAAGGTACCGACAGATCTTGCTGACTGAGGGCAAGTGGGATCTCGGTACATCCGGCAATGATGGCCCGGGCGCCATCGGGTTTGTTTGCCTTAAGGCCTTCGGCGGCGGCGACTAAATCCGCCGTGATCTCGCCTCTGGCGCGTTGGGGTGCTGTATTTTTTATATCGTAAATTGCCCTCATAATCGTGGACTGCACTATTTCATCAGGAACCACGGTTTTTATTTTTTCGCGAGCCAGGCGTTTTTGAAACAGTCCCCCTTTGAGCGTACCGGTTGTACCCAAAAGTCCGACAGTTTTTATTTCGGGATAATCCCGCGTAATGGTTTCAGCCACGGCATTAAAAATAGACAGGATGGGCAAATTAACCTGCTCCTGAACTTCAGCTACGAAAAGGTGAGCCGAGACACAGGGAATAATGATAAAATCAGCACCGGCTTTCTCAAGGGCATGACACCCTTCCACGATCATCGGTACCGGTGATGGGCCGTCTTCGACGATGGCCGCGGTTCGATCCGGCACCATGGGATTGGAATCTATGACCACCCTCAGGTGGTCCTGATCTCTTTGAGCCGGCGTGTTTTTAATTATTTTACCGAAACAGTCCAAGGTTGCTTCTGGCCCCATGCCGCCGAGAATACCAATGGTTTTTTTGGACATTATATTTCTCTCAGAAAAAAAGGTTTATGAAATCTGAACCCTAAACCCTGAACCTCTAATCGCCTACTATAATATCTGTTTCAGAAAATCTTTGGCTCTCTCACTCTTGGGATTGTTGAAGAACTCTTCGTACGTACCCCGCTCGACGATCCGGCCGAAATCCATGAAAATAATTTCATCGGCGACTTCGCGGGCAAAGCCCATCTCATGGGTCACACAGAGCATGGTCATCCCCTCTTTGGCCAGATCGATCATAACATCCAGAACCTCTTTGATCATCTCGGGATCCAGCGCCGAAGTGGGTTCGTCAAACATCATGTAATTAGGTTCCATGGCCAAAGAGCGGGCGATGGCCACCCGTTGCTGTTGGCCACCGGAGAGATTGGCCGGATAAGACTGCGCTTTGTCTGGAATGCCGACACGCTCCAAAAGTTCCGCGGCTTTTGTTTGGGCTTTTTCTTGCGACCACTTGCGAACCTTCATGGGAGCCAGGGAAATATTTTGCATGACCGTCATGTGCGGATAAAGTTCAAATCGTTGAAATACCATGCCGATATTTTCCCTCAATTTATACAGATTTGTTTTGGGGTCACTGAGCGAAACGCCGTCGACAATGATTTCTCCTTCCTGATAGGGTTCCAAACCGTTGACGCAGCGAAGCAAGGTACTTTTACCGGAACCGCTCGGTCCGCAAATAACCATGGTTTGGCCCCCTTCGACGGTCTCGTTAACCTCGGACAATACCTTAAAGTCGCCAAACCATTTGCTGACATTTTTGATTTCGATCATAGCAAACCTGTCTTTCTACCTTTTTCTTCGAAATGCCTGGAAATCTTCGATCCAATAAAACAAAAGATGAAAAATACAATGGCCACAAAGCCGTAAAGCTGGATGGAGCGTACTTCCAGGTTGTCAACGATGGAGGTTCGCCGGACAAATTCCTGCAAACCGATGACAAAGGCCAGGCTGGTGTCCTGGAAAGTAACGATGGATTGGGTGATCAAACTGGGCAACATGCGCCGGAAAGCGATGGGAACCAGGATGTAGCGAGCCGTCTGGGTGTAAGTCATTCCGGTGGAGTATGCGGCAGCGGACAGGTCTTTGCTGATGGACTGGTATCCGGCACGAAAGATCTCACCAAAATAGGTCGCCTCGAAAATAATAAAGGCAATCACCGCCGAAAGAAAAGGATTCAGCGGTCGTCCGGCGATGATGGGCATCACAAAGTAAAACCAGAATATGACAAGCAGCAGTGGCAAATTGCGGATAAAATTGACATAGAGGGTGATCGGCCGATAAATCCATTTATTTTTAGAGATGCGGCCCAGGCCCACCAGTGCCCCCAGGGCGATGCCTCCGGTCAGGGCAAAGAAGCTCAATTGCAGGGTCACTCCGAAGCCGCCCATCAAAAAGCCGATGTTGCGAGCTACCGCATCAAACATGGCTACCTCCCCACCATGCCGGGTATTTTGAACCGGTTTTCAACAATGCTCATTACCTGCACCACCGTAAGCCCCAGAACCAGGTAGATGGCCATTGCTCCGGTGGTTGCCTCCAGACCGTGGAAAGTTTCCGCGTCGATGCGATAGCTCATGAAGGTCAGCTCGGCCACGCCAATGGTCATGGCCACCGATGAGTTCTTAAAAATGGTCAAAAACTCGGTGGTCAATGGTGGCGTAATGATCCGCAAGGCGTAAGGGATGATTACATGGCGGTACATCTGAAATTGGGTCATCCCGGTGGACAGCACCGCCTGGTACTGATCAGAGCCGATTGATGCAAACCCGGCCCGCATATGTTCTGCTACCCGCGAAGCCGTGTACAGACCAAGGGCAATGACGGCCACGTAATAGTTGAGTCCCACAATCTGGTTGATCTGACGTCCGAAGGTCTCACCGAAGAGCATCGGCCCGGCGTAGTACCAGAAAAACAGCTGGACCAGGAAGGGAATATTGCGAAAAATTTCGGTATATGCGCTGGCAAAAAAGCGCAGCCAGCGCCAGGAGGTTACGCGCAAGGTGCCGATACAAATGCCCCAAAAAAACGCAATGATCCAGCCCATAAATCCTATTTTGATGGTCAACCAGAGGCCTTGCAGCAACCATATCCCGTATGGCTGCCGCCACAAGACCCCCCAGTCGAAATCGTATGCAAAACCCATCTTGTGTCCCTTTGTTTTACTTCTTCCACCATTCGTCCGAGATGGGATATACTATCATTTCAAGATAAGCTTTATAGGCGTCAGACATGGGGATAGGAACAAGCCCCTTGGGCCCCATCCATTTGTCGTACAGCTCGTAGAATTTGCCGTTTTTAATGGACCAGAGGATGGTGTTGTTAACAAAGTCCCTGAAATCGGAGTTGCCTTCTCTCATGATATAGGCATAGGGCTCGTAGGCAATGGCAAAGTCCACGGTCATCCATTTATCCGGATTCTGGTCCTTCATGCGCAATCCTTCCAGCAGACTGCGATCGGTGGAGTAAGCTTCGATTTTACCGCTCTTTAAAGCCAGCATGCCCTGGGGGTGTGTTTCGGTGACGACGATATCCTTGGGGCTGAACTTCCCGTCACTGGCCAGTTGTTCAACCGCTCTGAGGTTGGTGGTTCCCCTGGCGGCGCCGACCCGCTTGCCGTTTAGGTCCTCAAGGGTGCTGATGCCGCTGTCCTTGGCCACCAGAAAGGTTGTTTCGGAGAAGAAAAAGGTCAAACTGAAATCGGTCTGCTCCTCGCGTTTCTGGGTATAGGTCGTCGAACCCATTTCAACGTCAATGGTCCCGTTGACCACCATCGGAATGCGGGTTTTGGGTGTCACGGTAAAGGGCACGATTTCAATTGTTTTACCAAATCGCATACCCAGATATTTGGCCAGTTCATTGGCCATGTCCACCGAGAACCCAACGTGCTTGCCGACTTTGGGGTCGACGAAGGCAAAGGGAATCGATCCTTCCCTGAATCCCAGTTTAATTTTACCGGTTTTTTCGATCTGATCCATGGTTTTGTCCGCCCAAACCGGGACGGCCAGAAGGGTCGCGGTCATGACGACGGCAAGTCCTATGCTCAATAATTTTTTCATCACATCCTCCTTTTGTTGTGCGGTTAGTTATATGAAAAGCATATTATTTGATGTAAATGCGGGATAGTGTTTTTGATAGTCGCAAATTTTCAAAAAAAAGTCTGACTGTCAATAATTTCTTTTTACCTGATAATTTTAAGACAACCATTCGATGGCCGGACGAGCCGATTGTATTGAAGTGTAATGCCCGCTTTATCGGAGAATTGAAAATTGAGGATTGCCAATTTACTATTCAATGGGTAAAAGATAGCGAAGATATAATATTTTAAATACGAGCTGTTTGGGTTTTTTCAACCCAGAACGTTGAACCCTGAACCTCTAAACCTAGATGCAATTTACCATCACGGATCTAAATGACAGAAAATATTACCAACAAGCCCACATCAAATGTCGATTCGGCCGAGATTGCTAAATTTGAGGCCATGGCGCCGATCTGGTGGGATAAAAAAGGTGCCTTTAAAGCCCTGCACGATATTAATGGTCTGAGGGTCGACTATATCGATCAGCATGCCCCGCTGGCCGGCAAACGGGTGTTGGATGTGGGTTGTGGCGGCGGGATCCTCTCTGAAGCCATGGCGGCCTTAGGGGCTGAGGTGACGGGAATCGATATGGGGGAAGCTCCCCTGGCGGTGGCGAAATACCACCTGGCGGATTCCGGTCTCTCGCTGGATTATCAGCATGCAACGGCTGAAGAATTTTCAGAAATCCATCCGCACGACTTTGATGTGGTCACCTGCCTGGAGTTGCTGGAACATGTTCCCGATCCATCTTCAGTGGTTTCGGCCTGTAAAAAATTGGTCAAGCCCGGCGGCCACGTGTTTTTCGCCACCCTTAACCGCAACCCGAAATCTTATCTGTTTGCCATCATCGTAGCCGAATACATTCTGGGTTTGGTGCGCAAAGGCACCCATAGTTACAGTAAGTTTATCAAGCCATCTGAGCTTGAGCATTGCGCAACAACCGCCGGCTTGACCTTTCAAGACCTGACCGGACTGCATTATAACCCCTTTCTACGAAAATATTCCCTTGGCGGCAATACCCATGTCAATTACCTGATGTATTTTCGTAAACTGAACCTCAGAACCTAGGTCACGCATTCCTTCCCTTTTTCCCGTCGGTACCAACAGGCCAGCCGTTCTGGTGGAACACCCAGGTAGTAGGCGACGATGATAATCTGGTTCAAACACCAGGTCTTAAAAATCCCCAAATTCAGATATCGACGGGGCGAGGTTCTCACACAGTCAGGTAAAATGCTAATTTTGCCCTTTCGCCTCAGGCGCCGGATGAACTCGAAATCCTCCATAATCGGAAAATCCGGAAATCCGCCGATTTCGTCGAACAAATCCCGGCAAACAAACAGGGCCTGGTCGCCGTAAGGCATTAGGAAAAAGCGTGAGCGCCAGTTGGCGAAGCGTTCAATGAATCGCAAGCCCCTGGCGTCCGAGCCAATCCCCAGTGAAAAGGCCCCGGCGCAAAATCCGTTTTGACTCACAGCGGCCATGACTTTTGCATCGAAGTTATCCGGCAGGTAGGTATCGGCATGCAAAAACAAAAGCACATCACCGACGGACGCAGCGGCACCGGCATTCATTTGCACCGCCTTGGACGCATCTGTTTGCAACACCCTGGCGCCAAGTAACCTGGCCAGTTCAACGGTGTTGTCCCGGCTGCCGCCGTCCACCACCACGATTTCCACCGCTTTGCTTTTTTGCAGTTGGGTGATGGTCCCTTTTATACTCCCGGCTTCGTTTAAGGTCGGTATAATGATCGACAAACGCTTTGCCCCGGGGGGTTCCAATGTCGGCTTTAACGCTTGCTGCCAGACAGTCAGATCCTCCGGCCGATCAACATCCTCCAGGGTATCAAGTAGGAAATAACTGAGGCTTAATTCTTTCGCGGCAGCCAGCGTTTGTGATAAAACCCCGTCCGTACCCCAGCGAATGCCGTTAAACAACTGGGGATTTGCCCGGCTGAAAACGGTTTTTTGCATCGCGATCAAATAGTAACCGCCATCAGCGGCCGGACCCAATACCAGATCATATCTCCTGAGTTCATCGAAAGACTTATGCACGATATCACCCGTGATATCCGGAATATCGGATCCGATGATCACCACCGACTCATATCCGCTTCCAAATCCGTCCTCGAACGCACGGCTCATTCGAATGCCAATGTCACCGTTGCCCTGGGGGAAATAATCAAATCCGATTCCTAGCCATGCCGCCATGAGGTCTCTATTGCCGCCTTCGAAACGAACCTCCACCGATGTGGAATGTAAACCGGTAAATTCCGTTACCCTTGAAACAATATGCTCGGTCATCTGACGTTGGAGTTCAGCAGCACCCTCGTCCCCCAACTTCGGTATCATGCGGGTTTTGGTAGTACCGGGTTCCGGGTAGCGGGTGAAGAGTATTAAGCGATTGGATCCTTGTGGCATTGTTTAATTCCACACATTTCACTGGAAGAAATTTTCCGGCAATGGGAGAAAAGAAGCATCAAGACACTCTTCACCCCACTGATGACATATTTTCAAAACCGCAAGACAAACCCCGCCAAATCTGCCCAAGAATGAGAGGCGGACGGGGGTGGGGGTTGCGGGTTGCGGGAACAACTTATCCATATTATCTGAACTCCGTAATCCTTCATCTGTCATCTGTTATCTGAACTCTGTTTTCAGAAACCTGACACCTGTTCACTACTGAACCTCTGAGCCCTTCAACCCAAAACCCAGAACCTCTGAACCCTGAACCTGATAGCTAAAACTGTTGACCGATGAAATCAAAACTTAATTTCGCTTGAAATTTCTCGATGCGTTTAAAAATTTCTTTGAGCGTCGTCTGTTCAATGCGGGAAAGGTGTTTGGGATTTACATAATTGTCCGGTTCTGAATTTTCAGCGACAACCGATTTCACCTGGGTCACAAACCGCTGCTGCATCAGATAGCTGTATGCCGTATCCAGTTCATTATGCTCCTGAAGAGATATTTTCTTTTGGGTGAGAAGCTGATGGAGTCTTTCGAAAGTGTTTGTTTCGTCAATTTTATGTTGCAGGGCATATATGCGGGCATAGTCTACGACCGGTTGCATCGCGGCTTTGATATTAAAAGTATCGCGATGTTGGCCTTTGGATTCGACCAGAAAATTACGGAAAAAGCCGATCGGCGGGGTAAAATAGAGGGCATTTTCAGATAGATGGCGGAAAAACCCCGGCCATCCTCTCAAGGCGCCAAACAAGTGCCGGCGCAACTCGTCAATGAGAGCAATCTCGCCATAGGCGCCCCGGAAGTCAAAGAAGATGCTGGCCTGCAGCAGCGCTTCGGGCTCGGCTTTGTGTATCCACTCTGAAAAATATTTCTTCCAGGTTCCCAGGGGTTGGCACCATCTGGGATTCTTTGCCATGACATCGCCTTTGCAAAGCGTATATCCGGCTTGATCCAACCAGATGCAGACTTTTTCGCCAAATTTCAGAAAATACGTTGTAACTTCTTTCTGGGATGTTGCATCCACGTCTTCAAACAGAATCGCATTGTCCTGATCGGTTTTGAGAGTTTGCTCTTTTCGCCCCTCGCTGCCCAGCACCATAAAAACAAATTTGGCCGGTGCGGGTCCCATCTCCTCGAGGGCAAAGCCGATAATTTTCTGTAAAATAGCATCCGATACGGTGGTTAAAAATCGCGTGATATTCTTGGCTTTGGCTCCGGTGTTGATCAGTGTTTGAATCAGCCTGGGAACCTGTTGGCGGATTTGTACGATCTGATTGATAAATTTGGCGCGTGCAATCTCGCGAACGATAAAAAAGGGAGATTGCCCCTGGGCTTTCAACATATCCCGGTTGGTGATCACGCCGACCACTTCGTTGTTGGCATCCCTAACCGCAAGATGTTTAATATTTCTTGTCATCATTTCCATCATAGCCTCAAAAACCAAGGCATTGGATGAAATTGTGAATAACGGCGAGGACATAATCTCGCAAACGGGTCTTAGAATATCGAATCCCGTGGCAGTGACTTTTCTTCTCAGATCATTGTCTGTGACCACCCCCACGAAATCAGCGCCGGGCTTGCGAATGAAGATCGAACTCGAATTGTGCTCGCTCATGACGGCCGCTGCCGTCCGTATCGGCAGATTCTCGTCACAGCAAACCAGTCCCTGGTTGTAGATGTTTTCCACAGGTAGGTTGAAAAATTGCCCATCCCCCCGCGGCCTGAAATTGCTGCTAATAATCTCTGCGTAGGATCGATCCAGCATGCGTTTACCGAATGCGTCCGTAAAAAATTCGCTAAAGGCTTCATGTTGGCTGCAAATATTTAAAAACGTCTCTTTCGGTAAAATATACAACCATGAATCTTCCGTCACTCTCAGTGTACGGATGGCAATCCCATTGTTCAGAAGCATCGAAATTCCCCCGTACATGTCGCCTTCACCCAGCAATCCCCGCAGTGTCTTTTGCTCGTTTTCTTCAAAGTAGCGCTCCGCAGCGCCTTTTTGGATGATATGCAGATGTTCGATTTTTGACTGCCCCTGAACAAACAGCACGGTATCCCGGGGATACTGGACAATGGAAATTTCTTTAGAAATCTTGTCGATATCGTCTTCCGGGAGAAAAGAAAACGGAACTAGCCGGGAAAGAAAATACCGGGTTTGCCCGGTGACTGCAACGGATGAATAGGTATCGTCGGACATGCGCTTGCGGAATTTGGCGGCAAAATATTCATATAAAATGCTATGTTGGGCGCAAATCTCCAAAAACACTTTTTGCGGCAAAGTATACAGTGTGGCATCATCCATAACTTTTACCGTGCGAACTGAAATAGCGGCGTTCATCAGAATGCAGATGCCGCCAAAAATTTCACCCGGCTTCAGAAAACCGATGAGCTCCTTTTCACCACCAGTCTCGTAGAACAATTCCAGGGCTCCTTCTTTGATGATATAGATACTCTCCAATTTGGTTTTACCCTGGACGGAAAGGATGGTGTCTTTCGGGAAAATCTCCTCCGACATTTCAGCGGCTACCCGTAGAAGCTCATTTTCCGGCAGCTCGGAAAAAGGCGGCGTTTGGGACATAAACTGATAGATTCGATCTTTCATAAACTCACCTGTTCATGGCATTTACGTGGGGTAATCCTTCCCGGGCCGGGCTTTAGGTTGCTCAATTATTTAGATTCATATTTGAGAACCTGACACGGCCATAATTATGATCTTATGAGTCGCACTCTCCGAGGCGTAGGATCTATGAGCCGGAGGCCAGGGCGGGCTGAACCGTTCAACTTAGTTTAACGTAGCATATCTCCATTGGCTTGCCAATCCAAATTCTAATGTCAACTGTTGAGGCTGAAAGCTGTGGGTTCAACATTCAAGGTAAAAAAGGATATATCTCTTTATCATATTTTTTACTTGCATGTCCCCGGCATTCTATCCGGGGGTGGACCCTAAATGGTCAATAATTAATCATTAAGCCGGCTGCGAAATTGACACTTTCGCCTAATTGGTCTATGGTAGCAGTACCTGACGTATACTCGACCTTAACCCCTGCAAGAAATACGATTGATGACGCGTGAAAGCAAATTAAACAAACGCCTGGTCGCCTTATTTCTACTCGGTTGTGTCTTATTCAACTATCCGATCCTATCTCTTTTAAATTTCGAAATTCCGATATTCGGCTTGCCGCTGTTGCTTGTATACATATTCAGTGCCTGGTGCCTGCTCATTGGGCTTGCGGCCCTGGCAACCAGGTCCCGTGCGCGTCGACCCGCAGGTAATTCCGATGACGCGAGAGGTCGATAATTGTTAAAAACCGGAACCATCTTATTTGTTTCATTCGGCTATGTCGGCCTTCTTTTTGTAATTGCCTACTACGGCGATAAACGAGCGGATGCCGGCCGCAGCATTATCAGCAATCCTTATATCTATGCCCTTTCTCTGGCGGTATACTGCACGGCCTGGACCTTTTACGGCAGTGTGGGCCTGGCTTCCCGCAGCGGATTGAGCTTTCTGACCATTTACCTGGGTCCGACCCTGATGGTTACGCTGGGCTGGCTGGTCATGCGAAAAATCATTCGCATCAGCAAGGTTCATCGCATTACATCCATTGCCGATTTCATCGCCTCCCGCTATGGGAAGAGTTCGACCCTGGGTGGCGTCGTTACGATCATTGCCGTCGTGGGTGTCATTCCCTATATCGCCGTGCAGATCAAAGCCATATCGACCACCTTTTTTCTGATCAATCAGTACCCTGATATCTCAGTAACGTCAACTTTCGCCGATATACCGGTGTTGGCCGATACCGCCTTCTATGTCGCCGTGGCGCTGGCTGTTTTTGCTATTTTTTTCGGAACCCGCCATCTGGATGCCGCCGAACGGCACGAGGGACTGGTAGCGGCGATTGCCTTCGCGTCGATCATCAAGCTTGTGGCCTTCCTGGCGGTGGGACTCTTTGTAACATATGGACTTTATGATGGTTTTGCCGATCTGTTCGCAAAGGCCCGCAGTTTCTCCGATCTTAAAAGCGCTTTGACCATCGAATCGACCAATCAATCCTATCCCTTCTTCGAAGATCTTTTAACCATTAATGCCGGCGGCATCACGGTCATCGATTGGAGTATGT
>JARFPZ010000423.1 GCA_029288035.1 Desulfosarcina sp.
GAACCGCCGTTGAGCTACAAAAGGTACGCTTATGGACGACAAAGTTAAAATAAACACGTCATGCATTCTGTTAAACGGTGACTATTCCTACCTTTGTCTTGTGGACTGGAAAAAGGCAATGTGCCTAATGTTTTCCGATAAGGTGAAGGTGCTGAAGTATTCGGACAGAATCATCCAAGGCGTTGACAAGGTATTCCGTGCGCCGGCGGTCATGGTGTTGATAAAAATTGTGCGAAGTGTATACCGCGGCAGAGTGCCCTTCAGCAAAAAGAATGTCCTGTTTCGGGACCGATTCACTTGCGTCTACTGCGGGAAGGCAGGAAAGCCGCTGACTTTAGACCACATCATACCGCGGTCAAAAGGCGGAAAAACCGATTGGGAAAATTGTGTGGCGTGCTGTAGAGGCTGTAATATCAACAAGGGGGCGAAAACGCCAAGAGAGGCACGAATGCACCTGATCAAGCGTCCGTTCCAACCGACCATTGCGGAGTTCATCAGAATACGGCTGGAGCAGTCGACTGTCTATGGCGTCCTGGTCGAACTGGGGATTTATAGCGCGAAGGCATGATTGCTCTGCATCTCCACCATCATTTCGTTTTTAGTTTACGGATCAGATCGTTGGGTTTGGTTTTAACGCCCAAATCCGGATAAACACAGGTGCCCGGCCGGGCAAATTGAATCGGGTTTCCGTCATCATCCCGCATGTCCCCGATGCGGGTGTTTCGAATCTCTTGCCGGGGACTTAATATTTCCACCCGGTCACCGATTGCGCATTTATTGCGGACTTCCATAAGGGTGCGACTGTCATCAGGCACAGCAAGAACTTTACCGATGAACAGATGGGTGTCCATCGTCTTGCTAAATTCATAATCGGGAACGATCTGCCGTGGATCATCAAAATAAAAACCCGTACAATATCCCCGATGGTTGATTTTGGACAGCTCGATCAACCATTCGGGTTTTACACGGTATCCCGCCGGGTCCTGACAATACCAGTCGATAGCTTCACGATAGACCTTTAGCACCGAGGCCAGATAATTCACTCCTTTCATGCGACCTTCAATTTTAAGTGCCGACACACCGGAATCGATCATGACAGGGATATGTTCGATCATGCAGAGGTCTTTAGAGTTGAAAATATAAGTACCCCGATCGTCTTCGGCGACAGGCATATATTGTCCGGGACGGGTTTCTTCAACCAGCGCGTATTTCCAGCGACATGGATGGGTACACATGCCGCGGTTGCTGTGGCGATTTGCCATAAAACTGGAGAGCAGGCAACGGCCTGAATAGGCAATGCACATCGCCCCATGGACAAAGGCCTCGATTTCAATTTGGGCCTTTTCAGCGATGGCTTTTATTTCGGCCAGGGTCAGCTCCCGGGCCAGGTTAACCCGATGAATGCCCAGCCGTTCCCAGAATGCAACCGTTTTATAATTGGTGCTATTGGCTTGGGTACTGAGATGCAGCGGGATATGCGGCATCTGTTCGCGGGCGGTCATAAAAACACCCGGGTCGGCTACGATCACGCCATCAAGTGCAATAGCACCCAGCTTCTCCAGGTAGGCAGCAATATGCTGCTGCTGATCATTGCGGGCATAGACGTTCACCGTTACATAAACTCTTACACTGTGATCATGGGCATAGGTGACCGCCTGCTTGATTTCTTCCAAGCTGAAGTTGTCGGAAAAATTTCTTAGGCTGAAGTCCTTTCCCCCAAGATAGACAGCATCGGCACCATAATGAATGGCGATTTCCAGCTTTTCAAAATTGCCGGCCGGAGCCAGCAGCTCTACCGTATTGGATTTTGGTGTCGGCATATCGGATATATTTAAGCGAATTCTTTTTCAAATTTCCAGTAAAGGTGCATGTACTTGTTGAATTGAATCTGATAAAATTTATGGGTATTCGTTACCGGACCTACTTTTTTTACAATCGGGTTTTTCTCAAGCAGATATTGAAAAGAATCGATCATGCCGAGGTTGTGGTAGGCAAAGGCTGCTGCGCCGAGAACGGAGCCTTCCGGTTCAGCGGCCACCATCAGCTCTCTGCCCAGAACATCCGATAGGATTTGCAGCCATAAAGGTGACCGGGTGAAACCTCCCGTCACCCGAATTTCGGCGGACGTTCCGATCAGCTCTTCCAGGGGCTGGATGACACTGTAAACCCGGTAGCAGATCCCTTCCAGCAGGGCTCGGATTACATGGGCCTGGGTATGATGAAGCGATAACCCGAACAGAGTTCCTCGTATGCTGCTATTCCAGTGGGGGGATCGCTCTCCCGCCAGAAAAGGTAAAAAGAGCAGGCCGTCCGAGCCGGCAGGGACTTTTTGGGCATAGTCACACAAAATCTTATATACTGAAGCGCCTGTTTTTTGGGCTTCTGCCCTGGCCCGTTCCCCAAAATTGTCTCTGAACCAGCGTAATGTAATTCCTCCGTTGTTAATGGCCCCCCCGGCCAACCACAATTGGTTGCCCATATAATAACAGAAGGTCCGTTGCTTTGGATCCATCGTCGGGCAGCCAACCAGTCTGCGAACCGCACCACTTGTTCCGATCATTACCGTCATCTTATCGGAATCAACCGTGCCGGAGCCCAAACTGGACATGGCGGCATCGGATGATCCGATGATGACGCGGGTTGAAACGGGCAGCCCCGTTTGGCGGCTGATTTCGGGACGGATGGACTCGATGGATAAGGTTGGATCAACAACCGGCGGCAGCTGATTTCTGGAAATACCGGCCAAAGAAAGCACCGAATCTTCCCAGTCCAGCTTATCAATATTCAACAGACCGGAACCGGATACCGTCGCCTGATCTTCCAAAAGGGTCCCCGTCAGACGTTGGATAACGAACGCCTTCACGGATACAAAGGTGGTAATGCGCCTGAAAAGATCGGGCTGGTGCTCCCGCCACCAAGCGATCTTGGCAGAAGCATACATGGGATGCAGGGGGCATCCGGTCAACATATAGATCTCAGACCCAAAGCCTTGCCGTTTCCAGGTTTCCACCAGATGACGGGCTCTGGAATCTTCCCAGGTGAGATTGGGTGTTACCGGTAAAAGGTTTTTGTCCAGTCCCAAGAGGGTATGAATCGAACAGTCCAGTGTGAGCGCAATGATTTTTTTTGGATCCTGATCGCCCTTGGATATTGTTCGTTCAATTGCCCTTAAAACGGAAAGGTAGATTACTTCAGGATCCTGCTCGGCCCAATCCGGCTGAGGATAACGGGTTGTATACTCAACAATCTCATTGCTCAGACACTGCAATTTTTGATTGTATAGAGCGCTGCGACAGCTGCCGGTACCGATATCAACGGCCAAAACAAGACCCACAGACCCTCCTTTGGTTAGCGTTTGAGCTTAGCCCCATAGCCCTAATTGGGAGTTATTCGTTATTGATTATTGGTATGGCCGCAAAAAGGCACAAAAAGCACAAAAAAATTTTCAGAGCTCGTAATTTCAATGGGTTATAAACCTCGATGAAGCCGGCCACAATACTTTTTTTGGTTCATATAACGAATAATCCGGAAGATCAACCGGATTGCATTCACAGGCGGCATAGGTAGTATAGATTATTGGAGTGGAATTGCCTGAAATTTATCAGAGAAATGGAACAACCCAGCTTAAAATTAAAGCGAGGTAGTTTGCAGGCTTTTAAATGACGCGCAATCAATAATAAACAGCTGCGGGTACTGCACCGAAGCCCAAAACTTCAACTGCCTAACGCAGATCGAGGACGATCCGTATTTGGCAGGCAGTTAGGCTGAATTAAATTCGGCATTATTTGAAGCAGCTGCTTGCGAAGAGATGAATAGGAATAATGCTTTAGGGCGACCCGATAATTTTTATCCACCATTGTCTGCTGTCGCTCTTTATCGTGCACAATCTTTCGTATCTTTTTTACCACTTCGCCGGTCAGGACACCATCCATCTTCACCAGCTCAAAGCCTTTCGGTTCGATATCATCAACGAAAATTTTGTACCGATTGACCAGCATGGGTTTATTGAAATAGATCGCCTCAAGGAAAGCATTGCCGAACCCCTCATACAAACTGGGATATGTGATGAAATCGGCTGCCTGGTAAACTACCCACAGAGAAAACCGACCATTTTTTTCCGATGGGCGAGCAAATGGATCATCAACCATGTTGTCTACATAGAGGACCTGGATTCCGTATCTGGCAGCCAGTTGATTAATCGATTCAACATATTCAAAGCCCTTAAATTTTATTCCCATTTAAGGGAAGGTAGCGTGGCCTTTCCCAGTAGAAGTCATGGTGATGGGCAATGGCTGGAATCCCTGTAGCGGAAATCACATCCGTCAGAGCCAATCCCAACGGAATGTGCATAGGAATTGCCAACGCATTTTCCACGACCAGAAGATCCAACTTATATAAATCAATGAATATCTTCAGCCTCGATGCCAGGATTGATTTATAATTACGGATGATTTTAGAAAGTTGAAAAGACTTTTTATGATTTCCTAATTAGGAAAAATATTTCACAATAGCGGGTATCAATACGGGGACATGAGAAATAATTTACATATACATAGGTTGAGAGGTTCAGGGGTTCAAGGTTCAGGATCAAAAAAAAGACAGCTCATATAAAAGGGATCGCGTCCTCATTTGGTTGTAAACCTTTTTCACTCAAGGGGCATGGAGGGTATGACGGATTTTCATAAAAATTAGGAGGCGGATCTATCAGTTGTAACCTTTGAACCTTGAACCCTGAACCTGGAACCGTTCAGTCTGAGGCAAACTTTACCGGGAGAAGACGTGAACCTGACGCCATAGGAAAATCTTACCCATTAGCAAAATTGGGACCAGGGCGGAGAAAGCCGACTATTTATCTAAAATAATTGAATATTTAACTATTATAAATTGTGGAACGATTATTGCTTTAAGATGTTTAGACTAAATTCAGAACTACTGATGAGTCGTAAAATCTGAATTCACGCTTATTTTCATTACAAATTTTGTAGGTTCTCTATATATCAGGGCCTCCCGAGAAGTTTTTCCAATTGAGGTCAGGAGCCCTGAAATTGATAAGGAAAATGAGGTTTATATGTCAACGGGTGATCATCTAACCATAAGGGACTACTTTGACCAGATATTTGTTGGAAAACAAAAAACCAGGAAAATTTATCCCCGCACCCCGCAAAACACAACTGGATCCGGAACCACGTCGTTTCACCGGATGCTGGCAGCCCTTCAGATACAAGGGGGGAGACATGCAAAGGTTAAATCCACCGGATTGACAATTGTGGATTATCTGGCAAACCCTCTCAGGGTGAAAAGCCGCTATCAACGTTCACCAGAATTGATATCTCCTGAACTAAAAGAAAACAGGTCCCCCGACCGACAAGTTCTGGCCGCAGACAAAATCTCGCCCGGAAAAAAGACATCTTCCACCCTTTCGGATAAAGCGTCTGTATCATCCGCGCGTCTGCCCGTTGACAGGCCATCACAAGGAAAAGCCAATTCCCGCGAGCGGGATAAGATTGAAAAGAGCATTCAGAAGGCAGCAAGAAAATACAATCTATCTCCAGAATTGATCAGAGGGGTTATCCAGGCAGAATCGAATTTTAGGGTAGATGCCGTTTCCCGTGCCGGCGCCCAGGGACTTATGCAGCTGATGCCGGCCACAGCCAAAGAGCTCGGTGTCACAAAACCTCTTGATATCGAACAAAATATCGACGGCGGCGCCCACTATCTGCGTAAAATGCTCGACCGTTTCGGCGGTGATGTCAAACTGGCCCTGGCGGCGTACAACGCAGGACCCGGAACCGTAAGAAAATATGCGGGAAATGTGCCCTACCGCGAAACTATCCAATACGTAGATCGGGTGCTGCGATTCTCAGCGCAAAGTGTCTGAACAATCAGCGACCACCAGCAGAACTGGGGGTATGATGAATGCTCCCGGAAGGGGCTGGGCCACGCTCTACTGGTAATCGCTGATTTGTATAAAGAATTTTGCTTCATGTAACTTTTTTCTGACAACGTGTGGCATCACAACTTTGATAAGATTATTCCGAGCACGCTTTTATCTGAATTGCCTGTTTTGATAAGCAGTTGCACTGCTTGCATGTCTAAGTGAGTCGTAAAAATGAGCCAAAATTCTTTTACATGCCTATCCGGTTGCTTCAGAAAAAAAAGGAAAACTTGCAGGTTTTTCAGTAAGTTACTTGAAAATGACACAAAACCTGCCAAAAAAGTCACAACATATTGAAATTTAACATAAAATCGGATTGTCAAGGCCACCGCACCTGTGACAACCGGATAGGCACATTCTTTTAATTAACTCTCTTCATACGCCGCCGGCATTGTTCAGCTTTAGATCAATGAGCCGAGATCACCCGTAACAGTAGAACCAATTCAATTCTCATCCCGCTAGGGCGGCGTGGCTTATGAAGAGAGTTACTTGATTGCCAGGTGTATCACTGCAATGCCATTGGTGAGCCTCTTGCAGTTAACGCGGGAGAAGCCAATTTCCTTCAGCAAATCCGAAAGCTCATCGGGCATTGGAAACATGCGAATGGATTCAGGAAGGTGGGTGTAAGCACCGCGAGAACCGGCCATCAGTTCCCCCAGAAAGGGCATAATATAAAAAGAATAAAAATCGTATAATTTCCGGAACGGCAGAAATGTCGGTTTCGAAAATTCCAGACACATCATTCTCCCTTCGGGTTTCAAAATCCGGAACATTTCTTCAAATCCTTTTTTCACGTTGGTGACATTGCGAATACCGAAACCAACCATGGCAGCATCAAAGCGTCGGTCAGGAAAAGAGATGTTTTCGGCGTCGCCCTGAACATATCGTATCCGGTCTTCAATATCTTTGTCGGCTACCTTATGTAAACCCGCTTCGATCATAGCACGGTTAATGTCGTAGACGACAACACCACCTTCCGGGCCGAGATGCCTAGCGGCCAGAATAGCCAGGTCGCCCGTGCCGCCGCAGACATCAAGAAGATGATCGCCGGGTGTCAATTTTAGCATCCGGATAGCACTACGTTTCCAAAGATGATGGATCCCGAAACTCAACAAGGTGTTCATGAAATCGTAGTGTTGAGCCACTGAGTTAAAATGCTGCAAAACCCGATCGGCTTTCCGATCGCGGGCTACCCGCTGAAATCCAAAAAAGGTAGCCTCAGCCCTGTCTGCGGTTTTATCCAACTGCTTTTTGCGTTTTTCATCATCCAGCCATATTTCTTTATCCTTGAACATTCTTAGTCCTCTGTATTTAGCTGCTCCGGTAAAATTTACCGTTAAGATAAGCAGATAAATCCGAACTGCAACCAGGGTTTTGTTTTCAGATTTCAGCCAAGCTACTGAAGTTGAACGTTCGGTCGTAAATAAAACTTCATTACGGCATAATGATTTTTACTGTTTGCAAACTATGCGATTTTAATTGTGGGAGCGGCTTCCAGCCGC
>JARFPZ010000518.1 GCA_029288035.1 Desulfosarcina sp.
GTAAAATGCATTGATACCCTGGTAAAAAATTACTTTGTGGAAAAGAATGTCGTCCAGGGTGGTTATCCGCTGGACATGCGCTATGCTGGTCCACGAGAAGGCTTGCTGCATGCCACCTTCCGTCAGAACTACGGCTGCTCCAAGATGATTATCGGCCGTGATCATGCCGGTGTGGGTGATTTCTATGGGATGTTCGAAGCCCAGACCATCTTCGATAAGATCCCCCAACCCGATGGAGGAGGTAAGGCGTTGCTGTGTACACCGCTGAAAATCGACTGGACCTTCTACTGCTACAAATGTGACGGCATGGCCTCCTTGAGAACCTGTCCCCACGAAAAAGAAGATCGTGTATTGCTCAGCGGCACCATGCTGCGCAAAATGCTCTCTGAGGGTGGCGAACTGCCGGATCACTTCGGCCGGGATGAGGTCGTTGCGATTCTGCGCGAATACTATGAAGGCCTGACAGATAAAGTCGAAATCAAGCTTCACGGAGCCGCGACTGGAGATGACAAGAAGTAACTGATTTCCCAAATTTGATTTTAAGTAAAAAAGGGAGCTGCCCCGGGGCGCTCCCTTTTTTTGGTTCACACATTTTCAATTTATCATAGAGACCGGATTCATCCAAATAATTTTTCAGATATATTCTGGGCCCATTGTTTTATGTTCCGCAATGCAAAATACACTAAACCACATTGGATGCTACAATTGCGATTCAATTGGCAATAGACTCAGAAAGCCGACGCCCAGTCGCTGCCAATAAGTGGTATGGGGTTCAACGTTAAAGACTTCCTGTTCTCCATCCTTTAGCCCGTACCACACGATGTTGTCATTTCCGTCCCTGTCTTTTTGCAGTTCCAACCGAAAGGCCACTTTTTCGATATTCTGATCGAACCATTCTCCCATCTTGTTTCCGATTTCCTTTGAAGTGAAAATAACGCCGATCTCGGTGTTATGGTGGTAGGCACGGGGGTCGAGATTCAAAGAACCGATGAAGACGTGTTGACGATCGAAAACAAAGGATTTGGCATGCAGACTGGCCTTGGAGGAACCATGGCGACTCCATACTCGCTTGCGTTGCTGCCTGGTCAGCTGTTTTTTAAATTCATAGAGCTCGACACCAACACGTAACAGATCCTTGCGGTATTTGGCATAACCCGAATGGACGACGGCGACATCATTGGATGCCAGCGAATTCGTGAGGATAAGCACCCTTACACCCCGCTCGCGAAGTTGCCTAAAAATTGCGACACCTGCCTTGCCCGGAACAAAATACGGCGAAAAGATGATCAGTTCTTGTGTGAGGCTTTTAGTATAAGGTTGGAGTTTAGGCGCCAGATGATACTGTGTTTGGTTAAAATCCTGCTGAAGCTTCTCCGGATGGTCATAGATGATTTCCGCCTTACCCCAACGGTAACGGACCTGACCCTGCCGTATTTTGTTGGCCAAATCCGAAGTTCTCAAAGATTGAAGGTAGGCTGAATCGGCCTGCTGTGCAATGAACTCATCGAGCTCTTTATGTCCTTGTTCAATTTCCTGGGGCGTTGGCGCTTTGCCTCTCAGTGCGATTGCCGGGTAGGCCAATTCGTCGTTCCAGTATTTATCAAATGACGTCGAGGCCTCTTTGACAACCGGACCGATGGCGAGCACATCCAGATCGCTGAAGCCCAGATCGAGGTCGGCTTCAAAGTATTCGTCCCCGATGTTACGCCCGCCAAGAATGGCCATCTGATTATCGACGATAAACAATTTATTGTGCATGCGACGAGTTACCGAACCGATCCGCGTCACAAACTGGATGATTCGGCTTGTTTCACGGCTAAAGGGATTAAATATCCGGACCTCGATGTTGGGATGACTGTCGACCACAGCCGGACCCAGATATCTGTCCTCAAAATCCATATCATCCACCAGGATACGCACTCGCACCCCGCGGTCAGCCGCCTTGATTAGTTGATCGGTAAACAACATGCCGATCATATCATCGTGATAAAGATAATACTGTACATCGATGCTGCGTTCGGCGTTCTCGGCTAAAACGGTTCGGGCATGAAATGCGTCGAGACCGCTGACGAGTAGTAAAAACCCGGACTGCCCCGGGTGGGCATTTATTTCATCGCGGCGGGCTCGGCCAATGCGGGTATCATCCGTGTCTGTGTAAGCAAAGGATTCTGGCTTTTCGAAATTCTCCGGCAGGGTGGCACATCCGCCAACTACAAGCAAAGCCAGGATGATCAAAAGAAAAATGATCAAGTTTTTGTGAATCATGGTTAGCTCTTTCTAATTGAATGTAAGGGTCTATTCGTCATTTTCCGAGATATTTAATAAGCTCCTTCCGCCACAAGGGGCCTTCCAGTACAGCCAACAAAGCTTGATTAAACTTTTCTACGTGTGGACTATGGTCTGGTAGAGCGAATGCGTAGCTCTGTTTCTCAAATTCGAAGGGAAGCACCGAGAGCGATTCATACCTTCCTTCCGCTTGGGCATTTTTGATCAGGTATTTCAAGACTGCCCCGTCGGCGACCACCGCACCCAGACTTCCGGCATCGAGGGCCGCAAGCAGTTTTTGTCTGTCGCTGAACGTACGGCTGTTGATGCCTTGCTCCTGTAAGTACTCTAACGATGTCGATGCTTCCAGGGCACCTACCTTGACTTTAGCCAGGGCCTGCGGTCCTGTAAGCTCTGAACGTATTTGATCAAGCGTGAAGGCGCTGGCAAGCAGGGCGGTAACGCTGGCAATCATAAGTGTGCTGCCGACCGCCAGAACCGCCGATAGCGTCCGTCCGCCCAGCGTCCGGAATTCGTAATACCGGATAGGCCAAGAGGTTACGAACAGCAGCCCGGTAATGAAGCCTTCCACCAGCTTGCCGCCTCGGTTTTTCATCGAATAGAGTTTCGGGTTGATTTTGTGCTCCAATAAAAAAAGGATACCACCAATCAAAACTGCCAGGCCGACAATGATTCCCACGACGCCATACAATTTTTTATTGAAAAAAATCGCCTTGATCGCGTGCATAAATCCATGCTGCTTGACTGCGATGGCAAGATGAGTCTCGTAAAAGGAATGTGAAAAATCTATAATTTTTTCGCGTTCATGGGTTTTGGAAAGGCACGAAACCCCAACATCTGCCTTGCCCTGGGCAATTGATTCCAACATCTCATATAGACCATATTCCTCAATACTGTACTCAAGACCAAGTTCTGAAGCAATGTTATCCCAAAGAAAAATACTTAATCCTGAAAACTCGCCGGCATCGTTTATGACGAAGGGTGGACAAATACGCGCTGCAACGCGTATCGGACGCTCCGCTGACTGAGCGCAAAACGGGGAAGGTACCAATAACAACAATAGGGCAAGCACCAAGAGTACATTCAGTAAGAATCTGAGCTTGAATACGAGGTGCAACATTTCATTCCTTTCAAAACATTGTTCA
>JARFPZ010000533.1 GCA_029288035.1 Desulfosarcina sp.
CCGCCCCCGCTTCGTCGGTGCAGGCGCTGGCTTGCCCAATCTTTCCTTTACAGGGACATGTCTTCTGAGCAACCAGCACCCGAGGCTTGATATCACCCAGGAACTGCGTCATCATTCGGATTTTTCCCATCTTACCCGCCTACAGAGCCTTCTGCTCGAGTACCGGGCCGGTTTGGAGTCCATGGTGAGCCACAGCGGCCACCGCCTGGCCATCTCTCTTGCTGCCAGAAAATTATCACCCACCCGAATGTTAAGTGAAACCTGGAGTGGCGTTCACCAGCTGCAGACCATCAAAAAGCTGACGGATGACATTACCGAACAAGACCTTATTGCCCTTGCCGATAACCTGTCGGTTATTGGAAGCACACTGTTTACGCAAAAGAACTTTCAGATGGCCCTGATTGGCGAAGACTCGACCATGGCCGCTGGCCGCAGTTGCGCACGATCACTTTTCGATGGTTTTAAATCGGGAACGGAAGATGGTTTTAAAGCACCGGACATCACCATGGACGACGGCGCTACTAGAGAAGGATGGAGCACATCGTCGGCCGTATCTTTCGTGGCACTTGCATTTGAAACGGTCCGTATGGCCCATGAAGATGCCGCGGGCCTGGCCGTCATCAGCAAGATTTTGCGGTCTATGTACCTGCACCGCGAAATTCGTGAAAAAGGCGGCGCCTATGGCGGTTTTGCCTTGTACAGCCCGGAAGACGGCCTGTTCTGTTTCGCTTCTTATCGCGATCCCCACATCATATCCACCTTAGAGGCTTTCGACAACGCCGCCGCATTTATCCGCTCGGGAAATTTCAGCGATGAGGATGTCAAGGAAGCCATTTTGCAGGTGTGTTCTGAAATTGACAAACCCGACCCCCCCGGGCCGGCGGCCAGAAAAGCATATTATCGCAAAATCATCTCTCTAGACGATGACATGCGAATCCAGTTCAAGAGCCGGCTGTTGTCACTGACCCGCAACCAGGTGATGCAGGCCGCCGGAAAGTATTTCGATAAAAATGAGACCCAAAAGGCCGTGGCGGTGATTTCAGGGGAAGATAAATTGAAGGACGCCAATGAAAGACTTACCGGAAAACCGCTTAAGCTAAATCGAATTTGAACAATTGGAGTGATTTACTCAGAAGCAGATTTACCAGGCCATCTTAATTCTTTACCCGTCGCCGACCCAGGCAAAAGTGCTATTTTAACCCAAAAATTGTTAAAAGTGGCCTAAATTTTGCATATAAATATCGGCGCGCCGGCTTCAATTGGAATAATATCATCCGATGGTGCTTAAAAGCAGACCGGTGCCACATGCTAATCGTCGGTCTGTGGTAAGATGCAGAGATTTTTCATTCGCTCGTTAATTCAGGGTTCATTGTGTGGGGACGCTATTGAATCATTCTTAATAAAATGAAATCTCTCCGCGGCAAGCCGCGGAGTACCATGTTTTTAGGATTTAACTCACTTTTATCGCAGCAAGCTGCGGGGAATTAAACCCAGGAGAGATTAAAAATATGATATAATTGGCCAAATACAATCTCCACGTCGGAAAATTGACAAAAATGCCTAAAAATTGATAACCTAAATTAAAGCTCTTGACTTTTGACTACAGATTTAGTTCATTTCATCGAATCACAAACTTAAATGGAAGGGAAAATTATGGCCCGGGCTGTTAAAAAGGATCGTTCTACGGAGAAAAGATCTGAATCCAGAGGTGCTCCCAAAGGATTTCATGGTGCATCCATAAAATTGGTGGGCGTGCCGCTATATCAATTCAAGTTGAGGGATACATCCGAAAACGGCGCCAGCATCTTGGTAAAAGAAGATTCCTTTATGCTAAATTACCTGGAAGTTGGACAAAAGTTAAATATTAACTTTTCGTCTGATCTTGAATCCGATCACAATGGCGACTTCAAGATTGAGATCGTCCATATCACCAAAGTGGATGAAGGACGTTACAAGGGACATTATTTGGTGGGGGTCAAAATCCTGGATAAGGAAGATACGTCCTGACATGGAGAATTCACAAGCCCGGCTTGCAAAGAAATAATTCTCTGGAGCTTGAACAATGCAAACCATCGGTAATTATCTTAAAAGCGGAAGGGAAGCCAGAAACATCAGATTGAGCGAGGTTGCTCGATCTACGAAAATATCTAAATGGTACCTGGATTGCCTCGAAAAAGACGAATTTGATAAAATCCCCGGAGGCCCGTACATCAAGGGCTATATCGCTTCTTATGCATCTTTCATAGGGATAGAGGAAGATGAGATTCTCAAACGATATGACTCGCTGCAAATCAGCAGTGCTGATGACAACGATATCTCGGACCATCTGCCGCAAGATAAAAAAAGGCAAAAATTACTAGGCGTTTCATTTGGCAAGAAACGTTTGCTCATCCTGAGCACGGCTGTACTCGTTGCCCTGGCTTTCGCGTTAAATCATTTCTTTTTTCAAAATCAACCCCGTATTGCGGCGCAATTATCTAACGAACAGGAGTCGAATAGGCAGTCGGCGCCTGCATCACAACAAAAACCGGTTGAAACCCGCTTGGCACCCCATGACAATTCTGGCCAATCCTTAGAATTAATAACTTCCGCCAAAAACAACGAAACTGATTTCCAAAAGAAAATGGAAGGACAGGATATCCATTTTCCCAAAACAACCGGCAAAGCGCCTGCGACCAACAAGGTGCCTTCTTCTTCGGAAAAAGAGAACCTTAAAGGCCCTTTCCTCTCACAGCCAAAAAGCACTTTGGCTCAGAACACAACAGAGACCACAGACCGAAAGTTGGAGGCCATTCCCGCATACCAAACACCGGAGGCACAGTCCCAAACGGTCAATAACCTGCGGGTCATAAGAGCCGTTGCCGCCGGCAACATCCTCAACAAAGATCCGGCGGACCTCCTTGATACCTTCCACTGGTCAATGGAAAAGGTCTACATTTGGACGATGATAGAATGCCAGCAGCCTCCTTCTTCAATTCGCCACACATATTACTTCAAGGGGCAAAAAGTCAACGACATCCTATTAAAAATTAAATCACCTCGCTGGAGAACCTGGAGTTATAAAACCCTTTTAGACAAGCGTTGGATCGGCCAATGGAGAGTGGACATAACCTCCGATGAGGGAAAACTGCTTCAAAGCGTATTTTTTGAGGTCAATTAGAGGACTTGCTGTAAATCGCCTTCGTTTAGATTCCACCTTCCGAATACTCATTCGGACACCTTCCACAGACTATGGAATCCATCAATCGAAATTACAGGAGATCGATCCCCAACCGCTTGCCGAAATCAGCGACCTCCAGCTGGCGAAGTGTCTTATGATTTGAATTAGGATGGCCGATGCCGGTCTTCGACCTCCTTCCAGATAATCTGGCCATTGCAATCCCAGGACGCCATGTCAGGTCCTTTTTGCATGATAACACCCAATCCAACCGCATGGGGAACATTTCTTTCCCCCTCTTTTACGTCTGTCACGTAACAACTATTTTCCAATTTGAAAGTTTCCCATGATGTTTCCAGGTGGTGTTTAATATAGACAGAAACTGCCAAGAGAATGGAAAAACCGAAGATTATGGTTCGTACCAAGTTCATGATCTAGTATCTCGCTTTATTGATTTATTAAGCGCCTGGCGCGTAAACCCGCATTTTTCACAGCAAAAAGTAAGTTTCGTCCTTCGACCGTCAATTTTTTAAGCCCCCGACGACGTGCTTCGTGCTTCAACAGAAAAAGTCGGACCGGGCTGATATGCACATTTAGAGCGTTATCCGAGGATAAAAATTGCTTACACGCCATCAGTTCGACGGTCTTCAAAAGAGCCCATCAAACCGCTGTGAGTGGGTTACCTACTGGAGAATATAGTGCCGCCAACGGACCTTATCAAGTATCGGGATGGTCTTTAACTCAATTTTATAAGAAGACGAAATTTTATTTATAAACCCCGATTTCACTGGTGGACAACCCTATGGCAGGGCATTCGTAAAAAAGGGCGCATGGTTGGAAGTAAACACGGGCGGGTCGTTGCGCAGGATAGCGGCAATCGCCTTGTGACGTCTGAATTTGGTATCCAAAAACCTGCGGATCTTTTGCCGATGCCAACCTGCAGGATGCGTGAAGCGACGGTAAAGAGACAAATCTTCCGCATCCAAAGGTGTGGTATCCAATTCAGCCGCCTGTGGACCGAATGCCGGCAGATTGAACAAGGCCAGGTTCAGAAAAGTGATGGTTTCGCTGTGCTTCACCGTAAAATCGAGGGTCTTTTCAGCATCCAATTCAGTTTCCCAGGGAGTACCGAAAAGCAGATAAACATAGGTGGCAATGCCTGCCTGTTTCAGGTTTTCTAACGACCTTTGCGCAATTTTCAGATCGATGCCTTTGCTGAAACCATCCAGCACTTTCTGTGAACCGGACTCCAGGCCGATTTGCAGCATGGCGCAGCCGGACCGCTTTAAGGCTCTACAAAAATCCGGTTCCGCCAATTGCCGTGTAATCCGCACAAACCCATACCACGGAACAGCGCTGGGCTCCCGGGAGAGGGCTTTCAACATTGCCGGGCTCAAGGCGTTGTCCGTGAAATGCACCAGGATTGGGTTTAAAGATCGTATCAGGGATTTGAGTTGTGAGATTACCCGAGAAGGTGCAATCGGGCGATAGGGATTTGCCTCCGCCTGCTCCGGGCAAAAAGCGCAACGACGCCAGTAGCATCCGCTCGAGGCGCTGTATGGCAAAATGAATCCGGGCGATAAATATGGCAGGGGCAAAAATTTATCGAAATCGGAAACCTCCGATTCGGCAGAGTATTCCCTATCGATTAGAGACAAAAGGGACGCCTCCCCTTCTCCGGCCACCAGCCCGTCGATGATTCCCTCAAAGGGGTTTCTCCATCCCGGCCGTCTCATCCAGGACGTAATCAGACCGCCGCCCAGGATAACACGCACGGTTGGGTCTAGGCGCCTCAACGTCCCGATCATGGCAAACGTACACAGGGCCTGGCTTAAAAAGTTCAACGAGAAACCGATCAACCGAGGGTGACCTTTTTCCAGAACCCCACTCAAGCGTCGTTCAAAATAAGGAAAAAACGGATTTTTTTCCGGTGACTCAAATGCCTGGATCAGATCGTCACTCTTGACAGGGGAAATATGACGATCCTGATAATTGGCAAGACTCACCTCGGCGTTTCCGTTCCGGTCCTGCATTGCCAGCACACGGTTCAGCTCATAGACAGCCTGTTTATAGCGATCCAGGTTTTGATAAGCTGTCGGCTGCATCAAGGCCTCTAAATTGCGTTCAACCCGGGAGACAGCTCGGCGGGTCCATGTATCCCGGACAACGAGGGGTCTCTGACTTAGAAACATGAGCCCTTCCAGATTGGCGTCGATGATATCGTAATCAATACTGCGGCGTTTCAGCGCCCCGCATAATCTTGCAATTCCCGGCGGCGGCTCACAGGGTCTGACCACGGGTGGATGGATCAATAAGACGTTGTTTGTTTTCAGACGCAAGTTAGTTACTCGAATGATAATAGTTCAGCCACGTAGGAACTATGCTTATTCCGAGGCGACGCCCGGAAAAAATGGTCCCTTGAGGGCAGTTAGCACGATGATAATTTATATTAGTTTCAGGTGTCGGGTGTCAGGTGTCAGTATCTAACATCGCCTTTCCCTGAAACCTGACACCTTCATTTTCTTACAACATGCTGTCAGAAAAACCGGACAAGGGCCTAAGCCACAAAAGGCATCACATAATTATATTAGTGCCGTTTTCAATATAAGGCAAATCAGCGACTACCAGCAGCGCAGGGGTATGAAGATGGCTCCTTGAATGGCCCGGGGCCACCTCTGCCCGCGGCCGCTGATTTTTAAATTGAAACACGAAGGATATGATAACCATTGCAAAAAGGAACATTATGGCCTTGATTTTTCTCAAAATGATGTTATTATTGAAATAATCAATAAAGGCTCGTTCTTAATTGGCAAGCCGGTTTCGTTCTAAAGGAAAGCTCCATCTGTCATTTGGCACCTGAAGTATGGGACTATGAGAATTTTTTTGAAAGGAGGATGTCAACATGGCTGATGGAATAGTAAAATGGTTTAACAGCAGCAAGGGCTACGGCTTCATCGAGCAGGAAGATGGTCCGGACGTATTCGTTCATCACACCGGAATCAATGCAACCGGATTCAAGTCCCTTTATGAAGGCGACCGGGTTACCTTTGACATAGAGCAGGGCCAAAAAGGTCCCGCGGCGGTTAATGTCACCGTGCAATAGCGTCTTATTGCTTCTGATTTAAAAATGGCATACCATTGATTACGATGGTATGCCCTTTTTATTTAAACTAGAGGGAGCTGCTGGCCAGGATATCATTTTGAATGATTTCCAGGCTTATATCACCTGCCTGGCGCTTATAAAGCAACACATGTCTCCTGAATACTACCAATCTTCTTCTCAGACTCCGGACGAAATCTTCATCGAGACTCAATTCTTGCGTAACAAGATCAAGCTGGTTCTCAATAAGTTCTTCGGGATAGCTCTGACTCTCCTTGACCCTTTCGATGTAGAAATTGGTAAAATGATCCATGGCGGCATCGAGCATACGAAGCGATTCCTTTGCCCTGGCAATACCACGCTCCAATGCCTCGATGACGGATGCAGACGACGCTTCCGCTTTCATCTTCTCCAGACTTATATTCCCATTGATAACAACTTTTCGTCGCGTGGCATAATCCTGCAAGGAACCTGCGGTAAGGATAGCACTTCTGATGATACCCCTGATCGCTTCGGATTTCTGCTTTTTTAGCGATATTTTGTCGTTCTTGAGCACGTTGCGTAAATAAAGAAGTTTCTTTTGTTGGGTCTCATCGCCGGCTGCGTTCATCAGTCGATCAACCTCGGCAATCGGATCAATGTGGTGATTCATTCCAATCCCGGAATCCGAAGATTCACCCATTGCCTGGATCGACAGCTGTCGCAGACCCGTGTCGGCCCACTGCTGATCAAAACGTTCCCAGCGATCCTGGGACGTCAGAATCCCGGATAGAGCGACGCGAAAGCCGATGTCAGCACTGCGAAAGGCCCCGTCGCTCAGAAAAAACGGCTGTTCTTCGCGTCTTCCAGGCATGATTTCAGCCAAGCCTTTACGAAAGCTGCCGCCTTTGATGACAAATCCGCCGGAGGCCCCATGCAACCGATATCCCAGTGAAAATTGGAAGGGCTCCAACACCATTTCAGCAGCATTGCCAGCGGTATCGAATAACCCCAGTGGGTTGGGACATTTCGAACCGATCCAGGCCAGCCTTTCCTGCGGTTTAGCAGCCTCATCGCCGGTAAACACGGCAAAATCCGTTAACGGCCTTCCATCTAAAGGAAAAAATTCCTCCTCATTCAACTGATATTCGGTGACCCGATGACCCCCCCGGGCCGCATACTCCCATTCGGCCTCAGTCGGCAACCGGATATACCCGAAACGATTCAAGGCAAATCCGGGCAGCGCCTCGGGTGCATTCTTTATGAGCCATTCGGTGTATTTGCGAGTGAATTCGATTGCTTCAAACCAGGAGATGCCGGTCTTCGGCCGCGGATCATCGGTGCTAAATGGTACGTCCGCATCCCGGCATCCCTCTTCCATTACGGTCTTCCACTGAAAATCGGAAATTTCATACTTACTGATAAAATAGTAAAAGGCGGTATTGATCGGGTCATTGGCAGAAGGGCACCGGCCGTCACCGCTGCGAGCCAGTTGGGTGAGTTTCAAACGCCAGCTATCCGGCAAATCGTTAAGGGTAAAGGGTCCGGAAATCCCGTTACCGTACTTGCCCTCCATGAAACTTTGATCGGGCCGACCGCAGTCTTGGCAGCCGAGGTCGATTCGCAAATCCCCGAAATAGCCCCATGCAGGGACACAGACATGATACAGAATCAGTTTGCCGCCACAAGGCATCGGAAGTTCAAGGTCCGCCTCTGAGGGATGCGGATTGATCGCTGCCGCAAGGCTGGGCACCCTTGGCGTAATGGTATTTTGCTCGGATACACAATTCCGGGCATAAAGCGGCTGACTCCCCGCAGATAGACCCAAAATAACGGTCACCGCCAAGGCAGGCATTATAGGGAAACGGAACCATTCGGCTAGCCATCGCAAACGCGGGCACTGCAGAGACTTTAAGAATGAAAGTTTCAGGTGTCGGGTGTCAGGGAAAGGTAGACGCAATAGTATATCCTCATATGAAACTTCATCCTGCAGTCAAGCCCAGTATGAGATTCCGAGAGGCCGAACAACGAACCGCAGATTGACGAATGACGAACTATCGATGTCGCGTCGCTCTGCTCTTTTAAAAATAAAATAGAAAGACTTCCTTAATTCGACATTCGTCATTCGAACTTCGTCATTTTTACACCTCACGAATGACCTCTGATGGCTCAATCCTGGATACTTTGAAAGCACCATATGCCGAGGACATGATAGAAAGTATCAGCATCAGTACTAGGACAATCAGCATGTGTGCCATAGATAAGCGACATACGTATTCACCGCTCGCCAGATACTCGCTGAACAGCCTGTTTATCATAATTTCTGCTGTTTTATAGAGGATGACGGCAGTTGTAAAACCAAAAACGACCGTCGCAATGGATTGTAGGATAGGATACCAGATGATGTTGCCGGTTGAGAAGCCTATCAGGCTGGAAATACCAAGATAGCGGCTCTTGCGATTCACATTGGCCAGAACATTGCTTACCATCGATGCAAAGTAACCCAAAACGGCCACAACAGCGATGAGACCAAAGATCATGTTAAACGATCGATCGAGGCTTTTGACCGTCTCGATCTCCTCGGCTTTGGTATAGACTTCCAAGCCTTCATCCATCAACATGTTACGTAGCTCGGAGACGTCATAAATTGAGCGTGCATAGAGCCTGAAGCTGGGATAGACCCTTGATCCATTGGGTCTCACGGAACCTGGCCAACCAAAAGTTTCCGAGCCGCGACCATCGCGATAGTCCTCGGTGGCCTCCAACAACTCCAGTCGCACAAAGGCTGCCTCTCGGACGAAGGCTTCGTGGGGCAGCACATCTTCGACTCGCAGATTCACCATTACCTGCTCTTTTGCCCCGGACACCGATCGGCCCACTTTTCCGATGATTTCCTGACCTGCTTTTACATTGAGTTTCCGTGCGGCGGTCTCCGATAGTACCACCTGCCTGATTTCGGTCGGGATGCGGCCATATTGCAGCAACAGTGGATCACCATCCCCGGTGGGGATGAGAGACACCACCAGGGTGCGCGGCTTCGTAGCATCTTTCTTATAAAGGATCATGCTGGCCGCAATAGAGCGAGTTTGTGGAATGACAAAATCAACATCACTGCGTTTGCTCAGCGCCGAAAACCAGTCCGCCCCATAACGGCCGCTGCCAACCGGAGAAATCTCTCTGTTGCGGGGATCTTGCAGCAGGCGGTCCGACATGGTGTTGATAATACCGCTCTTAACCCCGAAAAGCACCAGCAAAGGTGCCAGAACGGCTGCCAGACCCATAATCGCACAGGCGGAAAGCAATCGTTCATAGAAGTAATCTTTCAGCGCCAGACGAAAAATCGTTTGAAAAGTGTGCATAATTAGCTGTGCTCCAGCCCCCTTTTATTACAGACTGTTTTAGCAGAATAAGCAAATGCCTAATCCGCCGGAAGCGATGAATTGAAGATTGAATCATTGGTATTTTAGATTTGCCGAAACCGTCATTTCTTTACAACATGTTGTCAGAAAAAATGGACTAAGTGCCGAATACCCTACCCGATAACCTTGGCTTTCACTGCACCGTGATCCGCCTCCTGTTTTAATTCAAACTTCACATGACGGAATCCGCGCTTGCCCAGATTTCCCCAGTCGTGGGTGGCCATGATCAGGGTCACACCTTTCTCGTCGGCCAGCGCACTGAAAAGGTCCATGATATCTTCAGCGTTTATCGGATCCAAAGAGGCGGTAGGCTCATCGGCAATTACCAATGAAGGCTGATGGGCCATCGCACGGCCGATGGCGACTCTTTGGCGTTCTCCGACCGAGAGCTGGCCGGGGAGCTTATTCAAATGCCGCTCGATATGCAGGCGTTTGGCCATATCTTCAACGGCATCATTTACCGGCAAACCGAGACCCAACAGACTGATACCGATGTTCTCACGGATCGAAAGAAAAGGAAACAGTCCTCCGGTTTGCAGAACATATCCGATATGCACCATGCGGATACGCGCCAGCCGGCTCAGTTTCTTGCGCGTCCAGGCGTCCATAATATCCTGCTTCTGTCCCTGTTGGCTAAAAAAGACAAACTGCCCGGCTTCGTCGGGTCTCAAGACCATGGCAAGCAGGTCTAGCAAAGTGCTTTTACCGCATCCGCTCATGCCGACCAGAGCGACTTTTTCCCCCCGGCGCACAATCAATTCCGGCACATCCAGGGTAAAGCCCTGAACCCCGGGCCACGTTTTGGTGACCTTGGCCAAGCTAAAAACCTCTTCGTCTTTAACGACACCGTTAACTGCTGTGTCGGGTGGTTTCTTTTCCTCTATCGAAGTTTGATTTTGGCTACCGGCCACGATGGAAGTCTCCTTGGCGAAAACGGATTACACCAATCGAGCTAAAAGCTAATTTGGTGTTATTCGTTATGGGTTATTGGTTAATGGATTCAGAGGAATAAATTCGATCCTCATGTTTCAGCTATCATTGTACCACAAAAAGAATTTTGACGTCATGTTAGATTTCTTTTCAATTCTCATCCCGCCAAGGCGGAGTGGCCTATGATGGGAGTTAAGGCATCAAGCTCAATGGTACGCGAAATACGGCATCTCCCGGTTCTTTTGCTCCGAAGTTTGTCCAGTTGGCGACATCATCATGGATTTGAGCATAGCTTTTGATCTTAGACTTCAAATTATTTATAAACGCCTGCTGCTCCCCCAGACTTAGCCGGTACCAATCTTCTTCCGTAAGGCGCATGATATTGCTGCGATACGGCAAGTCGTCGAGAAATTCGGCCAGAATACCCAACTCACCCAGATTCTGGTTTGGTTTTCGGCTGAACCGATCGGGATCGCGGGATGTTTGGGCTGCGACCGATAGGATACGGTTAAAAAAATCTTTAGCCCCGGTCCGCTTGGTTCTCTGTGCCTCGTCTAGCACTACCTCTAGCCGCCAGCTTAGGTCGCTGAGCTGATTTTTGGTCAACAGCACCGTCACATTAAACGTCGCTGTGTCGGGTCTGGCAAGATCCATGTCTGAAACCCAGGCTTTGATCACTTCCGGAGATTTGATGCCGCTGCGGGCACCAAGAAATTCCAGCTGCATGGCATACCCCAGTATGGCGGCTTTGCGAACGGCCTCCTGAACGGTATCTTTTGAGTGAGGGGCGTACGTATCCGGCAGAACCAGACGCTCACCGGCACCTGTGGCTCGCACCAACTCCACCATCTTCGCGCCGACACCTTCAATTACGCCACCAAAGCCCTGCACACCGGCGGCAACCCGATCGGCGGAAATGGGCACATACAGATCCCCGATATTCGGGTCGCTTTGTCCGGTCAAAACCCGGTATTGGATTTCAGCATAATCGTGGTTGCCATGCTGTTTACCTGCGGAGGTCTTAAGATGAAGCGCAAAGATCTTGACCCCCTTGGCTGCCGCCAGGTCGGCGATCTCAGACGCGTTCATCCCCGTGGAGGAATATGGGTCGTCATTGCGGATCGCACCTGCATCCGTTATCAAAAAAATCAGTCGGGACTGATACGGAGCCCAGTAAATTTTGTCAAGGGCTGTCTTGAGCCCGCCAAAGGCGTCTTCATTAAAGGAATGCGTAGAAACTTCGGCTTCCTGTGTCCGGGCCAGTGCGTTTTCAAACTGTTTGCGTTCATGTCCGTCCCGCAGATCAGACAACACCCTGGCCTCGTAAATAAGAGCCGGCGTTTTGCGGGTGCTGCTTCGGTAGGCCACCAGTCCGAAAGCCACTTTATCGGACATGCCGGCCGCTTCAACGGCATCATAAATATTGCGAACGGCCTCCCGCGTCCGTTCGATATAAGGTTTCATGGAAACTGTGGTATCGATAACGAATACAATGGCTGTTTTTAATTCCGCATCCGCCGGCAATTGACCGGAGCCGGGATCGATGGAAGCCACTTCCAAAAATTTAACGCCTTCGAATAGCTCCAGCGAATTAAAAATCGGTATGAGATAGAATCGTTTTCCGGAGACCGCTTCTCCGGGTGGTTCAATTGCCACTAACGGAAAATCTTCCGGCGGTGACATTTCCCCGGACAGAATCGCGCTGAATTGAGATACGAGTTGAGATGTTTTCGCTCGGGGAGTGGGCGAGCCGGCGAGGTTTTGAAGAGAACTCAGATTCTTAAAAAAAAGCGCCGGCCGGCGACCGGTTCTATCGGTAAAGACAAGCGTCAACGCCTGGTTCCAATCCGAGGTTTTGGTCCCATTGACCCACCCCATGGGGCCTTCGGTACTCGACAGTCCGACTTCCAGCCAGGGTTCATCGGCCACTGAAGCCCGTTCGTAAACGTAATACACCGTGAACGGCTTAATCCAACCTTCCAGAACCTGTAAAGTGTCGCCATCGATCGCGAATAATTTTGCACCCGGGTGGGTTATCACCTTTTGATATAAGGTCCGTTTGCCGGGTATGAGCAGGGGGTTGCGCAGCTGGGCCTGGGCTGACAAGGCACCGGCCCGGTAGAGCATCAGACAAAAAAGACAAACCACCAATATAGAAATTACTCCGGCGGTCTTTGAAAACATCACTTTTTTAATCTTCATTTAGCACACCGATTTGGATTGCCAATTTTAGAATTCGGATTTAAGAACCGCCGACGGATCGATTTGATAAATAATGATAGCGCAAAGCGCTACGGAAAATCCCTCCGGGGCGCAGGCCCGTGTGGCCCCTACGGGCCGGAGGCCGCAATCCCTCCGGCCCGTAAGTCATTATGGCCCCTCCGGCTTCCGACTCTTAGAGCCCGTAGAGGCCGGAGGCCAAAATCTAAAATTGTCCCAACAAGCTGATTAAATGGAATGAGAAGGGGATGAAAACCAGCGACCACCAGCAGAGCTGGGGGAATGAGGAAGGCCCCTGGAAGGGGCCAAGACAACGCTCTGCAGATGGTCGCTGATTTTTTAACGTTATGTGGGATTTTAATCACCCTAAGTCTGATTTAGAAATGATATATTTTATCCGTAACAGCCAATTCTGAAGGGGATCCTGATAGCTATTGCCATTGTTTTAATAATTCGCGTGCCTGATAAGATCCATCCTCCGCTTGCTTTGTTACCCACTGCTTAAGATTTGAAATGTGAATTTCGGCTTCGAACAACCCCTCGGATAATGCCAACTGATACCAGTCATAGGCAACCTCGGGATCTTTGACAATCGTCCCGCTGTCTCCTGCGTACGTCGGATCAAAATACCGTGCGACTTCCAAAGCAGCTTCCCCGTTTTTGGCTTCAGCGGCGTACTCTAACAAAATAAAGGCAGCGTCGGCCCTTTCCGGCTTGTCCGGCAATGTTTTTGCCATTGCCAGGGCGCCATCCGGATCGATTCCCTTTCTCATAGCTTCCCGCACCTGTTCGAGCAAGGGCGCATCCGGTGTGTAAGATGGGGTGATCGGCTCGGGTGCCTCTTTTTTCGGAGGCTGATTCGCCATCCGCGGTAATTCGGCTGGCTTTTCCGTTTCAATCTTTCCCTTTGTCAGTATATTCGTATCTTTGGTACGGAGTGAATTCCAGACCAAAAAGCCGCCGAAAACAATGGCTGCAAGAATAACGACAATCACAATTGTTAGAATCCACCATCGTCCACGCTTTTTGTCATCAATATAGTTTTCCACAATCTTTCCTTTAACAGTCTTAAATTCTTAACTTTTTATGATAGTATAGGAAAATGGAGTGGGCGTGTCAAATAAATTTATCTCATGAGCTGTCCGGATCCACCATTTTATATGGATCGACAATTTGATCGAACTCTTCTGCGCTGACATAACCAAGTTGTAAGGCCGCATCTTTGAGCGTCATATCATTTTCAAAGGCAACGTGCGCCAATTCAGAGGCCTTGTCATAACCAATCACCGGACTCAAAGATGTGACGAGCATCAGCGACTCATTCAAATACCGCTTGATCTTTTTACGGTTCGGCTCGGTTCCCTCTACCAGGAAGTCTGAGAAGTTGTTGCAGCTGTCCGCCAGAATATGCACGGACTGGATGATGTTGAAGATCATCATGGGTTTATATAGGTTGATCTCCAGGTAGCCGCCGGCACCTGCCAAAGCCACGGCGGTGTCATACCCCATAACCTGTGCGGCCACCATGGTCATGGCCTCGCATTGGGTGGGATTGACTTTTCCGGGCATAATCGATGAACCCGGTTCATTCTGCGGTATCTTCAGCTCGTATAAGCCGGCCCTAGGCCCACAACTGAGCAACCGGATATCATTGGCAATTTTAAACAGTGATACCGCCAGTGTTTTCATGGTTGCGCTAGCCTGCACGAGGGCATCGTGCGCGCCCATGACGGAAAATAGGTTGGGTGCCGGTACAAATCTCAAGCCTGTGATGGCAGTGATGTTCTGCACGGCTTCTTTCGCAAAACCTTTGCCGGCGTTTAGGCCGGTGCCAACCGCGGTTCCACCGATCGCCAGCTTGTAAAGTCCCTCCAAAGAACCTTCCAGCCAACCAACATCATCGTCGATCATCCCCACATAACCGGAAAATTCCTGACCTAAGGTCAGGGGGACGGCGTCCTGCATGTGGGTGCGTCCGATTTTGACGATGTCGCTCCAGGCCTTTGCCTTGCGATCCAGAGCATCCCGCAGTTTTTTGACCTTGGGAATCAGGACTTCTATAATTGCCCTGGCGGCGGCGATATTCATTGCCGCTGGGAAGGCGTCGTTAGACGACTGGGACATGTTGACGTGGTCATTGGGATGAATGGGGTTTTTGCTGCCCAATTTCCCACCGGCAATCTCGATGGCGCGATTCGCGATCACTTCGTTGACGTTCATGTTGGACTGGGTGCCACTACCCGTCATCCAAACATGCAGGGGAAAATGGTCATCCAATTTACCTTCGATGACCTCATCGGCGGCCTGCACAATCAGCTGCATCTTATCCTTTGCCAGCTTTCCCAATTTGTGATTGGCCAATGCCG
>JARFPZ010000573.1 GCA_029288035.1 Desulfosarcina sp.
GCAAAAATTTTTGCCATTCCCGGATGATCTGGTATGGAAACATCTTGGTGGACGGGGCTTCAACGTCCGGTATTTATATGCCAACCTACCCTCCGGCACCGATCCCCTGGGTCCTGAAAATATCCTCATGTTTTCCTGCGGCTTGCTTACCGGCACCGCGGCACCGACTTCGTCCAGGCTGCATGTCAATGCGCGTTCTCCGCTTACCGGGATTTTGGGAAGCTCGAATGTCGGCGGTGGTTTCGGCGCCGGTCTACGGTCTTGCGGTATTCAAAGTTTGATTGTCCGTGGCAAAGCACCCGAGCCAGTGTACCTTTGGATTAACGGTGATCATATAGAAATCCGCAGCGCCAAATCTATCTGGGGTTTGGATACATGGGAAACCGACCATTACCTCAAAAATAAGCTGAGCAGTGAAAAATTAAAGATCATGACCATTGGCCCGGGTGCTGAAAAAGGGGCTCTGTTCGGGTGCATCATGACAGAGCGCGACCATTCGGCCGGGCGCACCGGCATGGGAACCGTCATGGGGTCTAAGAACCTGAAAGCCATCGTTATCAAAGGTCAAAAACAGAAAAAAGCATTCCGTTCCAGTAAAAATGGGAATGAAGCCATCAAACAATATCTCTGGCAGATGAAAAATTCTCCGCACTATAAAGAAATGTCGTCCCATGGCGGTTCCGGTTACGTCAAATGGGCCGACGATACGAAGATTCTGGCAACGCGAAATTTCAGAGATAATACCTTTGAGGATGCGGAGCTGATCGATGGGAAAAATCTGAAAAATAAGATTACCGCTTCCCACGGTTGTTTCCGCTGTCCCGTTCGGTGCAAAGCCGATCTGGAGTTCACAGACGGCAGATTCAAAGGTCAAAAAGGGGTCAGACCCGAATTTGAGCCCATGCTGGCCCTGGGAGCCCGGTGCGGTTTGAGCGACCTGGAGACGCTGGTCTACCTGGATAACCTGTGTTCCCGTTTGGGCATCGACAGTATTTCGGCCGGAAGTGTGATTGCATTTGCCATGGATCTTTTCGACCGAAAAATACTTACCACGGAAGACACCGGTGGTCTGGACCTGTCCTGGGGTAACGGGAAATCCATGGAAGTATTGATCCGGCAAATGGCCTCCTGCGAGGGGCTGGGTGCCATTCTATCCAAAGGTGTTCGTCAGGCCGCCCAGATCATCGGCCGCAAGGCCGAGCACTATGCGGCCCACGTCAAAGGGCTTGAAATGACCGGCTATCACCCCGATAATATCATGGGCACGGCGCTGGGATATGCCGTCGCCACCCGTGGTGCCGATTTTAACGATGTCTACGCAACCATGGAGTACCAATGGATTCCGGAAGAGGGAACTAAGGAGTTTGGAGCACCTCAAGCTGCCGATTTAACCTCAATCCATGGCAAAGCCGAGCTGGTTCGGCGGGCCATGATTGTCGGCAATGTTCTGGATTGTCTTGGCTTGTGCAAAGTGCCCGCATTGAGTCTTATTTGTTCATACGATTTGGTCGCTGAAGCTGAACTAACGGCCGCCCTAACGGACACGCCGGTTGCCGTTGCCGATCTTTTTGCAGCCGGGGAGAGAACCGTTAATTTGGAGAGGCTTTTAAACCTGCGTTGCGGCGCCAGCGAGGCGGATGATCGCCTGCCGGATATGTTTTTTGAAAAAGAATACAACGCCGGGCGTCAGCCATCGAAGCCCTCTGAATGGATGGAGCCCATGAAACGGAAATTTTATAACATCATGGGTTGGGATGAGCAGGGCCGGCCGACCGCTGGGAAATTGACGGAACTTGGGATTGTACCGCAAATGATGAAAGACGAATTTAATGGAACGTGCCAGGATTAAATTTCGACAGATCCTGCAGGTGCATCAACCATTTCCGATTCCTGCCGATCAAGCCCGTGAAATCCAGAAGCGGGTGGATCAAATTAGGTGATATACATTGTATCTATCCTGTCCTGTCCTTTTAGAAATTCAATTTGCTCATCTATGGACGAACACTGGGAAAGATCAAGTTCCTCAAATTCATCGGAATCGGTATTTGTTTTTTTGATAACATTTTGAACAATTTGGTCCAATTCTTCTTTTGAAATATTGGGAACTCTGGTGAGAGAGCTTTTCTGTGGCTCGCCATTTTCAATCTTGAAATTATAGCTTACCATTTCCAGCGTGCCATTAATTTTTTCTTTGGTCAAAATGCGGTATTCAAAATGATTATGACGCCCAGCCATGGGGCGAAAATAATAGAATTTATACATACGTTCACCCTGTTTTATACGCATTAAAAAGTGATCCTGTTCAGGGTTTGATTTTTTGTGCCTTTTATTTTTGCGTTGCTTTTTCATATCTATGAGCCCCTCGGTCTCCTCTTCATTCTCGAAAAACTAAGAATTTCTCGGCGGCTGGTTAAGCATCTTGTTCGACGATCCCCTTCTGTTGATAATGGAAATCATCATTATTTAAAGATGGAGATTATACTAAAAGCAATAAAAAAAAATCCAATCAATATACAAAAGGCAATAAAAATAGATTTTGCAATTTTATTTTGCGCTAATGAATACCAGCCGCCGATATTAAAAGGCGATAAAGGACCAAACCTTTTTTCATCTCTTTCTTTTTCTGATTTGTCAGTTCGTGCAAATAGGAAGCCCAATCCAGCAACTAAGAATATCAAACCAGGGAATATTAGGACAATATTTTCATCCACTTGTAACGCGACCCTCGTCTGACGTTTGAAGTGAGCAGCGGCCCAAATGATTGACAAGCTTTAGCACGGGTGGAGTTCAAGATGCTTGCAGCCATGAGAGCTCCGGGCTCAGTGAATACCAGGGATTGACTGGTGAAAGTTTCAGTTTTTGAAGGTTGTCACACTTTGTGACCACCTTTCAATTGCGCCTTGTTATCTGATGGCCCCAACACCTGAGCTAACCTGCCGGCCATATTACTTTCGAGGCTGCACAGACCTTTGTGTAAAACCGCATAGTTTTTTCCGGTCAGGTTCAGCGATTTGTTGTACCGTAAGACGTTATAATTTTATTTTCAAATACTTATGGCTCTAAACATAAATCTTGAAAAATACATATAATGTATGCATAATATCACATATGGAAATCAAATGGAATCCTCAAAAGGCCAAAGCCAACTTTCGAAAACATAAAATTCGATTCTCTGACGCTGAATCTGTACTATTTGATCCAATGGCCTTGACTATCGAGGATCAAAATTATTGACCAAGAACAACGTTTTTTATCCGTTGGTTCTGACGCATATGGCCGGATATTGGTTATTGTTTATAAATATCACGGTGACACAATTCGGTTGATATCTGCCCGTAAAGCAACCCCAAAAGAGAGAAAATATTATGAAAAAGGAATATGATTTTAGTAAAGGCAAAAGAGGCCAGGTAGTAAAGCAGAAAAATAAGACTCGAATTACCATTTACCTGGACAATGATGTAATTGAGAAATTCCGCGAACGCTCTGACGCCGCTGGCTACGGATATCAAACGATGATCAATGAAGCTCTCAGGGAATACCTCAGCGAAATAAAGGAACCTGTAACAACGACAGCGATCCGTAAAGTAATCCGAGAAGAACTTGAGCGTGTTGCACACAATTAAATAAAGGCCTTATCAAACGAATTACACCCTCGTCCTATATTCTCATCTTCACAATTTTTTCAAACAGCAGGAAAGTTTAAGGGTCGCGTCTTAAATATTAAATATGGGTTATGAATAATTAAGATTTAAGATGTGAGCCTGGTTTTTCCCACCAAGCGCAGCTAGTACGGCTATTGAGAAAACTGGTGAGAAATATGAAACTCTCAGCATTTCGCAAGCATCCACGTGGACCCAAAAAGCCAGTAGCAAAACGTAAAAGTGATCCAAAAACTCCTCATGTTTCGACTGCAAAGCTCATTAGGAGCAGAACAAAATAAAAGTACTACCTTGAAAGGGTTGCCCACGCTATCCCTATCAAATCCGAATTTGGGTGTTCACCCTTTTTTGCGATAAAAAATATTTTCCTATCCTCAAAACCACATGATATATATAACAATGTCAGCACGT
The DNA here is from genome assembly GCA_029288035.1 of Desulfosarcina sp. Lineage (GTDB taxonomy): Bacteria > Desulfobacterota > Desulfobacteria > Desulfobacterales > JAFDCJ01 > JAFDCJ01. The sequence goes on from JARFPZ010000573.1 coordinate 4,071, forward strand.
GCTACAGTACTGAGCCTGTCCCTTTTTTTTGTGCTGAATCCCCGGAGTTTAACTGGGCTGATTCACCAAGGAAAGTTACACCAGAAACGTATCGTCTCGCTTGCCAAGAAATGTCCGCCGATACGAGCGCTTGGTTTTATGGCATGCTGGGCATCAGACGCGGTGATAAGGAAATGTGCAACTGCCGTACGAATCTTAAACTCTACTCTACCCTTTTTTATAATACCAACTCAAATCCCTTTTAAATATTTGGCATATTTCGTTCTTTTTAGAGCATTGGCTACCTCACTATAGTTTTCAATCTCTTTTTTATAACCTTGTGTCCTCAGTTTTTTCAATTCAGATACATTATTAATATTTTCCTCTTTTAATCCTAAATCGCGTATAACCCTTTCTATAGATTTTTCACTGCCGCATATATTCTCGTAAATAACTTCATCATACGGACAGCCTATCCGAGAAAATATTCTCATAGCAACATTAACAGCACGTTGATGAGATCGCAACTCTCTAAACA
>JARFPZ010000620.1 GCA_029288035.1 Desulfosarcina sp.
TTTTCTCCTCTCGATCCGCAAAATGTCGCGCTCAATGATGTTGAGAAAGTCAGCTGAAAAACTCTGCATTTCAGATTCGACAACTCGGATTTTATTCATAAAAAAATTGAACGCGATGACAGCCGGTATGGCGGCTGCCAGTCCTGCAGCAGTCGCCACAAGCGCCTCGGAAATACCGGGCGCGACCACCGCCAGGCTGGCGGAGCCGCTTTGACCGATTCCGCTGAAAGAGTTCATGATTCCCCAAACCGTCCCAAACAAACCGATAAACGGCGTGGTGTTGCCGGTGGTTGCCAGAAATGGGACCATTTGCGTCATGCGGGTCATCTCTGTGTTTATCGCCCGGCGCAATGCCCGGTTTACATTGCCCATTCCGCTGAATGTTGTACCGAAGGAAAGATCTTCTCCGGCTTCCTCTGATGATTGCGGCTGAGATGAGTCGCCGCCGGACTGACTCGTTTTTTTTAATTCCACATAGCCGATACGAAAAATTCGGGCTACCGGACTTCCATGAAGCTGCTTGGCTTTTGAAAAGGCGTTGGACAGATCCCGGCTTTTCCAAAAAAAATCAGTAAATTCGGCAGACTGTTTGATCGCCTTTTTGATATAACGATATTTGATTAAAATAATTGCCCATGAGGTAACGGAAAAAAAAAGCAGCAGAAGCAGAACTAATTGGACGATAACGCTGGCATTGCCAATCATGTGAATCAAATCAATCTGGGCAACCGGCATATAACACTCCGTTTTTTTTAGTTAATAAAATGTATAATTTTTTGGATAATTTGGAATATAAGGACAAATCTGCAGCAAACAAGTTTAATAACTTTCTGTTTTCATTATTCTTAGTTATACCAGAAATCAAAAAAGTGTCAACATGTTTGAAGTCTTATGTTTCCATCGATAATTTTGGCCTTGCTTTCGAAGGCGGCGACATTTATGGGTATGGTTGGCAGGGTTATGATCGTTAGGATCTTTGATAGCTGGTGCCGCAGACGAGTTCCGTTTTGCGCGCTCCAGATTGTGCGTACTGCGGACCTGGTGAAAAGCGCAGCGTATAACAACCGGTAATGATCCTGACGATCTATACCATCCAAACGACCTTAATCAAGTACAAAGGACAGATATGAAAAACATCGCCAATTTGCTGTTTGAGGCCAAAATGCTAAAAGAAATCCCCAGGTCAGGGTATCACTTTCTGGGCGTCGGTAAAGAGTCGGTTGCTGAACATTGTTTCAGTACAACATTTATTGCCTATGTGATGTCCCGGATGGAACCGGAGATAGACGCATTGAAATTAATCTGTATGTGCCTGATCCATGACCTGCCGGAGACCAGGATCGGAGACCTGAACACTGTACATAAAAAATATGTCAAGGCCGACGAAACCAAAGCGTTTAAGGACACAATCGAGAGGCTCGCTTTCCGACAAGATCTGACCGATCTCTTCGATGAATTTAACGCGGGCCGTTCTATAGAAGCCAAACTCGCCCATGACGCCGACCAGCTTGCGCTTATTTTGGAGTTAAAGGATCTGATGGATATTGGATATAAACCGCCTGAAACCTGGATCCAAAATGTGATCGGCCGGCTCCAAACTGAAACCGGCCAGAAAATAGCTCGGGCCGTTATGGATACCCCGCGGGATGCGTGGTGGCGAGACGAATGAAGGGATATTTTCGATTGAACATTCATTAGTCAATTCCGGTTTATCAGGGGCAATCAAGATATATCTACCTACTGTGACCTTATTCAGGAAATCGCGATAATTCTGTTGACATGCCAAATGAAAATAACTAAGAATTAATTTTTTTATGGCCTCATAGGTTCCCCGACGAAAACAGGGAGGAAAAAATGATCTGGATAAAGCAAGCCCTCTGGTCTTCCATTGGGAAAAAGCTGATGATGGCGGTGACCGGCCTGGCATTCATAGGTTTCCTGATGGCTCATCTGGCAGGAAACCTCACCATCTATGGCGGCGGAGAGGCATTTAACGCTTATGCCGAAAAACTGCATTCCCTGGGACCGCTGCTCATCGTATTTGAATTGGGGCTGGTGTTATTTGCAGGGGTACATATCACTACCGGAATTGTTTTATTCCTTCAAAACCAGCAGGCCCGGCCGACCGGTTATTCGCGCTATGAATCGTCCGGGGGGCGTACCTTGAGCTCGAGAACCATGCCGTATACCGGTCTGATCATTTTGGGATTTGTCATATTTCACTTAATTAATTTTAGCTTTGTCGATAAAGCCGATCGAACCATTTACCAAATAGTCTCTGCCGCGTTTGCAAACCCGGTATACGTTATCATCTATATAGCGGTTATGATTATTGTGGCATTACATGTCCGCCACGGGTTGTGGAGCGCATTTCAGACACTGGGAGGCAACCACCCAAAATACATGCCGGCGATCATGATGCTCAGTGTCGCTATCGGACTTATTGTCGCAGTGGGATTTGGCTTTCTTCCGATATATATCACCCTAAGTGTTTAGAGAGGATAAATTATGCAATTGGACGCCAAAATACCCGGCGGCCCCCTCGAAGAAAAATGGGATCGTCACCGTTTCGACCTGAAGTTGGTCAACCCGGCCAACAAACGGAAATTCGAAATCATCGTCATCGGTACCGGGCTGGCGGGCGGTTCAGCTTCTGCCAGTCTGGCTGAGCTCGGATATCATGTAAAAACCTTCTGTATTCAAGATTCCCCTCGACGCGCGCATAGCATCGCAGCTCAGGGGGGTATCAATGCCGCCAAGAATTACCAGAATGATGGCGACAGCATTTGGCGGCTTTTTTATGACACGATAAAAGGGGGCGATTTTCGATCCAGAGAAGCCAATGTTTACCGCCTGGCACAACTTAGCAATAATATCATAGACCATTGCGTTGCCCAGGGGATACCCTTCGCGAGAGATTACGGGGGATTGCTGGATAATCGTTCGTTTGGCGGAGCTCAGGTGTCGCGGACATTTTATGCCAGGGGACAGACGGGACAACAGCTGCTGCTCGGTGCTTACGGCGCTTTGATGCGTCAGGTCGCGGCCGGAAATGTGGAAATGTTCCCACGCCGCGAAATGCTCGACCTCGTTGTCGTCAACGATCAAGCCCGGGGAATTGTAGCCCGCAATCTAATCAACGGTGAGATTGAATCGTACGCTGCCGATGCTGTTATTTTGACCTCAGGCGGTTATGGCAACATATATTATCTTTCCACAAACGCCGAATCTTCGAATGTGGGGGCCTGTTTTCGCGCCTACCAAAGAGGCGCCCTATTCGCCAACCCGTGCTTTACACAAATTCATCCGACGTGTATCCCGCACACCGGAGACCACCAGTCCAAACTAACCCTGATGAGTGAAAGTTTAAGAAACGACGGTCGTGTGTGGGTACCTCGCAATACCGGTGACATCCGCGAACCTCAGGATATCCCTGAATCCGATCGTTTCTACTTTTTGGAAGAAAAATATCCCAGCTTCGGCAATCTGGTTCCGCGGGATGTCGCTTCTCGAAATGCCAAGGAACAATGCGATGCGGGTCGCGGCGTCGGCTTGACGAGATGTGCGGTGTATCTTGACTTTTCAGATGCCATCCAGCGTGATGGCAAAGATGTCATCGCTAAAAAATATGGCAACCTCTTTGAAATGTATGAACGGATTTCCGATGAAACCCCTTACAAAACACCGATGATGATTTTTCCGGCGTCGCACTATACAATGGGGGGCTTATGGGTGGATTACAATTTGATGAGTAACATTCCGGGCTTGTTTGTTCTGGGCGAAGCCAATTTTTCAGATCATGGCGCCAACAGGCTGGGTGCCAGCGCTTTAATGCAGGGACTTGCTGACGGTTACTTCATCATTCCATATACCATTGGCGGATACCTTGCCGGAACAACTTTAGAACCGATCACGACAGGCCATGCTGCATTCAATCAGGCTGTTCAAGAAGGTCAGGCAAAGCTTCAGCGGCTGATGTCGATTCAGGGTAAGCGGACAGTGGACAATATTTTCAGAGAATTGGGGAAAATCATGTGGGAATATTGCGGTATGTCCCGGAATGCAGAAGGGCTCGATAAGGCCTTGCAATTGCTACAAAATCTACGGGCCGAGTTCTGGGACAACGTCCTAGTACCTGGAACCGACAAAAATTTCAACAAAAGTCTCGAGAAAGCCGAACGCCTTGCAAACAGTCTGGAATTTGCAGAAACAATGGTCTTTGATGCATTGACACGCAATGAGTCCTGCGGCAGCCATTTCCGAACTGAGTTTCAAACCGAAGAGGGTGAGGCCAGACGCGATGATGAAAACTTCTGTCATGTATCCATATGGGAATACCAGGGCCAAGAAAAGAGACCGGCTTTTCACAAGGAGCCCCTAGCCTTCGAAAACGTCGAATTGTCACAGAGGAGCTACAAGTGAAAAAATTACCCAAAACATTAAATTTAACGCTGAAGATTTGGCGCCAGCAGGGACCCCAAAGCAAGGGACGTTTTGAAAAGATACCGGTCAAAAACGTTTCGGTGCATATGTCTTTCATTGAGCTTTTGGATTCCGTCAATGAGCAACTTACCCTCGAGGGCAGGGACCCGATCGCGTTTGATAATGACTGCCGGGAGGGCATCTGCGGTGCGTGTGGTGCGGTGGTAGAAGGCCGAGCTCACGGCCCGGAAAAAGCCACGACGCTGTGTCAACTGCACATGCGAAAATTTTCCGATGGTGATACGATTGTCGTGGAGCCGTTTCGAGCTAAAGCATTCAAAGTCGTCAAGGACTTGGTGGTAGACCGCAGTGCGCTGGATAAAATAATCCAGGCTGGCGGATATATATCCGTTAATACAGGCGGCGCGCCGGACGCTAACGCCCTGCCAATAGCTCAGGAAACGGCTGATAAGGCTATGGATGCCGCGGCATGTATCGGCTGCGGCGCGTGTGTCGCAGCCTGTCCCAGCGCATCTGCAATGTTATTTGTCAGTGCCAAGGTTTCTCAATTGGCGTTGTTGCCCCAAGGCAAACCCGAAGCCGCAAAGCGTGCTATGGGCATGGTCAAAACGATGGATGGTTGTGGATTCGGAAATAGTTCCAATCATCGCGAGTGAGAAAATACGTGTCCAAAGGAAATTTCGATTGTCAACATTGCACGCCTCAACCGGGAATTTTTTAGGGCAAGTTTTGCTTTGGTGGAATAGGGAATTGAGATTCCGGATCCGAGACGGGATATTTACAATAAGAGGCAGATTTTGCCCCAATTGAGTCAATCTCAATTGATGCGGTATTTGGTGCTATTTATCAGGTACCGGTATAGGAGGATTTTCCCGATTTTTATAATTCACTTTGCGAAGACCAAGGTTAAGTCATCAGTTTAGGGAAGACAAATGAAATAAGCGCGGATTTCCGATAAACACCAATACCGAATCCCCAATACCCAGTACCCATCTATCACCGGCCCAGGATCGTTTCGATGTCCTTAACCAAATTAAGCAGACCAAAAGGTTTCGACAAGATATTGGTAAAGCCCAGTTTAACGACTTCATCAAGTTTGGGATGATCCGGATGTCCGGTGGTAATGATAACTTTTAAATTAGACAATTCAGGTTCACTGCAAATATTGCGGCATACCTCCAACCCATCCATTTCGGGCATGAATATATCTAGGATAAGAAGATCCGGACGATAAGTCCCCAGCTTTATCGATGCTTCAATCCCGTTGGACGCCTCTTCCACCAGATACTGCCGATCCATAGTCAGTGCCTCGATGAGAATCTGGCGAATGGCATCGTCATCATCTACCACCAGAATTTTAGCGGCCCGGCGTTTTAACAGGGTCGGCAAATAAACGTTAAATGATGTCCCCCGGTCCCGGCTGGTTTCAAAGTCAATTACACCATCGTTGGCTTTGACTAGCGAATAAGTAACGGAAAGGCCAAGACCGGTACCGCCTTCGGATTGTTTGTCCGTTACAAACGGCAAAAAAATCTTATCTGCGATCGCCGGAGAAATGCCCCGGCCGTTGTCGGTGATGCGAATATAGACCATTCCGTCTTTGATTCTCAATCCCGTTGTAATTTCAATCTCCCCCCGGTTGTGATTAACAGCATGAATGGCGTTGATGGTAATATTTA
>JARFPZ010000647.1 GCA_029288035.1 Desulfosarcina sp.
TTACGTCGGCATCTGCTTTTTTAACCACGGCAGCCACAACCTTCTCCCCCCATTTTTCATCATCAATGCCCACCACCGAAGATTCAGCCACCCCATCCACCCGGTTAATGATCGCCTCCACTTCTTTAGGGGAAATATTCTCCCCGCCGGAGATAATAATGTGCTTGATTCGATCGGTGAGGTAGTAATACCCATCTTCATCGATGTTTCCCAAATCGCCGGTTTTAAACCATCCATTTTCAAATGCCGCTGCGGTTTCGTCAGGCTTTCGCCAGTAGCCCGCGGATATGGCGGGCCCTTTGAGCCGGATTTCACCGGTTTGACCGGGCGCCACAACGAAACCGGTATCGGGATCGACAATTTGTACCTCCAGCGCCGGCAGCGGCAAGCCGATCGATCCCGGTTTTCTTTTACCGCTTAGCGGATTGGAAAAATTCATACCGGTTTCCGACATACCCTCTCTTTCCACCGGTTCCTTGCCGAATATCCGGTGTATGCGCCTGTAGTCTTTGGGCAGAAGCGGGGCCGATCCCGAAGTCCACAAACGCAGATGCTCAAAATCCGGCCTGTTGTCGCCTAAATATTCCAGCAGTTTGGCGTACATGGCCGGTACTGCCATAAACATGGTACAGGCATAAGGCTCTTTTTTTTTACTCAGCATTTCTATGATCTTTGGCGGGGAGAATTGATCGAGCAGGAGCACATGAGCGCCGGCCAATAATGATGTGTGCAGGGCAAAACACAGGCCATGCACATGAAAAAGTGGAAGTGCATGACAAAGTACGTCTGATTCTCTGATTCTCCAGATATTGATGATATTGCGGGCATCATGGATCAGATTTTGGTGGGTGAGAATTGCCCCTTTGGGTTTGCCGGTGGTTCCGGAGGTGTAGACAATAAGCGCGGGGTCGGCCGGTCTGACCTTAACCGGTGGGTATTTCTCGGATGCTGTGCCGAAAATGTCCAGATCGTGATAGGGCACTTGGGTGTCGATGATAGAAGTAATAAGTTTGGGATCGATGTCACCTATGAGGGCTTTCTTTCCGGGCTCCGTTAATATTAAACTGGCATCTGCGTCGCCGAGCAGGTATTGAAGTTCTGATTTCTTAAATCCGGTGTTCAAAGGCACAGTTATGGCCCCTATCTTTTGAAGCGCCAGATGAGCAACCACAAAAACCACGGATTTTTGGATAAAAAGGATGACTCTGTCTCCTTTTTTTATGCCCTGATCGAGGAAACCGTTGGCCAACCGGTTTGTGTCCCGATAGAGTTCAAGATAGGAGATCTCCGTTTCTATTTTACCATCCCGCATAAAAGTGATCGCTGTTTTTTTCTTGCAGGCTAAAAAGGTTTCAGTAAAACAATTCCCAAGCGACGCAACGCTCATACGGCCCTCCCCATCAAGATCACCACTGATCTCCCATAAACCGCAAAAATGGTCTTAAAATACTAAGTAAATTCATAAATGAGCGAATAAAGCTTTATCAGGTATTAATCCGCCCCAGATGATTTGTCGTTCGTTGATGAAATATGACGATGGTCCTTTTAAGGTTATTGGCTGGGAAGCCAGAAAGCCCGAATGCTGGGATGCTAAAAGACTGTAAAACTTTTGAACCTCCAAGCTTTCCGGCCTCCCAGCCTCAAGCCTACTAAACCAATGATTCCCAATTGGTTTTAACTCAACCGTGCTCTATCCTATCATCTTATTCGGCAGCCATAACGCCAATTCCGGCCAGATACAGACACTAACAATGACAAGAATTTCGATGATCACAAATGGGATGACGCCCAGCAATACATGGGACATCGGAACATCAGGTGCGATGTTCTTGACGATATACAGGTTCAGCCCCACCGGTGGCGTCACCAGACCGATTTCAAGATTCACGGTCATGATGACCGCAAACCAGATGGGATCAAACCCCAACCCCTGTATGATCGGCAGCAGTAATGGTGCGACCATTAAGATCACGGCTGCCGGCGGGATAAAGCATCCCAGGATCAACAGCAAGATATTAATCAAAAAAACAATACCCCATTTGCCGAATGGAAGTTTTAATATGAGCTCTCCCAAGGCCTGAGTTGCATACAAATCGGAGGAGACATAGGCGAACAACAGGGCCGCCGCCATAATCATTAATATCATGCTGCTTTCGTTGAGGGCTTTTATAAATATCTTCCAGAGCTGCTCGGGTTTGTATATTTTATAAATGGTCATCACGAAGATAAGGGAGAGCACCGCTCCTAACCCGCCGGCTTCGCTAGGCGTTGCCCAGCCTCCATACAGAGATCCCATGATTCCGATAATGATTAAGACAAACGGCAGTACTTTGATTAAGGAGGCAAAGCGCTCTTTCCATGAAAAACGTTCCACCTGGGCCCGGTCTTCGATATAATACATGGCGCCGGGCCTGGCCGGCACTTTTTTGCGGTAAAAGAAAACTCCTCCGACCCAGATACAACTTAGAAGAATTTCGAGAATACCCGGCAGCACACCGGCAATGAAGCACTTGCCGATGGAGGTCTCGGTGGCCACACCGTAAAGTATCATGGTCACACTGGGCGGAATCAGAATGCCGAATGTTCCGGCATGGGCGATCAAGCCCGTGCTCAAGGCGGGAGAATAGCCGCGCTTTCTCATTTCCGGAATTCCAATACCGCCGATGGCGGCTGCCGTCGCCGGACTGGAGCCACACAGGGCAGCGAAAATACCGCAGCCGATCATGTTGGCAATACCCAGGCCCCCGGGGATTTTGTAAAGCCATTTGTGCAGGGTTTCGTATAAATCCTTGCTTGCATCAGACTCCGCGATAGGGGCGCTGAGAAGAATAAAGAGCGGTATTGCCAAAAGTGCAAAACTGTCCATACTGCCATGCAGCACAAACGGCATGGTTTCCAAAAGCTGGGGAGAAAAGATCAGAATGAATATCAGCGATATACCGGCCAACCCCGCCCAAATAGGTATCCCGGAAATTAACAAACCGAATGCGCTTCCAAACAAAAGAATCGCCAGGACATATTCACTCATTGCCGCTCTTCCCTATGCACGTCGATGTCTTTCAGCTCAAACCGTTCTGCTTCTTCGCTGATTTCACCTTTTTTGAGTTTTGTTATTTTGTCACAGATATAGACAATATATTGAAGAAATAGCAGCGTCATTCCGAGGGGCAGAAATAAGTAAGGAATCCACAAGGGTGGCCCCCAAAGGGATTCCGAGTGCTCATTTCCAACAACGGATTCCCACCACATCGGCCAGGCGTACCATGCAAGGACGGCGGCCAAAATACAGGAAATAATGGATACGACGATGAGAGTGATTTCCCGGATTCTGGGAGAAAGGTGTATGATCACCAGATCAACATTGAGATGGTGCTCATTTTTCTGGACGAAGGCAGCGCCGCCAAAAACAACGAATATCAATAAAAAAACCGATGCCTCTATTTGCCAGATGGTGGAAATCCCCAGTATCTTCCTGACCAAGACCCCCTCGGTCACGATAAGCGCGGCGCCGAGGAGGCTTAAAGCTGCGATCCAGCCGGATATGTAAGTTAGCCCATCAATTATCCGGGTTATTAGCGTCCATAGCTGTTTCATGATTTTGCCCTATCTTGAGTAATTGATCCGTTCTAGGTTCAGGGTTCACGGTTCACAGGTTACAACTGTTTGAAACTGTGTACTATAATGACCTCGTTCCTTAGTACCCAACATCACGCCTTGGGTGAAAAAGAAGTCTGGGAACGATGGAGACAGAATTCCTTTGATAAGCGTTGGATGGATTTTTTCCAACCCGGAACGGTGAACCTTGAACCTCTCAACCTAGGGTTAAAGACCCTTTATTCCATCGCCTGGCTCGCCAGATCCAGCAACTCCTGCCCACCCGGCACCGTTTCAGCATAGTTTTTCCAGGCCGTCTCTTTGGCAAATTCCAACCACGCTTTAAATTCTGCTTCGGTCATATAATGAATGTCAATCCCGGCATCGGTATAGGCCTCGATCAGTTTGTCCACCAGTGTCTTAAAATTGTCGTAGATCCAGTTTTCGTGCATCCACTCGGCTACTTCCATAAAAATCTGTTGTTGTTCGGGGGTGAGACGATCCCAGGTTTTTTGAGAGATGATGAGGTTTTCCGCCATATACCAAATGGAGTAATCTCTGGGTGCGTTGATATACTTGAGCACTTCGTACAGCTTGTAGGAGACAAAAGAAGCAGAAGAGGTCAGCATGGTGTCCAGAACCCCGGTGGAAAGCGCATGATAGGTTTCCGAAGACGGCATGCTGGTGATGGACGCGCCGGCTTCGCGCATCATAAATTCAAACTTTTTCCCGGCAGCCCGCAGTTTGGTTCCCTTCACATCCGCCGGAACTTTTATTTGCTTTATTTTGCTTCCCATGCCGCCGTCAAACCACGCCCAGACAAGATTTTTGACCCCGTTGGCCTCCATCAGAGCGTCGATTTTTTTACCGATGGGTTTATTTCGCCAGGTAAGTCCCTGTTTTATGTTCGCCACTGCACAGGGCATTAGGGTGACGGAAAGCTGGGGCACTTTGCCGGATGCATAATCGAGGGGAAAAACGGACATGTCCAGCGCCCCTTTGCGCAGGGCATCCCACTGCTCTTTTGGCTTATACAATGATTTGGCCGGATAGTGGCGAAACTTGATTTCTCCGTTGGTTCGTTTGGTGACCATCTCGCCAAATACGCGACCCATCTGATCTCTAACATCTCCGGCGGCAAATTGATGAGACACCTTCAATGTCATTGATTTGGCCCAGGAAACGTCAGTTTTAACAAACATTAAAAATGCAGAGACGGCCAAGACGACGATTAAGCAAAACAATGTTTTTTTCGTTCTCATGGTAACCCCCCTTATTTATGGTTTAGGCCACAGTTTTTTCATTATTCTGGCTTCTGGATATTGGTTTTACCACCTCCCTTCTTTGCTATTTTTCAAATTTTAAAGACATCAGATTTTGTTGATCAATGGAACTTCATCAAAATCTCCTAAAATATGCTTGGATGTCAAGCACTATATTGATTGGACAAATTTTGTGCTTATGAATTATACAGTTGTAAAGGTTGGAGATGATGCCGTGGGAGGCATCATGCCGATACTGCCTCAGGCCGAAGGAACCCTCCGAATTGGGGTGGTTACGTAACCGTCGATGATGTCGATGCTACTGCCAGAAAGGCAGAGGAGCTGGGGGCCAAAATACTGGTGCCACTCACGGATATTCCGAGTGTTGGCCGGTTTTTTGTCCTGCAGGATCCGCAGGGGACGGTAATTTCTGCGATTACGTATGCGATGAATGAGTGAGCAAAATTCAGAGCTAATGGTGTGTCGTAAAATCTGATGCAACAGAAATATCAGATATCGCGTCAATAAGACTGAATTTGGGCGAATCGTTCTGAATTTTATTTCGATTCTATAACCAAAATAAAGATTGTCGCTAACAGCCGGTCGATATTACCTTTTTCTGCTTTTCAAGCCGGTCTTCCAACATTCCACTATTCCATCATTCCATTTGGCTTACTATGAGAATGGACGCAAAAATCACTGTGATTTCAATTGATTGTCGAAGTTTCGACATATTAATCTATCGGAACCAAAACCAAATCAAATTCCCCAGCCTCATGACCGCCTTCAGGATAGTGCTGGGTCGCCAGGGTTCTAAATCCGTTTGCAGATACCCGAGTGTGAATATGAGGCGGGCGACCGGAATAGCCGGGCGGAAAATTGCTTTCAAACTGGTATTGCCCCGAGTCATTGGAGAAAATTGTGGCACGATGATCATCATCGTAGGACCCGTCGGGACCGGTCAACCACAGTTCAATCTCTGCGTTTGCTATGGGCGAGCAATCCGCTGAGGATATCACGCGCCCCGTCAGTTGATACCCCTTGCCAACACGTGACCGAACCGGAGCGTCAGCTTTATAAAAGGGACCGAGATAATCAGCCGGCGTCGGTTCGCATTTAGTGTCCGAATTCGCCGACCGGGACAAGGCAGTCTGCGTTTGCGCTGAAATGGTTTTAACCGAGACCAGGAAAATTAGTGAGCACGCCAAGCTTAAAACAAGACTTAAAATAACTGAATTTCTCATAATGGATGCCATGCCTCAACGCTTTTATTTAAAGAACCATCATGCCAAAAAATCACGTTTCGTTTTTAGATATGATTATGTACGAGGTTTAGTCGAACCTATCGCTGAATAATTACATGGTTATTCGTTTTTTCAAGTCAAAAACTCGAATGGTGGTATCCCTTTTTAGCGGGACCGATTCGGTTCACTTTTAATTAGGTAACTTCTTACAGTTGACCAATAAAAAAGTATTAAAACTCACAAGATATCGAAATCATTATACTATAGATCATCTTAAAAAATAATATATGTTGACAAAAATTGGGACTCGGGCTTTACTTAATACAATATTCGTGGCTAAGAACTTCATTTGACGTAAATCACAAAGCATAATACCCCATTAAGAATGGCGGCAGGCAGGAAATGAAAAATTCAGAACAATATGATTTTGATACACCGGTGGAGCGGCGTGGTACAGCCAGCCTGAAGTGGGAGAAATATAGATCCCGGGACATTATCCCCATGTGGGTGGCCGACATGGATTTCCAATCGCCCCCGGAGGTTATAAAGGCCATCGTGAACCGGACGGCTCACGGCGTATTTGGCTATACCTTGCCGCCCAAAAAGCTAAACGGCCAAATTGTCTTAATGCTGAATAAAACGTATGATTGGACAGTAGATCCCGAATGGCTGGTGTGGTTGCCCGGTTTGGTAACCGGTTTAAATGTGGCCTGCCGCGCGGTTGGCCGGGACGGTGATGATGTCATGACCGCCGTGCCGGTCTACCCGCCCTTTTTGACGGCTCCGGGATTTAGTCGCCGAAATCTGGTTAAAGTACCATTGAAAGAAGATGACGGATGCTGGCAGTTTGACTTTGACCGGCTCGAGGAAACGATCACCGACAAAACCCGGATGTTTATTCTCTGCAACCCGCACAATCCGGTTGGACGAGTATTCAAGCACAGCGAACTGGCCGAACTGGCCGCAATCTGCAACAAATATGATATCGTCATATGCTCAGATGAGATTCACTGCGGGTTGATTCTGGATAAAGACAAAGTCCATGTCCCGACGGCCACCCTGGCCCCCGAAATTGCCGATCGCACCATTACCCTGATGGCACCAAGCAAAACGTTTAACATTCCCGGCCTTGGATGTGCATTTGCCGTGATTTCCAACCGAAAACTCCGCAAACAGTTTAAAAAAGCCATGGCCGGTATCGTGCCTGGTCCCAATGCATTGGGCTACACGGCCACAATGGCGGCTTTCTCGGAATGTGCCGACTGGCATGAAGCATTGCTGAAATATCTTCGTGCAAACCTTGAAACGGTTTCAGGCGCCATCCGGCAGATGCCTTCTCTTACGATATCCCCTGTAGAAGCGACTTATCTGGCTTGGATTGATATGCGTAACAGTGGCTTGCAGAACCCTGTCAAATTTTTCGAAGAAGCCGGCGTCGGCCTTCAGGATGGGATTGAATTTGATGGTCCTGGTTTTGCGCGTCTAAATTTTGGATGTCCGCGCAAATTGTTAAGGAAGGCGTTGGATAGAATGAAAGCGGCGATGGACAATCATAATACCCAACCCGGGCAAGCCGGAATTGAATATTGACGATTGAAGATTGAAGATTTGTTGTATCGCTCTCCGAGGCGTAGGCGCTACAACCCCTACGAGCCGGAGGCTTCGCTCTGTCTTTATTCAATTCGGCAATGGCATAAATCAGTGCAAACATGATGTGATTTCAATAAATAGGTAATAATGCAAGATCCGGGATTGATTATGACTCGGCCCTTTAAAATCCCAAATCTCAAGATATCGGGATTAGTAACCAATGGTCAAAAATTTTAAGATTATTATTGAATACGACGGTACGCGCTACCATGGCTGGCAGCGCCAGAAAAAAGATGCGACCATCCAAGGTGAAATTGAAAAGGCACTTTGGATCATGACCGCCAAACCCATTGTCCTTAGCGGTTCGGGCAGAACGGATGCCGGTGTGCATGCCCTCGGTCAGACAGCTAATTTTCTCTGTGACACGGATC
>JARFPZ010000678.1 GCA_029288035.1 Desulfosarcina sp.
TTACCACACCGGTACGATGACCATGAAAACCCAAGGGTTAAATGAGATCGCAACGGAGTGTTTCGTAGAAATTACCCCCAAAGATGCAAGCAAGTATGACATGTCGGACGGTTCCCGTGTAGACATTGCATCCCGACTGGGAAAAATTAAGTCGAGAATCAAGGTTTCCAAAAAAGCGGTGTCAGGGACGATAGTTATTCCGATTCACTACGCCTTGGCGGCCGCCACTCGTCTATCCAATGCCGCCTTGGATACCATTTCCGGTATTCCCGAGTATAAGGTCTGTGCAGTGAAGCTGACGAAAGCAGCATGACGGTTTGGAATTGGGCCGTCGGAAAGCTCAAAATTAAGAAATGGAATTAAAAAAACCCGGCTGGGTGGCAGCCGGGTTTTTCTTTGCAATCATTTCAATAGGTCCTATAAGTCCTATAAGACCAATAGGTCCTACAATTAAAAGTTTCCTCTAATTATTCTTCCTCTCTTGAAAACAACACATCCACATCCTTCAGATCGTCTCCCAGATATTCGCGCTCATTTTCTCCCAAAATACCCATGGACAGACAGATCAACGTCCAGAGGTGAACATTATGCCACCCGCCTTCGAAATGCTCACTGAGGTCGTGTATTTGTGAGTGGCAATTGTGACAAGGGGTGATACAATAGGAAGCACCGGTAGCCAATATCTGATCGGCTTTAAGCCTGCCAAACGCTCGTCGCGCTTCAGGCATCCCGTTTTGGAGGAAACCGCCCCCGCCGCCGCAGCAGTAATTGTTTGATCGATTGGGCGTCATGTCAACAAAATTTTCTTCTCCGACCACAGCTTTCGTCACAAAACGCAGGTCCTCAGCCATGGGATCGCCAAAAGTCTTGCGAACCAGCTGGCAGGGATCCTGGACGGTGAACTTGATTTTACGGTCCTTATTCCAATCGGAGTTGACCTTGAGTTTGCCCTCCCGGATCCATCGGGCATACAATGTGATGATGCTTTCAATCTCAAAATTGTGCTCAATGTTGAATTTTTGCAGTCCGACCCGGACTGCGAACATTTCGTGCCCTCATTCCGTATTGAGCCAGTATTTACAGCCCAGATCATCGACCGCTTTGGCCTTTATCCGCACGATCTTTTCCCAGTTATCAAGATCCGCCATAAAAAGGCAGTAGTTTTCGGCGGCCCACCCTTTGGTGCCGTATGTCCAATCACAGTCGACGGTGTGAAGAATCTTCCACAGAGGCACCATTTCATCAGGCTCGGTTACCGGTTCACGGGAGTTTTGATTCAAAAAATATTCGGCGCCTTCCTTGTTTATGGGTGCTTTGAGATCTTCAAAACCGGGCTGGATCTCACGCACTTCCTCCAACACATCCTCCACCACAAATCGAAAATCTTCCTCAGATGCACCCATGGCGCTGCAGGTGTCGCTTTTAAGAGCCATGTCGCAGGAGCCTAAAATACCCTTGGGTCGTTTATCCCTGGGCCTGTTTTTTCTCACGTTAAATACCAGCTGCGGGATATCTATTTTCATCGGACAGACATAGATACACCGCATACACAACGTACACATCCAGGCCCAATCCGAATTGAGAATCTCATCATCCATGCCAAGGGCCGCCATGCGTAAAAACTTCCTGGGATCCATGTCCTCCAGCCCCGTTGCCGGGCATCCCGAAGAACAGGCGCCGCAGGTCAGGCAAAGATTCAGGTTGCCGCCGTCCGGCAGGATTTCCTTAACCTTGTCTATGAAAATGCTTTTTTTATTACCGCCAATTTTGATTGCATCCTCAGCCATGCTGTAAAAACCTCCGTTGATTTTTTTCCCTTAATCGGTGCGCCCGATTCATAGCGCAAGTTTTCGTTGATTCCAATTGTTCCGCAAATTACGAGATGAAAAAAATATCAAAGGGGTACTTATGCCAGAGATATTATGGGATGTCAACGAATATCATATAAAAACTGTAGGGTATCTGCCGGAATTTTATAAACATTTGAAATTACTTTGCGTTGTTGAATTTTTTCGAGGTAAATATTATTAATCCGGAATCAAAATTGCAGATCCGGTGGTCTTGCGCCCTTCCAGATCCCGATGCGCCTGGGCCGCTTCTGCTAGCGCATAGATTTGTTTGACCTCGATTTTAACTGTTCCGCTTAACACGACGTCGAATAAATCCCGGGCATGAACCAGCAGATCTTCCCTTGCGGCGGTATAAGACATCAGCGTCGGCCGGGTTAAGAACAACGATCCCTTGGCCGACAAAACGGAGATATCCAGGGGAGGCACCGATCCGGAGGCCTGCCCGAAGGAGACCATCAGGCCGAAAGGACGCAAACAGTCCAAGGATTTCATGAAGGTTGCCTGACCGACGGAATCGTAGACGACATCCACACCCTTTCCGGCGGTTATTTCCCGTGTTTTGCTGGCAAAATCTTCATCGTTGTATAAAATGGGATGATCGCAGCCGTTGGCACGGGCAATTTCAGCCTTCTCCGGCGAGCCGGCAGTCCCGATCACAGTTGCTCCGAGGTGGTTGGCCCACTGGCAGACAATCGACCCGACACCTCCGGCCGCGGCGTGAATCAAGATCACATCGCCCTTTTTGACGTCATAGCAACCCTTCAAAAGATAGCGTGCCGTCATACCCTGTAGCATCATAGCCGCCCCCTGCGAGGTCGAGATGCCATCAGGGAGTTTAACCAAACGGTGTGCCGGAATTCGTCGGATTTCCGCATAGGCACCTGGTGGAATTCCAGCGTAGGCCACCCGGTCGCCGACAGCGATTTCAGAAACCCCTTCACCAATTTCTTCTACAATTCCGGCTCCTTCTAAGCCCGGCACGGCCGGTAAGGATGGTAGCGGATATAACCCGGTGCGATGATAGACATCGATAAAATTCAGGCCTACGGCCTTATGGCGCACCAAAGCTTCACCTGTTCCGGGTTTGCCGGGATCATTTTCCTCCCAGCGTAAAACGTCGGGTCCACCGGTTTCATACATTCTAATAGCCTTGGTCATGGTATCCTCCTTTCCGTTTGGGACGGGGTAAATTTAAACCTTATTTTGGAAACAAATTATATAGTAGTCAACTTATTCCATTAGTCAAATAATCCCGAAAATTGTTTGACCAGCGATTATAAAATGAACATTCGCTTCGTAATGCGGATAAATGGGAAAAATGAGTATTTTGAAACTATAATTGGGGCACTCCGTGGATTTCTTGCCGGTCACAGTCGCGATGGGTGTCTGAAGATAGACGTTTTATGAAGCTACTATGATTCTACTCTTCTGTTCTTCGATTCTTTGTCATGCCGGCTGGTGGGGGCTATCGCCTAATGGCTTAAAACAATATTATTTGAATATCCTATAGGATTTATTTGGTTTTTCTTATGCTCACTCCAGATCGTCAATAATAATAAAATTATTAGAGTCGGAAATGTCTTCGGTACCAATCTTCTTGGATTCTAATCCACATTTTCGACAGGTAATAACTTCAGTTGAGCTATCATTATTCAATAGCCATTTGGATTCAACTATCATGCAATGATTGCATCTGTATTCAACTATACGCATTTTTCAAATCCCCCCTGTATTTCTTTGCTAGCGGTTGGATTTTATATAAATGGTTCGGACATCAAAGAAAAAGCAATAGGCGTGCCAATTCATGTGTATGAAATAAAATACTATCGATATCAATAGGATAAGTTACAATCTGATTTAAAAAAATCCGGAGCTATATGGAAAAAACTGGGTATTTCTGAGGAAAAAAAGTCATACCGATCTGCTTTTCCATAAAAGATATTAAACCTTATTATTAGTTGGTCGATAAACACTTTGTAAGGATGTACATTCCCTAAGGAGACAAAGATGAAATACCTATCGACCATTTTGATTTGCATTTTGCTGTTCATTGGCGGTTGTAACAGCAGCGGAGGAGGAGGAGGAGGAGATGCGGATGAATCCATTCCCGGGGCCGGTGCCGAGGATTACCCGAATCGGGATTACGCATCGGAGTTTATGATGTGGGAACGCTATGAAACACCCTTTGCCGACACCGATAAGCTGGGGGCCGGCGATCTCAAGATGTGCTGGGCGGCGGTGGCGGCGAACTTGCTGACCTGGGCCGGTTGGGCTGCTGACGAGGATGATGCTTTCGATATTTTCAGGACACATTTTGAAGACGAACCCGGTTATGTATACGATGCTTTAGGCTATTATTTTACCAGTTACGTGAGCGGGGTCAAAGCTGAAATGGTCACGGTGAGAGAAGCCCGCTCGAGTATGCTGCTTGATTTCATCGTCAGCGCCGTTCATGAGGGCAAGGGTGTCGCGATGAAAATCGCCTATCCCGACAAAAAAATTGGTCATTTTCTTACCATTTATGGATACCGTTACCTTCCTGACGAAGATAACTTTATCTTGTATTTTGCGGATTCCGATGACAGGTTGCATCAGATACAACAATTCAAAGTCGAATGGGATGATGCCAATAGTAGATGGGAAATTCAAAATTCGTATCCCGATTGGTATCTTGTTTACGTGCTATCGTTAGCCCAGAGTTAAGTTTGATTGAACAGGCATTTGGTTATTTCTTTAGCACTCTCCTGATTCCTTCATAGCCGACAACGCCAAGGCTTAACAGGAACATAAATACCAGTGTGTCTGTCAATAGATTTTGCGGCGTTCCAGCTGCTGCGCTGATGAAACAGCCGCCCCCACCGCCGCCACCGCCCCCTCCGCCATCTTGTTCTTCTCCCGTCCCGGCAGATGGCAAAATCGGATCTATCGGTTTTGCGGCCTGAACACCACTGAAATGATTCAGTTGAACCTCGATCGTAGGTGGTTCTGTCGGATCCGGGTCATTGGGTCCATGGTTCACCCTCGACCCCACCACAATAAACCCATCGGTTTCCCAGGAAGCCTGCCATCCAGTGGCAGGATTGAACACATAGATCTCGAGTATCCCAAGATCCGTCTCTCCCGGGCAGGGAATGAAAACGGTCACGGGATCCACGAACACATTCGCTGGCTTCAAATTCAACGGTAAGCCAACACCTGTTAAGACATCGAGATTGGGAATCTCCTCCAAAGGGCCGAATCGGGGAGCAACCGGCTCAAGATTGCCGTATATGATTTCGGCGCCTTCAATGGCGGTTCCCGGATCTGCGACGACCGTATTCTGCCCGATGGCGGGATCATCTGGATATTCTGTGCTGGCAGGTGTCTTGGCCAATGCCGCATCATATTCCTCCTCGCTTTCAACTTTAAAGCTGGAGTAGTAGGTATCCATCTCTACACCGTTGAGGCTTTTGGCATCGATTGAAAAATTCACCGTCTGATCAAAGGCAAACAGCGTATTTGGAGAATGGATGATCCAGAAATCGGTGTTATCCCCATCAACGACCTCCTGCACCCTTATACTGACAGATTCTTCTTCAATCCTCATTTCAACGCTGTCTTCATCGATTCCATGCCCACTCTTTATCCGTGCAACAATTGAGGTATCGTTGGGCACGCGCAACGTGTCATCTTCCATTCCCTGGGCATCATGAGGATAACAAGCTTCCTCAATAATTTCAGGCGGTGCATCCGGCGGCGTGTAGGTCACCGTCAGGGTGTCCGTTCTACTATTGCC
>JARFPZ010000007.1 GCA_029288035.1 Desulfosarcina sp.
CTGTGAAGGTCGGAAAATCGCAACTCTGTGGTTCTGGTTTGATGGTTTCACCGAATCGAGCTTGCAGTTCGCGGGCCAGGTCTTGTGATGGGTTGTCAAGCTCAATTGGGGGGGAAGGCGGGGTCCACATTCCGTCCGAGCGGCTGTCCCAGAATTTATTCGGCACCACCGAGGTGCCACGGATGGCTGTGCCTTCCATGCCCGGACCGCGCGGATCTCTCGATTTGGTTAGGCCATCAACCAATATCGGCTTTTGGGTACCCTGGCTGCCCCCTTCGAGATGCAAAATCGGACGGGTCGGTTTTTCTTCAGCCGTGATTTTATCCTGCAACATGACAAGGCCTTGCAGTACGGCCTCCGGTCTTGGCGGACAGCCTGGAATATAAACATCCACCGGCAGAATTTGATCGACTCCTTGCACCACACTGTAGACGTCATACATACCGCCGCAATTTGAGCAGGAGCCCATTGAGATCACCCAGCGGGGCTCCGCCATTTGCTCATACAGCCTTAGTACCACCGGTGCGATTTTCTTAAATACGGTTCCGGCAATTATCAACAGATCCGCCTGTCGCGGCGACGGGCGCAAGACCTCGGCGCCGAAACGGGCCATATCATACCGGGGGGTGAAGGCGGTGGCTTCCTCGACAAAACAACAGGAAAGTCCAAAGAACATAGGCCACAGACTGTATTTACGGGCCCAGTTGATGACGAGATCCGCATTGTTGAGCAGCTGGTCGCTTAGCTTAGTTTGCCCGTCGGCCCCCACTCAAGTCCCCCTTTTTCCCAGATATACACAAGGCCCAGAATCAACTCTCCAATGAAAAAGCCTATCTGAAGCCAACCTTTCCAGCCCAGGTTTTCCCAAGCAATGGCCCAGGAAAAGATGTAGGCTCCCTCCACATCAAAAATCAGGAAGAAGATGGCTACCAAATAGAAAGGAACCGGATACCACAAACGGGCACTACCAGTGGGAATGACGCCACTTTCATAGGGTCTCAATTTTTCGCTATTAGACGTTTTTTGCCCGAGCCAGGAGGCAACAAATAGAAGCAGGGCAATCAACGCCACAATCATTAGTCCAAATACAACCAGACTAAATACGCCGGGCTGCCAGGGAGAAAGCGATCCACCAGCTACGATAGGTTGCATGATGTTCTCCGCTCGGACTTACTCAATCGAAAAGAGTTTGAGATTTGTTGAAAACAAGATGAAAATCCGTATTATAAAATATCCGTTTCCGCCTTTAGCTGACTAGAGAATTAATGCACAGAAGTTAAAAACACAGATAACAACGTATGCAGGATTTTCTTTCATTATGCAAGGATAAAATCAAGTAAACCGTTATTTTTCGCATAATGTCGTGCGGTTCCCACCGGCGCTGAGATTTATTTTTTGCGGTTATGGTTGTGAAGGTTTGTTACTCAATCCATCAGCCAATTGAATTTAGATTCAACGATCTATTCAGCTATGGTAACCTTTACCTCAGCACCGCTCGGTACGCCTTTAAGCTGCATTGCATCTCCCAGAACCCTACCGAAAACATTCACGGGGCTGTATGCCCGCGGCTGATCGCCGGTGCTGACCGGAGTTGGGCCAAAAAAAATACAAAATGCCGGGCCGGCCGGCCAATATGCCAAATCGCCAACTTCAACCTCTGCACGGGCATCCGGCTCCTGCGCCAGGTTCAGGGGGATGTCAAAATAGATTTCATCGCCCCAAACGTTGGCCGTACTTTCGAAGGGAAGGGCTTCGAGAATCTTGTTTGCAGTCGGTGTATTGAGCATTTCGGCTTGCAAGGATACATTTCCCACAGATAAATTAATTTTTGCCATTCAGTCTGGTCTCCTTCCAATATCGTAAATTAGACAAACTCCCACTTTCGTAACCTATGGTTTTTCCTATCATGAAAATCGGCTTCGATCAAAAGAGTTAAATCAAATAAAATTGACAGCGATTATTTCGTCGATCTGGACAGACATTATCAGGAAGAAATTATCGCACGGGCCGGGCAGGCGCTTTTGGCATCTCTTAGGTTGGGCGGTCGAAGATTCACGGCTCCGGGTTTTAAAGCGCCAATATTCGGCAATATCAAACCCAATTATACCGCGAAAAGGATTAATATGTGTGTTGGCTAACTCTTGATGGACTGGGCCAGGTCATCAATACGTTCTCTTATGGAGATCAGATATCTGGCCATTTTCCCCCGATGATCGGCTGTAATAGAATCATGGTCCCCCCTTAACACAATCAGCGGATCAAAGGTGCAGACCTGGTTCATGTCCTTCAGGGCGATGCGGATATTTTCTTCGCCACCTTTTTCTGAGACTTCCGGATATAGATGGATAAAAGTCTCCAATGCATCCCTCAGCACCAGTATGATACCCTGGGTGTAATAAATTCGATCGTCCAGTTCGGTGTAGGGTACATCCGCATTAGACTGCACCAGAAGGCCTAAAGGCTGATCTAGAAACTGCTTGCTGATAATAAATTCAAGCATGTTGTGCATATCATCCGTTCGTAAATTAAAAACGGCTTCGCTATTTTCTCGCAGAAGCTCAGACTCGTATTCTTTGAGCAGGGAGATCCCCTTTTCGTATTGACTTTCGCTGGATGGAAACCACCATTTATCGGAAGTGAAAGCAAAATGCTTTTCGCGAGCCTCGATTAAGAATTCGTTTTCTTTATCCACTTGGCCATATTTGGCCAGATTGGTGGAAAAAAAATTGACCATCATCCGGGTGGCAAAAATCGTGCCCCGCTGCCGGTTGGCTCGGTTGTCCAGCCAGCGGGTGGGAGAGATGATTAGATCATTAATAGACCAGCCAAAAGTGGAGTTCATCTCCTGTTCCAGCCGGTTTCTGATAGCGGCGGAAAGAGCGGCGCCTTTTTGAGCTGGGGTGGAATCCGGCGTTGTTTCCTGCAAAAGAGCGCTGATATTTGGGTCCAATTCGGGAAACCGGGTCGGATCCATTAAAGTGTAAGCCTTGTAAACCGTCCAGTAAAACCCTATAGAAAGAGGCCAGATTAGTATAAATGCCAGCAGAATTAAGACCGCCCATTTACCGAATTTCGTCATTTTGGGGATTAAGGACTTTTCCAGTGATTCATTTTCCATGAACTTTGTGACCCTTATTTTGATGATTACAAGTTAGGTTCGTTAAACGAAATTTGGGTGATTGTAAACATTGCCGTTTAATGTGTCAATAAAGGTTTCGGGATTGGGTTCCGATTTTTCCGGCTCTCAGACGACCAATATGCTTGACACGTACGATAATCGTGCTACTAATGCACTGTTTTTACCGGAATCAGAACTTTATATAACAGCAAAAAGCAAAAAAAGTTTCAAAGCTTGTAAATTCAATGAGTTACAATGATTGCAATAGAGGTTCGGACTTTTTACAGAACCATCACACTCGAAAGGTAAACAAAATGACCAGAAAATTTGCTGTTCTTTTCATGCTGTCCTGTTTTTGGCTATGGGTCGGCTGTGCCGTCGTGGCCGTCGGAACCGGGGTGGGTGTGGGAACCTATACCTACCTGAAGGGAGATCTAAAAAGAGCCTATAATGCCAAATTTGATAAGACCCTGGATGTCTGCTTGAGCATTTTGACTGATTTAAATCAACCAATTCTGGAAAAAACCACCGACGGCGAGAAGACCACTATCCAAACCAAAAGACAAAACTCTTCCCCGCAGACCATTACCGTATCTATCTCAAGTATTGACTGGACGGAGGTCTCTGTGCGAAGCGGTGTCTTTGGATACTGGAATCGTGAGGTCTCGCAACAGTTTCATGAATTTATCGCGGAAAGACTTGAAAGGTAAAGGAAATCAATTTTTTAAATGTTGCGCAAAGGGCAGTTCGTGGTTTAAGGCGTCGATTTGGTCTTGCTCCAACCGATTGATTTCGTCTATGTGAGCTTGCATGATCCGGACCAGGGCGGGATCGTAGAAACGGTGTAGGCTATGATTGCTTATGGCTGTAAAGCCGCGTCGTATTTTGTGAGCTCCTCCGGCTCCCGGATCGAATCGATGAATACCATTGGTGATGGCCCACTCAATTGGCGTATAATAACAAGCGTTAAAGTGAAGCGAACTCACCGGCCTGGAACAGCCCCAATACCGACCATACAATTGGTCTCCTTTTGTCACCAGCAGGGACAACCCTATCGGGGACGATGGGTCACTTTTTTCAAAGGCTGCCACAAATAGCAATCGATTTCTGTAATGATGAAATAACCCCTCAAAAAAGGAATTGGTGAGGTACTTGCACCCCCAGGGGCCGAATTTTTCATTGGTGCGTTCATAATAAGAATACATTAGATAAAAGAAATTGCGGGGGATATCCTTTCCGGTGAATGTTTTTACAAACACTCCCTGTTTTTCCAATGCCTTGCGCTCCCGTTTGATATTGCGTCGCTGGTTTGAATTAAACATTGTGAGGTATTCATCAAAGTTTTCATATCCTTCATTCTGCCAGGCAAAACTTTGATGACGCCAGGCGCAAAACCCATGGTCGAGCATATCACGGTGCCATTGGGGATCAACAAAAAGAAAACTGCTGCCAGAAATGTTATAGCGATGGCACAATCGATCTATTTCAGCCACCATGAACGCTGTCAATTCCAGCTCATTTTCACCATCAGCGATCAAAAACCGATATCCGGACATCGGTGTAAAGGGACTCATTCCTACCAGCTTGGGATAATATTTAATTCCCATACGTTCGGCAACGTCCGCCCAGACATGATCAAACACAAACTCGCCGGCACTGTGACCTTTAATATACATGGGAGCCACACCCACCAAATTTTCCCCGTACCAAACCGTCAGATGATGTGGCAACCAACCTGTTTTGATTGTGGCACTCCCTGATATTTCCATGAGGCGCAGCCAGTCCCATTCGAGAAATGGTGTTGACAAAGGCTTTGCCAAAGTATCCCAGACGTTACGATCAATTTCGGAAAGCTGTTGAATCCAAGATATGGAATAGGGTGATGGATATGGTTTTGTCATAAATCAATCATTTATAAAAATTTTGATAATTCATTACAATTTTAAAATTAAGTCTTATCATAAGAGCTGTCATCTTTTTTTAATGGATTGTCAGTTGATTTATCAATTCCTTGACAATTTGTTGCCAGGTAAATAATATTAGCAGGTTAAACCGACCTCGGGCAAACTCAGCCGCCCGCAGCGGAGATACCAATGGCGGGGTTTTAGTAAAGTGAAAATCTGAATTATCAATAAACCGATAACAGAGTGTTAAATCATTTAAGGATGCGGTAACAATTTAAATCTAAATTGTCAGACGCCAAGTCTTGTAGATTCGCCCATGGAGGATAAAAATAACATTTAAATTTAGAAGACCATTTTCCCGCGTCAAAGGAAACACACCATGCCAATTTATGAATTCAGATGCTTGAAATGTAATGATTGCTTTGAATTTCTGTTAATGAACCAGGATGACAAAGTGGAACTCAGATGCCCCAAATGTAAATCCGAAGATTTTGAACGCGTTTTGAGTGTTTCGGGACATACTATGGGATGCGAATCAACGAAAAGCAATTCTGCCGGGTCGCATACGAGATCCTGTCCGAGCGGATCCTGTACAACCTACAATTTACCCGGACATAGTCGTTAGTTCGATGGATGTCAAATGAAGCAAGTTCATGTTCAAGAAAAACATCAATTTAAGAAGCTGTTTAAACAGGAACTTATAGACAACTTTGAAAACCGCTTCAAGGTTTTAGAGGCATTTCTGCAGGTTGAAAAGCATGTTACGGTTGATGACGTCGTTTATCAGCTTAAAGAAAACGGTTGGAAGCTGGAACCGGAGTTTGTTAGAGAAACACTTAAATTGATGTGTCGTTTTGGTTTTGCCCACCGAAGTCGTTTCAACAATGGGGTGGTTTTATATGAGCACCGACACTTGGGTCAACACCATGACCACATGATATGTACGAAATGCAGAAAAATTATTGAATTTGAAGAAGATCAAATCGAGCAGTTGCAGATCAAGACAGCCGCAGCTTATGGATTCCACATGCTGCAGCACAAATTAGAAATTTACGGAATTTGTGCGGATTGCCTTAAAGAAAGAATCCAGGGGATGCCGCTGATACTGGCCAAACCGGGTGAACGATTGGTAATCAGGGAGATAAACGGTGGTGCCAACGCTAAAATGAGGCTATTGACCATGGGCTTACGCATAGGGGATAAAATTGAGGTGATATCCAATAATGGCTACAAACAGCTGGCTGTGGCGGTTGATTTAAAAAGGTACGTGCTGGGAAGAGGCCTGGCTGAAAAGATTACCGTAGAAGCCGATAATCAATAGAAATTATGTCATCATTTGAACCGGCATATCTCAGGACTTATGAGCAAGGTTTACTCACAGAAAAGGTTGCAAAAGCATACAGTCTCTTAACGTCCTGCACCCTTTGCCCCAGGAAATGCGGCGTTGATCGGATATCCGGAGAAACGGGAACCTGCAAGACAGCTAAACTCGCCTGGGTGTCCAGCTATAATCCTCATTTTGGGGAAGAAGGACCATTGGTTGGAACCCATGGCTCCGGTACGATCTTTTTCACCCACTGCAATCTGTTGTGCCTATTTTGTCAGAATTTCGACATCAGTCACCAGGGGGACGGTCAACAGATTACTGATGATGAGCTGGCCGGCATAATGCTGGATTTGCAAAATCAGGGCTGTCACAATATAAATTTCGTAACCCCTTCACACGTTGTGCCTCAGATTCTTTCCGCTGTTGAGATTGCAGTGAAGCGCGGACTGTCAATTCCCCTGGTATTTAATACCGGAGGCTATGATCGTATCTCAACATTAAAACTGATAGACGGTGTATTTGATATCTTCATGCCGGATGTTAAATTCTGGCATTCTGAGGTTGCCGAAACAACCTGTCAGGCCGGTGATTATCCGGAAGTGGCCCGAAGGGCTATAATTGAGATGCATCGCCAAGTGGGAGATTTACAGGTCGATGACGCGGGTATTGCACGGCGTGGTTTGTTAATCCGCCATTTGGTATTACCGAATGGGCTGGCAGGAACCCGCGAAATTATGAGATTTATCGCTCAACACGTATCGCCCGACAGCTATGTCAACCTCATGTCTCAATACAGGCCTTGTGGCAGAGGAGCCGAGGTCAAGGGTTTCAATCGTCATCTCCTGCCCGAAGAATATCAACTGGCGGTGAAGGCTGCCCAACAGGAAGGAATTTCCCGACTGGATCAGCCTCACCGGATGTTATGGTTTCGTTAGAATGAAAAGAATATTCGCAATCGGAGATATCCATGGTTGCTATGACCAACTGAAGGCGCTGGTGGAAAAAATACCAATCGATTTTTTCCATGACACCTTACTTTTTATCGGAGATTATATTGACCGGGGACCACATTCGGCTGAGGTAGTCGACTATCTGATAAAATTGAAAAATCATGTCAAAGAGGTCATTTTTTTAAAAGGTAACCATGAGGATATGCTCGATAAATTTTTGAACGGCGATGACCGTTTCACCTATTTGCTAAACGGAGGTCAGCAAACCCTTGACAGCTACTTAAATAAACCCGTTCAACCCGAATCCTTTCCGATTCCATCTGATCACGTTGAATTTTTTAAATCTCTAAGGCTGTATTACGAAACCGATGAATTTATTTTTGTACATGCGGGCCTTCGCCCCCGGATTCCTCTGGAAACTCAAAGCACTGAAGACTTACTTTGGATACGGGATAACTTTATTTCCACCAAATATGATTTCGGGAAACGCGTGATATTCGGCCACACGCCGCTAAAGAAACCGCTGGTAGAGCCCAATAAAATAGGTATTGACACCGGAGCGGTCTACGGCAATGCACTCACCTGTGTTCAGCTACCGGAGCTTGTATTCTTCAAAGCCTAAAGTGAGAGCTATTCATCGTTAAGTGGTCGATGGCTTTGTTTGCCAGTATTACATACAAACAATTCACGAATGAACAAATACATTGCCATGAAACCCCATTTAGTAATGTTAATCTTTCTAATTGTCATCAATGCCGGATCTGCCCTGGCTGAACGGTTAACAATTATTGCAGCCGTTGCTAATATCCGTTCCGGACCCGAAAGCAAATCTGATATTTTATGGAAAGTAGAAAAATATTATCCTATTTTCGTGATAAAAAAATCAGATTCATGGTATTATTTTCGGGATTTTGAAGATGACAGAGGCTGGGTGCACAAAAGCCTGGTTGGTAATGTCCCAGCTGTCATCACTAAAAAGGATCTTTGTAACATCCGCTCTGGGCCGAGCACCAAAGATAAAATTCTGTTCAGCGTTGAAAAGGGAATTCCATTTAAAGTTTTAGAGAAGAAGGGTCGCTGGCTGCACATTGAACATACCGACGGGGACAGTGGCTGGATCTTTGATGCCCTCGTCTGGTGAATGGAGAGGGAAGGATAAATTGCAGTTTGTTAAAAACAACCGACAGTTAATTGTCGGAATAGGCTCTGCACTAGTGGACATTCTGATTCATGAAAATGAAGCGTTTTTAATAAAAACCGGCGCTGTCAAAGGGGGTATGACACTAGTGAGTGAAGAATACATTGAGAGCACCCTATCATTGTCATCCGCAAAGGCAATCATTGTCCCGGGGGGCTCGGCCTGTAACACCGTCGTCGGAATCGGCCGGCTTGGCGGGGCTGCCAAATTTGTGGGCAAGTGTGGTAATGGTGAAATGGGTGATTTGATTGAAAATGACTTATTAAAGCAAAATGTCGTCCCTGTGCTGTTTCGATCCAATTCGCCCACCGGACGGGTACTATCGATTATTTCACCAGATGCCCAGCGCACCATGTTTACCTACCTGGGGGCATCGTCGGAAACCCGGCCGGAAGACATATCCGAAACATTATTTAAAGACGCCGCTGTCGTCCATATTGAGGGCTACATGTTATTTAATCCGGAATTAATCCGAACCGCGCTGACCGCAGCCAAATCAGTTGGTGCCAGGATTTCCCTGGATCTGGCCAGTTTTACGGTGGTCGAGGAATCGAAAGAACTGCTTGAGCATCTCGTTGAATCCTATGTGGATGTCCTTATCGCAAATGAAGATGAAGCGCGCGCATTTACGGGGCAATCAGATGAGCAATTAGCCATTGAAGCACTTTCTGAGCACGCGGATGTAGCCGTCCTCAAAGTCGGACCCCGTGGGAGCTATATATCTCATATCGGCAGTACCGTTGCCATCAAGTCGATGGGCGACGGCACTGCCTTGGACACGACCGGGGCCGGCGACATGTGGGCCGCCGGTTTTCTGCATGGTCTCGTCAAAGGCTACCCACTTGAAAAATGTGGGTGGCTGGGTTCCGCCTGCGGTTATGAGGTGTGTCAGACTATCGGTGCCAACATACCGGATGAGGGATGGGATAGGATTCGACAACTTATGGATGACCAATAAAAATTTGATTTAACCCTGAGAAACTTTTGCACACGTAATATCAAAACCGGACTGCACCGACTGTTTGAATGTCGTCTTGTAAATAAAGTGACAGATCTTTATTGGGTATAGTATCTATAAAAAGAGATCAAATTTCAGTAATAAAGTAATCAGGAGTACCTATGCCGAAAAAACGAAAGAAAACCCGCAAGGAATTGTTAAAGGAACCGGATGAGTTTTTAACTATTTCATCCAAGCTGATTAATCTGGCCATCGAGTATAAAACCCAACTAACTTATGTTCTGGGTATTATTCTGGTGCTGGCAGTCATAATTTCCGGGATTCGATTTTTTTCAGTTCGGGCTGAAAACAAAGCCTCAGCTTTACTGGAAAAAAGTCTCATGAAGTACAACATCATAAAAGCAGAAAAGATGCCGGCTGAAGTTTATGGTGAGGTAACAGAAGATTTCCAATTAATTCTTGACAAATATAAAGGAAAAGAGAGCGCAAAACTTGCGCGATTAACTTATGCTAATATCTGTTATGATGCCAACAAATATGAAAAGGCAATTGAGCTATACAAAACAGCGCAAACAGAATTTGAAAAATATCCGATGATTCTGCATCAAATTCTCAGTAATCTTGGTTATGCGTATGAGCAACTAGAGGATTATGTAACAGCGATCAGCTATTTTGAAAAAATTTCTTCGGCACCGGAACCCATACTGCGTGATGAAGCGCTTTATCATCTGGGCCGATTATATGATAAATTGGGTCAAAACGAAAAAAGCCGGGAAGCTTATAATAAAATTCTTAATGACCATCAAGATTTTATATACATCGATCTTGTCAAAGAGCGAATGTCCGGATAGTTCAGTTTTTTGATCCGACGTCCAGATTGTACTTTTTTATTTTCTGATTCAGACCGCTTTTTCCGATCCCCAATATGGAAGCCGCATGGGCTTGAACATTATCTGCCATTTTTAAGGCCCTTTCGATCATCGCTTTTTCAATCATGGCCAGGGTTTCATACAAATTGGCATGGGCAGGAATGCCTTCCAGATGCAGCGCATTGTGCACAGTATCTTTAAAACCCGCCGGTAGATCCGATACCCGGATGGTATCATAGGGGCACAAAATCATGACCCGTTCAATTAAGTTTTCAAGTTCACGGACATTACCGGGCCAGCTGTAATCATAAAATAGTCGACCCACTTCCTGGTCGACCCCTTTTACAGGAACGGCGGCTTTACGTTCGGACGCGTATTTTTCGATAAAGTGCTTGACTAAAAGGTGAATATCTTCCTGTCGTTGCTTTAACGGCGGTAAAACAATGCGAACCACATTAAGACGGTAGAATAAATCCTCCCGGAAACGACCGTTGATCATTTCTTCTTTTAGATTCTTATTGGTTGCCGCAATGATCCGGATGTTTACAGATATGGGTTGGGTACCACCGACGCGTTCAAAGACCTTTTCCTGCAAAACGCGCAGCAATTTTACCTGAAGGCTGGCGGAAAGTTCCCCGATTTCATCTAGAAACAGGGTCCCGTTATCTGCCAGCTCAAAGCGGCCTTTTTTCTTGGCCACCGCTCCGGTAAAAGCACCTCTTTCGTGGCCGAAGAGTTCACTTTCCAGCAGATTTTCGGACAAGGCCGAACAATTCACTGCAATAAAGGGTTTATCACGGCGTGGGCTGTTGAAATGGATGGATTTGGCTACCAGTTCTTTGCCGGTGCCGCTCTCGCCCTCCACCAGGACGCTGGCGTTGGCCGGTGCTACTTTCCGGATCATTTCGAATACTTCCCGCATGGCCTTACTTTTTCCGATGAAATTGCCGAAGCGGTAGTGAGATTTTACCTCATCGCGCAGTCGACGGTTTTCCTTTACCATCTGGAACATGGCAACAGCTTTTTTAACATAGATAATGAGGCGTTCGTTATCGAATGGTTTTAGAATATAGCTGTATGCACCTTTTTGCATTGCCTCCACAGCTTTATCGACCGTACCATGGGCGGTCATCATAATTACCGGCAGGTCCGGATCCCTTGATTTGATGTGTTCGAGCAACTTGATGCCGTCCATGCCGGGCATCTTCATGTCAGTGAGAGCTAGATCCAAATCCGACGTTTCCTGGATCTCAAGCGCCTCCCGACCGCCGAGAGCGGTCAGGACTTCATATCCTTCTTCTTCTAATACAGCGCTGAGTACGCGCAGATAATTTTTTTCATCATCTACAATTAGGATGGTTTCCATAATGATCGTGTCTCTCCAGTCAATAAAGTGCAATGGTTTTAGAAAAGGTCTACTAAGCGTCAGACCAAACTACTTTCTTGCCCTTCGTCGCTCATCATTCGACGGTCCGGGCTCTCCACTGGCAATTTTACGGTCACTCGGGTCCCGCCATGGGTTCTGTTTTCAATATGTATGTTGCCGCCATGGGATTCAATGATATTTTTTACCATACCAAGACCCAGGCCGGTTCCCATTTCCTTTGTGGTAAAAAATGGGTCCCATATCTTTTCCAGAATATCTTCGGCAATACCTTGACCTTCATCGTCGAAATTGATGGTTATCATCTTACCATTAGAACGAATTGCAACCTCGATTATTCCCCCATTGGGCATTGACTGCATGGCATTGAGGAAGATATTTAAAAAAGATTGGTAGAGCATATCCGCATCGGCCTGTATTCCTGGAAGAAAATTTTGATAGTCCTTTTTTATGGCATACTCTTTTTCTTTCATCTGCATGGATAGAAACGTAATATTTTTTTCAATGACATCCTCGATACGACACAAGGTCAGCTTTGGGCTCCCGGGTTTAGCAAAATTTATAAAATCGGTAATTATACTGTTCAAGCGACTGGACTCTTCGACAATGATATCAGGCATGGTGTTGGAAGGATCGATTTTAGTCACTTTTTTCTTTAATAGTTCAGCGGAACTTCTAATAATCCCCAGAGGATTGCGGATCTCATGGGATATTCCGGCAGCCATCTCCCCTAAGGCGGAAAGGCGTTCAGCCTGGCTGAGGCGCTCTTTGAGCCGGAGCCTTTCCCTGGCCCGTTTTTGAATGATACCTTCGCCTCGCTTGACAACAAAAATCAGAACAACAAAAAGAGCACCCATCATCACAGCGCAAGTAATCACAACCAATATCTGGATTCTAAATATGGTCTGATAATCCTCTGATAAATCCTGTACGATTTCAACCACTCCAAGCACTGGACCGGTGATTCTGAACAGTTCGGGTTCCGCACGCAGGGGAGCATACGTGATCAGCCGTGCTTCTTTGGGAAAACCGAGCGAAATCTCGAAAAAATTACCTCGCTGAACGAGTCTAGAAGTTGTCTTACCTTCAA
Source organism: Desulfosarcina sp. (assembly GCA_029288035.1). GTDB lineage: Bacteria > Desulfobacterota > Desulfobacteria > Desulfobacterales > JAFDCJ01 > JAFDCJ01. The sequence continues at coordinate 12,799 of JARFPZ010000007.1, forward strand.
GTGCTTGATGGTAGCCTGTGCCGCCGAAATTTTTGCGGCCGATCAATTCCGGATCAAAACTATAGGAAATCGTATTATCCTTACTATATATGTTAAGTGCTTCGACTTTAAAGCTGTGTAGGGTGCCGCGAACCACCATATCCATGCGTTCAAACTGTTTTCGGGTGCTGAGTTGAATCCTTCCGAATATAAGTTCCATGGGAATGAGAACCTGAATAAACACCTGGTGGTTCAGATTTTCGATAAGACTGTGGGCATAATCCTCACTCTTCTGTCGCTGCATTGACTTGACCCAGTGGGTGTTGAGCACCGATAGTATAATCGTCACTAAAAAAATAACAATCAAACCGGTGAAAGTAAAATACTTGACCAGCCGAAATGGCGTAATACTCTCCTGATGGGATTGGGTATTCATTGACAGATTAAGTATCCAAAATGAAAGCCTGCTGAAAAATTCATTCAGTAATATTAAAGATATTCATTTCTAATGTCAAATTAAAGCTTTTTTTCTAAAGTTTCAAATTAGCAAACCGATACAAAGAATATGCTACGCGGTTATTTCAAAATTTTGACGGTATTAGGAGTAAATAGTAATTTGAAAGATCAAGCCAAATTGTATGTTTTTTTTATTTCAGACAAAAAATAAAACGCAAGCCACATAAGCCACTGAATATAATGCAACTTAATTAATATTCACCAATTACCGACGCCATCGTTTGGTATTGGCTCAAAAATTGCATGACCGTTTGGCAGCAAATATAGTATAGATAGATTCTTTCGAGGTAACCAATACAACAAAGTAACTCTTTGTTCAGATAAACACGCTAATCTCGAAGAAATGCTTCGGGAAAACAAATACGTGTAAAAAAATATATTAAAGGATTAAATATCTCCCATGGCTTTTGGAAAAAAAGATCACATCGTCGGCCTCGATATTGGTTCGCGGTCCATAAAAGCGGCTGAAATTGTAGAAACCAAACAAGGCTTATCGCTAAAACGCTTTGGCATCGTGGACATAGCACATGGGGCTATCGAGGAAGGCACCATTAACGATCCTGAGACCGTCGCGGAATCGATTAAACAGCTATTTAAATCTTATAATATTAAAGAAACCAATGTGGCAGTGTCAATTGGTGGTTACTCTGTTATCGTTAAAAAAATAAGTGTTCAAACCATGGATGAAGAGAAGCTTCAGGAAACCATACACTTTGAAGCCGAGCAGTACATACCCTTTGACATCTGTCTCTTATACACATCTGACGCTGCCGACGATAACAGAGTAGTGGTGGTGTGGGGGGGGGGG
>JARFPZ010000058.1 GCA_029288035.1 Desulfosarcina sp.
ATCGCCGAAAATAATTTGGGGCACGGCCTGTTAATGGATGGAAAATTTGCAGAAGCCGCTGAACATTTTAAAAAGTCTTTGGAAATCAACCCTAAATTTGCTATTGCATATCTGAATATGGGCCTTGTGTTATCCCAAGAAAATAAACCTGATGAAGCGCTGGAGGCCTACGCAAAAGCGCTGGTACAGAAACCGGATTTTGCAGTTGTTTACAACCTTGTAGGTAAAACACACTATCGTCTTGGCAACACCGAGCAAGCCGTATTAAATTACCAGCAAGCCATAGCGGCTGATACGGCATTTGCAGAGGCCCATAACAATTTGGGAAAGGCACTGTTTCGACTTGGGAAACATGATGAGGCTTTTGCCAGTTATCAGCAGGCCTTAACCATCGATCCCCTTTATGCGGAAGTCTACAATAGTCTGGGGAATTATTGGTATCACACGGGTAAATCCGAAAAAGCTCTACCAAATTTCATGCAAGCCAAAAAAATTAACCCGAAATTTGCAGAGGCCTATAATGGTGCCGGGGCAGCCTTAATTCGAATGGGGGAGGCTCGCAAAGCCGCCGCATTTTTTCGCGAAGCCGTAAAGATTGATCCTGACTACGTTGCTGCCCAAAACAACCTCAAGAATACGTTGGCGGCTCTGGGAAAAAACAATTAAATTCTGGTTGCGATATGGATAAACCGAACAAAACGGCTAAGTCTATCCTGGTTACCGGCGGTGCGGGTTATATTGGCGCACACGCCTGCAAAGCACTCGCTGAGGCCGGTTACACGCCTGTCACATACGATAATTTTGTCTATGGCCACCCCACGGCTGTTCGTTGGGGCCCTCTGGAAAGAGGCGATATTGGCGATCGTGACCAACTTGAAATGGTGATGAAAAAATATAATCCCGGGGCTGTCATGCATTTTGCCGCGTACGCCTATGTGGGTGAGTCAGTGACCAAGCCGGCGAAATATTATCGCAACAACGTAGCGGGCACACTGTCTTTGTTGGAATCGATGAATAGCTGCGGTATCGACAAGATAATTTTTTCCAGCACCTGCGCGACTTACGGGATGCCCGATCAAATTCCCATTGATGAGAATCACCCGCAAAATCCAATTAATCCATACGGTCGCAGTAAGCTTATGATCGAATGGATTTTACAGGATTTTGCTGCAGCCTATGACCTGAAATTTGTGTCGTTACGATATTTCAATGCCGCCGGAGCGGATCCTGATGCGGAAATTGGTGAAAACCACGACCCCGAGACCCATCTGATTCCACTGGTTTTGGATGTCGCCTTGGGAGGCAGGCATCGTCTGGAAATCTACGGAACCGACTACGATACCCCGGACGGAACCTGCATTCGAGATTATATTCACGTTTCAGATCTTGCCGACGCACATCTGCTGGCACTGGAATATCTCAATGATGGCGGGCAAAGTAATGTATTCAATCTGGGAAACGGCAACGGGTTTTCGGTCCGCGAAGTGATTTCGACAGCAATGAACGTAACGGGCTGTGATATTCCTTATCTGGAATCAAAAAAAAGACCCGGTGATCCAGCCGTCCTAATCGGAAGCGCAGAAAAAATTAGAGATAATCTGGGGTGGCGTGCTGTCCACAATAGCCTCGAGGCGATTATTCGAACTGCTTGGCGGTGGCATAAAAAATAGCTTTGTGATTACCTGGTTGATTAAACACTATTATTACCGATCAAAGTTTTTTTAAATTTATTCCCGCCGAGCCATTTGTTTCAAATAAGAAACCTGCTTTGGTCGTTTTTGACTGTTGTCGAATAAAGAGAGAATCCAAACATCGTCAGGGGTTGACGCCGTAATCTCTGAATTCCGACCTTGGAGCAATTTGGACATTTGTTGCCTGATTATTCTGTTCATAATGAGGATATAATCCGCCTCCTGTGGCTTGGAAGTAGTCTTTATCTCAGGATTTACAAAACCCAATACTCTATTGTATTCAAGAATATCAGAATTTGGATATGAAAAGATTACAACTGAATCGTTTTTGTGCCTGGCATTCAGTTTTGAAAGAAAATTTTGATCGAGCGCTTCATACCAGTATGAGATCGTAAACCCCTTTTTTGCGGCCCCTGCCGGTCCACCAATTGCAGCATTGTAAAAGGATAATTGATAGGGATGGTAATTGATCAATGTCGAAATATTTATCAGCAACGTGAAGAAGAGTAAGGCTATGACTACGCCTCTTTTCACTCTGACCCCAACTTTACTACCTGAGGGTACAACCCGGTTTATGATTAACCAATTGATAAGGCGGCTGATCCCGCAAACACCCCTTATTGACAGCAGTATCAAGTGGGGCCAGGCCAGACTGAATAGCCGTATGCCGTCGTGTTTAGGTGTCCTAGGGAGTGAAAATATAAGTATTAGAAAAATAAGCGGGAGTAGTTCAAATATCCAGTATTTTCGGTGCCGATTAAATCTGCCGCATATTGGACTGAAAATAGCAAAGACAATAACCACAAAAGGAATACAAATTCCCAGCATTATCAAAGGCTGGTACCATGGCAGCCTGAAATCATATACCTTGCCGAAAAACAGAGTTCCAATCGGGACAACGGATTCCCGATCGAGGACACTCCGAAAATAGAAAATTATTTCCTGCCAGAATCCTACCCATAGATGGATGTCAAACAATACGAAACCCAAAATAGTCGCAGGGATAAAAAATACGAACCTTCGGGCATACTCTTTTCGATCGCTAAAACAGGGGGCTATTATTAGGAGTATCGGAAATAAAAGGACGCCGGTAAACTTTGTTGCTAAAAGGGCGCCACCGGACATTCCTCCCAAAATAGCCGATAATCTGTTTTTCCCGAATATAAATAAGTAGAGCGCAGCAAAATAAAGGCTGACAATAATTGCATCTGTTGCGAAAAGATGCATATGGACAAAAAAACGTGGAACCGTAAAAAATATTCCGGCACCTAATAATGAGATTAGGTGGCTTTGATATGCACGGTGCAGATAAAGAAACAGTATCGCGGTCAGCAGCGAAGACCAAAAGATGGTTGAAACGCGGTACTGATACAAGATATTTGAAAAAAGATATTTGCCTAGTAGATTTTTGAAGAGCAGGCCGGAGAGTTTGTAAAAAGGCGGATGACAATTATGATAACGATCAAACTGTATCAGATTATTCACGTTAGGATCAGAAAAGGGGGCTTGGTTTTGGATCAACAAGCCAAACCACTGTTGCAACCTGTTACCATGGGCGATATAATAAGGTTCATCCCATGTAAGACCGTAATCGGTTACTGAAATCAGGAGTATTGCAAAAGAGACAAGAAAAACCGCAATACCTAGCAGGTGTTTCGCGCTAATTTTCATTTCGTACCAATAATTTGGATAAGATATTTCGATGGGAGATCAGGAACGTTAGTAATTATTATACCATAGAGAAGAGCAATAAACAAAAGTGTGGAGCAGAAAATGGATTGTACCAACAACCCATCTGGTATTCAGAATTTAATCATCTGCATTCCTGTATATAATGACTGGGAATCTTTGATGGTGTTGGTTGAAAATCTAGATCTTGAGATAGGTACGCTGGATGGCAGTGTGTCGATTTTAATCGTCGATGATGGCTCAACCGAAAACCCACCGGATAATCTTTCTATAGTGCCCTCGCACATTGAAAAAATTGAAATCATCCAACTTCGTAGAAATTTAGGCCATCAACGGGCCATAGCTATGGGTCTTTCATACATCTATGCCAATTATGAGTGCCAGGCCGTACTAATAATGGATGGTGATGGTGAGGACGATCCCAAGGATGTTCACACGCTGGTAGATCGTTGTTGCAGAAGGAAACTTCGTAAAATTATTTTCGCGAAACGGTCGAAACGAAGTGATGGACTAATTTTTAAGTTAGGGTATATCAGTTATAAGATTGTACATTATCTACTAACCGGTATCAAAGTTGAAGTGGGTAATTTCAGCATTATTCCCTACCAAATGCTAACTAGACTTATGGGGGTTTCCGAAATCTGGAACCATTATGCCGCATCGGTATTTCATGCCAGGTTGCCGTTGGAAATGGTCCCCATACCGAGGGGAGAAAGGATTGCAGGAAAGTCTAGAATGAATTATACGTCTTTGATTGTGCATGGAATGAGCGCAATCTCGGTTTTTGGAGAAACGGTTGCAGTGAGATTGCTATGCGTTGTTAGTTTGCTTATGCTGTTTACAATAGGAGGGTTATTTACCAGCGTGCTAATTCGATTCTTTACCGACCTAGCTATTCCGGGATGGGCGACAAACCTAACGGGAATCCTCGGTATTGTCATGTTGAATTTACTTCTTCTGGCTATTTTCTCTGTTCTTATGATGCTCAATTCGCGTGACAGATTAAGTTTTCTTCCGATACGTGACTGGCAATACTTTATTGAGAAAACCATCACGATTTATGACTAAAGATCGCCAACATGTGGGTATCGAACTTGATCTTTTTGCTCAGGTCACCAACTGGAACGCTTATATCGAACGCGAGATTGGAAGTTACATAAAGGGGCATGTTCTTGAGGTCGGTGCCGGTATCGGAGGGATAACGAGGAATTTTTTCACCGGTCGCGAAATAAGTTGGACCTGCCTTGAACCCAATAAAGATTTATTTCAGCGTCTCACAAAATCAATGGAGCAATTGTTCTTTAACAAAAACAAATTTCCTAAAGCTATTCGGGGTAACATCGATAATCCTGCCCTCAAGCGAAAATATGACACCATTCTCTATATCGATGTCTTAGAGCATATTGAAAATGATGAATTCGAGATGATAAAAGCTGCTCGAAAACTGAAAAAAAATGGATGCCTTGTTGTCCTGGCGCCAGCTTACCAGTTTTTATATTCTCCATTTGACGTAAAGATCGGCCACTTCCGCCGATATCATCGAAAACGTTTAACCGCTATTCGTCCTGCGGATACAAAGCTATTAAGGGTACGCTATTTAGACAGCGTTGGTTGTCTGGCATCTTTGGGCAATAAGATCATCCTTCGAGCCGGTATGCCTACCAAGAACCAGATAATTTTGTGGGACCGATGGATGATTCCGTTATCGCGTATTTTCGATTCCGCATTCGGCTATAAAATTGGAAAAAGTATTTATATCGTGTGGCAAAAAGTATGATATTCTCACAGACTACAGTCGTTATCAAGTATTAACTTGACATTGAATGGAATTATTTCATATAATTTCAGTAGGTAACAAAGCTCACTACAGCAACGTCGGTCCGGCCGAAGATATCCGGAACAGCCCGAGACAAATATTTTAAAGCTGGTTGTGGTGATATTTTTCCTGGATGTATCAAAACAGTGTATGCAATTGCCCGAGGGAAAATATGATATCTGATGAAACTAAGATCTCAATAATTATACCCGTCTTTAATGAAGTTGATAGTATTCACAATATAGTCTCAGACTTAAGGGCCAGATATCCGGCTTATGAAATCATCGTAATTAATGATGGCTCCACGGATAACACAGCAGCTGAAGCCCAGAAAGCGGGGGCAAAGGTTTTCAGTCATCCCTATAACATCGGCAACGGAGCCGCCATAAAAAGTGGTATCCGTGTTGCGACCGGCGACATTCTGGTTTTCATGGACGGTGATGGACAACATAATTCAGAAAACATTGCTGAATTGCTAAAATATTTACCTGAATATGATATGGTTGTTGGTTCACGCGCAAATGCCGATCAGGCATCGCTGGGTCGGGCGTTGGGCAACACGATATATAATCGATTTGCTTCCTATGTTGCCAAATTTCCGATTAAAGATCTTACCTCGGGATTTCGAGCAGTAAAATCAAATGTTGCCCGCAATTTTTTGTATTTATTACCAAACACCTACTCATATCCCACCACCATAACTCTTGGAATTTTACGCAGTGGGTTGAGTGTGAAATATGTGCCCATCAGAATCCTAAAAAGAAAAGCGGGCACAAGTAATATAAGACTGGCGGACGGCGTGCGGTTTTTTATGATTATCATCCGAATTTGCACCCTGTTTTCACCGATGCGTATCTTTCTGCCAGTCAGCGTTACACTGTTCCTCATGGGGCTACTGAATTACCTCTACACCTATGTCATGCAAAATCGATTTACCAATATGAGCGTCTTCATGTTTGTGGCATCCATCATTATATTCATGATGAGTTTAATATCGGAACAAATTTGTCAGATGCGATTTGAACGCCGAGCTACCCCCAGACCTGTAAGGGTAAAGGAACCGGATGACAACAGCGGTAGATTAGGTTAAACGCATTGACACGAAATTCAGCATCGAAACATATTCTTGTGCTTACCTCCACTTTTCCCCGCTGGAATAACGATGTCGAACCGCCGTTCGTCCATGAACTGTGCCGCCGTCTGAGTAAAACTTTCTCAGTACACGTTCTGGCGCCGCATGCATCCGGTGCCGCTGTCGAAGACCAAATAAATGGGATTCAGGTAACCCGCTACCGCTATTTTTTCTCACGCTGGGAAAATCTGGCCTTTCATGGCGGAATACTGGCGAATCTGAAACAAAACCCTATGCGTTATGCCCTAGTTCCGTTTTTTATTGTGGCGCAGCTGGTTGTCCTTATTCGTTTGTTAAACCGCTTCCAATTTGATTGTATCCATGCCCACTGGCTAATTCCTCAGGGATTGATCGCTATAACCGCCTGCCTATTTATAAAATCAGCCCCACCGGTGATTGTTACGTCTCACGGCGGAGATCTTTTCGGCCTTAAAAGTTTTGTGTTTAACAGGCTGAGACGGTTCGTTGCCCTGCGGTCAGCTACTGTTACAGTCGTCAGTCATGCTATGAGAGAGGCCCTGCAGGAAATGGGAATCGCTGATAGTCGGATAAAGGTGATACCCATGGGGGTTGATTTACGCAAACGTTTTGTTCCGACCATGCAACGGTCGGCGAGCGGAGCGCTACTTTTTGTCGGGCGACTCGTAGAAAAGAAGGGACTCAAATACTTGATCGAAGCGCTGCCGTTGATTTTGGGAAAACATCCAAATGTGACTTTGAAAATTGTCGGGGACGGCCAGGAAAAAGAGAGAATCCTCGACCGCATCTTGGAACTGGGCATAGGTGAACACATTGAATTTCTTGGGGCTGTTGCAAATGAAACCCTCCCAGAAATATATCACTGGTCTGATGTTCTTGTTTTTCCGTGGGTTGTTGCAAGTGACGGTGACCGTGAGGGGTTCGGATTGGTCCTGGTTGAGTCACTGGGGTGTGAATGTGCGACCGTTGTTACGGATTTGCCGGCTATGCGGGATATAATTCATAATGGTAAATCAGCGCTTGTTGTCCCCCAGAAAAATGCCAATCTTCTTGCTGAAAAAGTTAGTCTCCTTATAGACAACGACACTCTACGCCAATCACTGGGAAAGCAAGGCCGGCAATATGTTCTGGAAAGATTTGATTGGGAAATTATCACTATTCAATACATAGAGCTTATCCGCTCGGTTATAAAGTAAGGTAGATACTATGACCTTCTTGATTTAAAAGGGAAGAAGTTAAAGAGGATATTACTTAAAAGTTAAACGAAATTCATCTAAAATCCAGGCAAGCCTAATAACTCAAGGCGTTTACTGCTACTAGTGTCATTAAGAGCCTTCTTGATAAAAGCTTTCAATCGCTGTGTACC
>JARFPZ010000126.1 GCA_029288035.1 Desulfosarcina sp.
AATTTTCAATCTTCAATTCAATAGTGAGCCGCTTCTATCATGATATCAGCTTTAAGGTCTGTCAGTACCATATCCACGTCCGTCTCACAGCCTGGCGCGATGTAGAAGACGATGACGCCCGACTCAGGATTTAGCGTCTCAATGGTCGCGAGACCATCGTAGGCTTCGAATATGAATCTTAAAATAGCAATTTTACGACGATCGACACGGTAATACCGTTTGACAGTCTCGCCGGGCACATGGTTGGTTGACATAACCGTGCGATAATTCCTCCAACAGAGGTTAAAAACGATCGTTGCAGTTCTATATCCTGCCGTTCGCTGTTTAATCCAGGACATCAAAACAAACAGTTTAAGCATCAAAAGACGGTGCCGTTTTAGTGTAGTTTCGTATTCGCTGTTTGCTTTTTTCAGCCCGAAACGTTGAACCCGGAACCACATAACCTGAATTAGTATAACCATATCCATTGTTTTTTCAATAAAAAAGCAATTTTAACATAAAACAGATTAAACTATTCAACCAGGTCTGATTAAAAGCAGTTGTCATCTACATAACAATCGGCAATTCAAAATCCCATATCCCAAATCTTTCTGGTTGTCTCCTGTCAAAATTTAGGATATATGGCGCAGCCATGGAAAACCGCTGGCAAATGTTCGACCAGGACCCGGATAAAGTCAGAGAACTGAGCCAAAAGGTGAATTGTCATCCGGTCATGGCAAGCATTCTGGTCAATCGAAATATTCATACCGCCAAAACTGCCGCCGATTTCTTAAACACCTCCTTGAATAACATGCCGTCACCCTTTTCCCTCAAAGACATGGATGTCGCCGTCAATCGCATCTATAAAGCCATCACCGATAAAGAAAAGATTTTGATATTTGGTGACTACGATGTCGACGGCATCACAGCCACCGTCATTCTACTGAACTTTCTGCGGTACGCCGGTGTTGATGTTTCCTATTACATTCCCCATCGGGTGAGTGAGGGTTACAGTATCCAGCCCGGCCACATTTCCCGTTACGCTCGCCCCCATAACATCGATTTGATTGTCACCGCAGACTGCGGGTCCGGCAGCCATCAAGCGGCGGCGGCGGCTAAAAACGCCGGCATTGATATGATTATTACGGATCACCACACCATCACGGGAGATATTCCGCCGGCGCTGGCAGTGATAAATCCAAAACGCCAGGACTGCCCGGCGGGCCTGCAAAATCTTGCCGGTGTCGGGGTGGCCTTTTGTCTGTTAATCTGTCTTCGAACCTATCTGCGGGAAAAAGGATTTTGGCAGGACGACTCGGAGCCCAATTTGAAAAGCTATTGTGATCTTGTGGCCTTGGGCACGGTCGCGGACATGGTACCGCTCATTGAGGAAAATCGCATTCTGTGTAAAACCGGGTTGACGCTGATCCATGCCGGCCACCGCCCCGGTTTGACGGCGCTGTTGGAAGCCAGCGCCATCCAAAACGATTTCCTGGATGCCGACGATATTGCATTTCGGCTGGCCCCCCGCTTAAATGCGGCCGGACGTATGGATCATGCTGCCAGGGCCGTTGAACTGCTAACCGCCCAAGATCTGGATAGTGCCCAAAAAACAGCGCACGCGCTGAATCTGTTAAACCGGCAGCGACGTCAGGTGGAACAGGGAATTTTTACCGACATTCAACGGTTTTTAAAAAACAATCCCTCATTGCGCCAACGACGATCTTTGGTTTTGTCCGGTCAAGGATGGCATGCGGGCGTCCTGGGGATTGTTGCATCTAAGATCGCGAACGATTATTATCGCCCGGTTATTCTCATTACCACCCGGGACGGCATTGGCATCGGTTCCGGCAGAAGCGTTGCGGGGCTCAACCTCTATGATGCCCTCGCCTCCTGTAAACCATACCTTGAAACCTTCGGCGGACATTCAATGGCAGCCGGTCTGAAGATACGGAAAGCAAACATTGCGGATTTCCAAAACGCATTTGAAAACGTCATCCGGCGTATTTCTCAACCCGAGGATTTAACACCGATCCTCAAAATTGATGCACACTTGGATCTCGACACCATTTCAGATGCGCTCATCAATGAACTAGAAGCACTGATGCCGTTCGGCACCGGGAATCCCGAACCACTTTTCATGACCGCCGACGTCGGGGTGATATCATCAAAAATTGTGGGTAAAAACCACCGGCGCATGATTCTGCAGCAATCATCGAGGCCAAACACGCCGGTCTTTCCAGCCATTCAATTTAATGCCGATTCCCGGGTGTCAAACAAACAAAAAATTTCCCAAATGGTATTCAAACTTCGGTGGAACCGCTGGCAAGGAAAAAAAACCGCCCAGCTCGTGATTGAAGATCTGAGATTGTGAAAAAAACATCAACCCTTTTTTCTTGCAATCCGTATTATGAATTATTATTATACGTCAACGGCACAAAATTATAAACGACGGTATTCCTTAAAAATTCAAATTATATAAGGTGGTATGACATGGGCAAGGTCTTCCGACCAAGTTCTCGCGAATCAACTATTCTATCGAAAATTGAATCGACCAAAGAGCACATGCGACGACTGGCGATCAGCAGGGTTCAGGACTGCTCGGAGCCTCTGGCCGGTGCGATTGCCATGAAGCTGGTGGAAAAAAATCTGGTTGAAACAACCAATAAAAACGCTCTTGACGAACAGCTAACAAAATGTCTTGAAAAGATGAACCGCTTGGAAGATTTTGATATTGATTATCAGATTGCTCCCCTGCGAAATCTAGTTCCCCAGCCTAATATTGTCAGCCTTTATGTGACCTCATTTGTTATTGAACAACTCATCAAGCACAAAGACGTGGTGGATATTTTCGGCTCCGATGAAGAGATATATTTTACCATCAATGAGCAAGTGAAAAAGTTTTTACCCCAGTAATGCGCCCCAGTTTTCATCCCAGGCTAATCAACGGTCCTTTTGATGATCCCGGGCTTTTTATTCCCTTTCAATTTCAACATCGTGCCCTGATCTTCGATCTTGGAGACATCTCCGGCCTGGCACCCAAAGACGTCCTCAAAATCAGCCATGCTTTCGTCAGCCACACCCACATGGACCATTTCATCGGCTTTGATCGTCTGTTGCGTCTTTCTCTGGGACGCGAAAAAAATATTTCGCTTTATGGTCCTCCTGGCTTTTTGAAAAACGTGGCGGGCAAACTGGCCGGATATGCCTGGAACCTGGCCGATAAATACAACTATCCGCTCAGCCTACAGGTTACCGAAGTCCATTCACAGCATACCCTTTGCTGCAAATACAGCTGCGCCAAAAAGTTTCAGTCTACCCAAAACCCGGACCAACAGCCGTTTAACGGCACTCTCTATCAAGAGCCGGCCTTTGAGGTTTCAGCCGTCATTCTCGATCATCATATTCCCTGTTTGGGATTTTCCATCAAAGAACGATTTCATGTAAATATTATCAAAAACGGGTTAGAAGACCTAGGCCTTTCACCTGGGCCCTGGCTAACGGAATTTAAGCATGCGCTGTACAATCAGGTGGATCCCACAGCGAAATTCGAAGTGAAATCAGATCGACAAAAGACGGCAAGGCAATTTATCCTGGGAGCGCTTAGCGATAAAATCGCCCGGATCACACCGGGTCAAAAAATCACTTACATTACGGATGTGGTCGACAGCGAAAAAAACAGCGAAAAAATAGTGAAACTTGCCGCAGGTTCAGATCACCTCTTTATCGAAGCCGTATTTTTGGACCAGGACCATGAGCTGGCTAAGAAAAAGCACCACCTCACAGCCCGCCGGGCCGGACAACTGGCGGCAATGGCACGGGTAAAACAGTTTACTGTTTTTCACTTCTCACCCAGATATACGGGGATGGAGCAGCGCTTGCAGGAAGAGGCCCGGACAGCAGCTGAGCATCGCCGCCGGCCTGAACAGCGGTCAGTCTGATCGAATAAAAAGCTTAACGAAAATTTTTGATTCTTATTCAGCAACTTCCGTCAGAAAACATTCTGAATAAATTTGTAATTATTTTTAAACAATTGTATCATACTCTAATTGTAATCTAGCAGGCGGAGCTGCCAGAATAAGAGGCTGACGTTCAGAACTAACATAACGATTTAACTTATTCACCATTCAGGCTTTGACCCTATTTTAAACGAAAAAATAAAACAACTAGAGCTTGATAAAGAGTGGTCTGTCGCCAAAAACTTTAAGCTATAGGCATCTGGAAAAGATTTAAGGCGACCAATTTAATCATTAATCAAGATTTGACACCTGATTTTTATTCTTAACGAACAAATAAAAAAGCTAATGCTTGAAAAAGAGTGGTCGAAGGAAAAAATTTCATTTCGTTACATATTTGAGATTAAGGAATCAGAACATGCGTAATTTTACAGCCATCATTGAAAAGTGCTCGGATACCGGTTTGTATGTTGGTTTTGTACCAGGATTCCCAGGTGCCCATTCACAGGGCGAAACTCTTGATGAACTGAGCCAAAATCTTAAAGAGGTAATTTCATTGTTGTTAGAAGACGGTGAACCAAGACTGGAGGCCGAATTCATTGGGACTCAAAACGTCGTGGTGGCTTAAACATGGGCAAGATCCCGGTTCTTAAACCAAAAGAAGTGGCCACGATTCTGGATAGACTCGGCTTTAAGGAGGTCAGGCAAAGAGGCTCTCACAAACAGTTTCGTCACCCAGATGGTCGTTTCACAACATTGCCCTACCATAAGAACAGAGATATTTCACCAATTTTGTTGCGCCAGATGGCCAAAGACATCAATCTGACTATAGAAGAGTTCATCAGCAATCGTTGATCATCGTAATTCCATTAATTTGAAACTTTCACTATATATAACCAACTGACTCGCAAACCCCAAATCATTGATCTACTATTTAAAGATAACCTTCACAGAGCGGCACCGTCTCGCCAAAGCGGGATTATATAAAATCGTAGATGATTTTATCCCGATCTAAAGTTTAAGAGTTGAGAACGTCCCCTAAAATTTTTGTTTACCGTTGACCGAAAGTTTTCTATTGTTAAATTAGAACCTTTTTCAACCTCCTCTCCGATCGAATTTTATTATTGCCCTTAACCTGAAATCATTTAAGCTATAGACACCTGATATTTAAACTCCGAGAATATTTAATTTTTAATGGGTGACCCTTTGCTTTATCTGCGTAAACTTCCAAGAGTACGAATATCTGCTGTCGATTCCCGGCTTTGGACCCTATATTTCCGCCGTGGTATTGGCTGCGATCGGAACCGCCCAGCGC
>JARFPZ010000127.1 GCA_029288035.1 Desulfosarcina sp.
CAAGATGCAACAGAGTTTATCAAAAATAAATGGAACGATAACCGAGAAAAAGGTAATATCGACGATCTTTGTTTTGGTTTTAGAACTGAAATAAAAAATTAAATTCAGAACGATTCGCCCAAATTCAGTTTTATTGACGCGATTTCTGAAATTTTTGTTTGATCCGATTTTACGGCACATCAGTAGTTCTGAATTTACACCCGTTTTTCCTTCTTCACACCCGTGAGTTCCTCTATCAGATACGTCAGGGGCACGTTAAATATATGTTTGAGTTTGCCGAATGGCAAGTAGGCTATAAAAACAGCTCCCAATATGGCATGGATATACCAGAGATAGGGGTAAACCCGCCGCCAATCCAGCGGTAAAAGCCCCAGGGCTTTGGAAACGGGAAATCCAATAAATGAATACACCGCAACATCCGGTGGAATTTGAGTCAATAAAAGCCTGGCGCCGGTGCTCAGAAAACCCATCACAACCAAAAGTCCGGCTAAGCCCAATGTTAAATTATCTTCTATTTCCGTGACCACATGGGTCGGCTTGACAATAAAACGCTGGGTGACCGCCCAAAGTACACCCAAAAAAATGGAGATTCCCAGCATATCGTAAATAAAGGCCATGTAAATATTATTTTTATCTATCAATGCCAGGGCCAGTTCTCCGTCCGGATCAATGCTAAATATCAGACCGGTCAAGAGACTCAGGAGAAAACGGGCCATGATGGCTAAAAAAATAAGCGAATGCATGGACCATCTTTGAACGCTTTCTTTGAGGATTCGACGTTGTAAAAGAATATCGAAAACCATCACTCTCAGCAAGGTAATGATCTTGCGTGAAAATAGGGTTTGCCATACCGATTCGGACACCAGTCCAAGTTTGCGATGCATGGATTCTTTTTCCCCTTGGACACTGCCGATAAACCAAAAACGCACCATCGCCAGTGCGCCGCCAACCAGGATAATTAAAGCCATCCAAAATATCGGGTGGCCCACCGTGGCCGGAGAAGGGTGGCAAACAATACACAATAGGCTTTTGCCGGGCAGGACGGCGGCCGGTGCTCCCACGGTGTTTTGACGGTTGTGGCATCGCTCGCAGGACTGATCGTCGGACAGGTCGTTCAGGCTGTGGTCGACGAGACCGATGGGCTGTTTCTCTGAATTGATCCGGGCCAGTTTGATCCGGTTATCTTTTGCGTTTAAGCGAACGAAGATTGAGCTGAAGTGACAGGCCTGGCAATCGACGCGCAGATGGGGGGCACGGGCGGTCCCTTCTCCATGCACGCTGTGGCAATCCCGACATTGAGCTCCGGATTGCGTCCGATGAGGCGATCGGGCAACGTCCGCGTGACAATGGATGCAAGCCACATATTGATGAGGGGACTCTTGAAATGTCTTTGATGATACGTTCAGGGATACCGGTTTACCATCAACGACTCTCTTGCAATCCGGCGTGGAATGGCACTCATTGCAAAAAGCTCTGGAGGTCATGACGCCCGCGTTGGTGTTGATGTTCGAGCGGCCATGGCAATCCAAGCAGGGGCGCTCGCCTGATCTTCGATCTGATTCAATGCCGGCCGCTAATGGGACACACGTGACCAGGACAAGCATCAAAATACCACAAGCAATTCCTGATCCTTTCCATATTTTTGCGTTCATTAGGCTTATATTCCCTCACATGAAACTTCAGGTGGTTGAAGGGATGTGGAATGGATTCGGTTTTTATTTTTATCCAGACAGGATTTACAGGATTGACGGGATTTTGCTCGCCTGCGGCGAGATGTCTTCGGCCGTGGGCCGCTCTATCCTGAATATCCGGTTGGTCCTGCCTGCCCTGTGAAATCTCTTATATACTTATTTCTCCGGGGTCCAATTGCTTTTCAAAGATAAGAATCCATTCCTTTATTTGGTTTCAATCCCCTTGTTCCAGTCGGCCGCAATGGACCGCCACTCAGCGGGATGTTCTGCCATCATTCTTTCCCGGGTGGTCCGGCCGCTAAAGATACTGGTGTCCGCCGGATAAACTGTGGGGCGCAAATGGGCCATGCCGACGTGAATAAACAATTTGACGATGACTGCCAGAATGGCTTCCCAAAAATGCAGCACTTGGGCGATGTTGACCCAAACGCCCGGCAGGAACCGGGTGAACCATTCCGGAAACCACAGGATCAACCCCGTTATGCCCATGGTATTCATTCCGATGAAGATGGCCCAGTAGTCGATTTTTTCCATGTAGGTGAATTTGTCGAAGTCGGGCGGCGATGGGCGCCAGCCTAAAAAATAGGCCATGTTTTGTTTAAAATCCTTCAAATCTTTTTGGGAGGGAACGATTGAGCGCGGCCCGGTCAGCCGTCCCCGCAAAACGAAGCGAAAGTAGAGAAACCACAGACCATGGATGATTACGCAGCTATAAGTCAAGATGGCACTAAACCGGTGCAGCCAGGCGGCATGGGCGGTGCCGCCCACCAGCCAAATAAAAGCCCTGGCCGGAGCAGTGGCACTAAAGCCAAGTGAGAAACCGCTGGCAGCAAGACCCGTAAAACCGAACATCAACACCAGATGCAGCAACCGGTCCAGAACGGAAAACCGCATCAGCCTATCGGGAAGGATTGTTTGGTCAGGCATCTTAGTGCTTCCTTAATTTTTCATGTTTTTCCCTTAATAGCCACAGAATCGTGTGGCCAAAAAAGAAAATCAGGGAGAGAGCCACCACGGCAATGGCGACAGTTTGGACGCGTCGAATCCATACAATCGAACTGCTTTTGGGGGATTCTTTGGCCACCGCATCGTTGACGGATGCATGGATCACAAACTGAGTAAATTCCGTCCCGGCCTTGGGATGGCAGCGTTGGCATACGGTTAAAGCATCCTGCTGCTTTTCAAGGGCGACGACATTATGCGCGCCATGGCAATCCGTACAGAAGGCCGATGTCTGGTCGGCCAAGTTGACGCCCAATTTGCCGTGGATATTATCCAGATAACTTTCGCTGTATTCTTTATGGCAGCGGCCGCAGCGTGACGTCATGCGCGCGCCCACCGCAACCCGTGACATTCCGGCGGGGTCATAGTGGGCCGAGTGGCATTCACCGCAGGTGGGGGCAGGGTACTTCTCTTTAGCGGCTTGCGTCTCTTTTACGGG
>JARFPZ010000167.1 GCA_029288035.1 Desulfosarcina sp.
AAAATAGGTCCCCGAAGGGCTTTATGCCTCACAGAGACCTTCTGCCGGCATCATTTTCGCTGCTCTAACGGCAGCTGCCCGAAAGATGTTCACGGCCAAGGCTTTTAAGGTCGCACAGAATTTGACTGCCTTCAGGCCCCGCACTCGAAGTTGTTTGACACCGGTGCGTCGGTTGTATTCAGACATGGTGGCTTCGACACCTGCTCGCCACCTGTAACGGTCTTTGAATTGGTCTGACTGCTCATATATTCTGCGCTTGGCTATGCGCATCTGTTTATCTGTGAAGCGAAGATAGTAGTGTTTTTTCCCTTTTTTAACGGGACACCTCGGCAGGTTAGGGCAATTTTGGCAATCCTGTGATGAAAAACCGACGCTGACTTTTTTTCTTTTTTTGACTTTTGAAGGGGTCTTGCCCCGAGGGCAGGCAACGATCTCACCTTTTTCGGAAAACTTAAAATCAGCAAGGCTCAGCTTGTCCTCTTCTACCGAACCCATCGCAGGGGCTATCAGCTCTACCTCATGGTTCTTGGCATGCTCACAGTTGTCATCACTGCCGTAAAGAGAATCGGCGCAGAGTTCTTTGGGCTTCAGATTCCGTTCTTCTACAGAGGCGATTGCCGGAACAAGCGCATTGGCATCACTTTTATGGGCAGGCTCAACCTCGACATGTGTGATTAAGTTAAGTGATTCTTCTTTTTGCTCTTTGTCAGTGCAGTAGGTTTCCATGATCTGAACCTGGTAACCTTGCCCCTTGTGGCCACTGTAGGTTGCGTCCGGGTCAGAAGGATTTTGAAGCGAATCGGAAACGATCTCTTTGGGCGCTTTGAGCTCGAGCGGATTGTCTTTGTCATCGGTCA
This sequence comes from Desulfosarcina sp., assembly GCA_029288035.1. Taxonomy (GTDB): domain Bacteria; phylum Desulfobacterota; class Desulfobacteria; order Desulfobacterales; family JAFDCJ01; genus JAFDCJ01. The sequence goes on from JARFPZ010000167.1 coordinate 858, forward strand.
GGTTGCACTGCTCTTTTAAAACCCTTTCAAGCATTTTGTAACTATACATGGCTGCCACTTCAGGGCAGTCCTTAAAATGCTGCACCAGGCCAAACAGATCTTTGCTGACTTCTGTGAGCGTCTTCTTCGATTCAGATGGTTTAACCTTTGAGAAACATCCCAGGGCGTCGTTGGAAAGATATTTATCGGTAACTTTTTCATCTATCGTGTCAAACTGACTTTTATGACTACGCTTCAAATTTACTAAGAATTTGTGAATGCTTTCCGAGAAGATGCCGATTCGCCCCAAACGGCGCATGTTGGATTTAATGTGGACCGAGTCGATCCGCTGTCTATCGATATTGACCTCGAAAACCTGCGCCAGCTTTTGGGTGCCGGCAGTGAAGATATCGTCTTCCAGGTCGTTTGATGCAACGATATTGCGGCTGTTCCACAAGGTCTTCAGCGAAATGTATTTGGCGCTGTCGGATTCTTCGGTGATGTTGAGGCCATAGTGCCATTGAATATTAAAGGCATACTGCTGCACGGTTTCTTCATCGGTGAAGTCGAATGTCTGCTGAAGTATGAGCGCACCGAGCATGGAAAAAAGTTCCTTGGTTGGACGGCCAAAAGTCTCGCTAAAATGCTTGCTGACCTTATTGACAGGGATAGACGGCAGGATGTGGTGGCGAAAAAGCCCAGGCCATCCGCACTCGAGCATCTGGCGCCTTTTGGGGGTCAGAAAGTTCCAGGGATCGAAAATGTCGAGCTGATTCGGATTTCTTACTTTGATCATGATTTTGCCTTTAACCCTCTGATTAATATGAATTTTCTATACCAAAACCCGGAGTAAAAGGCAAGGACTAATTTTCATTTTTTATAATTATTTCAAAAAGATATAATTTCGTGACTTTTTACGAAATTATCATTTTTTAACCAAATAAAAAGCGCTTTGTTTGTTAGTGTCCTTGACATTTTGCGCCATTCGTTTGACCTTCAGCGCCATTTTTGATAGGGCTTTAAAATACTTGAAATTAATATGTAATATTGCTGGGCTCAAAAGGAAAACAGCGCATGGACGCAACCCATCTATTGTCCCCAACGGATATTTTGTGGAAAATATTAGAAGACTATGGACATGACGCTGAATCTGTATTCCTAAATGAGGGCATAGACCGTGAAATGATTTCAAAGCCCGGTATGCGCATTTCCCATGCGAAGGCTGAAGGCCTATGGGATAAGGTGGCCGGACTGATTGAAGACCCCTGTTTTGGACTGCGTGGTCCGAAATTCTGGCATCCTTCTCACTTTAATGCACTTGGGTATGCTTGGCTTGCCAGCAGCAGCCTGCGTGAAGCGCTTGTTCGGGCTTCGCGTTACGCCCATATTGTTGGAGAAGACAGGGAAACCCGGTTGGAGAATACACCTGAGGGGTTAAGCATTACGTTGTCCGATTCTTTGAAACTGCCGCCTCTCATGGATTTGGCGATGTCGATCTTGATCTCTGCATGCCGGTTGAATTACGGAGAAGATTTAAATCCAGTGGCTGTTCATTTTATCCACTCCAAGCCTCACTGCGCTAAGGAATGCTATTCCTATTTCAATGCTCCAGTTATGTTCAATTCCGAAAGCGACAAGCTAATATTGTCGGCGGATGCTGTCGATAAACATTTGCCGACCGGCAACCCTCACCTTGCTAAAATTAACGATCAATATATCATCCGCTATTTAGCCGAATTGGACAATGATAACATCGCTCAGCGTGTTAAAGGGGCGATTATAGACATCTTGCCTTCTGGTGGAGTTTCGAATGAAAAGGTTGCTCAGAAATTGAACATGAGTACACGAACACTGCAGCGCAAACTTAAGACCGCGCACACCACCTTTCGAACTTTGCTCGACGAAGTGCGCCATGAGCTCGCAGAAAATTATCTTCAAGATTCAACCATCAGTCTGATGGAGATTGCCTTTGTTTTGGGATATTCGGAATACAGTTCTTTCTCGCGAGCATATAAATCATGGACGGGAATCTCCCCAAGTGAGATACGAAATTAAGAGTAAATTATCTGGCATCATAATATTTTACAAATACTGATAAGCGTATCTAGTTTTTTTGAAATTATCCGGAGGGACCTGTCCAATTAAATCTCAAATCCGTGGGTATTATCTTAACGTATATGCAAAATATTCAACCCGTTAAAAATACCGATTCTGATAAACTAATCCCAGAAATCGATTGGATTATATTTCGGGATTACCCATCGCCATTTCCGATCCCAACGTTTAAAAACGCAGTATCCTGCGTTTTTTCTTTTCAACGCGGAAAATTTGTCCAGTCCAGATCCTGTCTCTTATACACATCTCCGAGCCCACGAGACTGT
>JARFPZ010000365.1 GCA_029288035.1 Desulfosarcina sp.
GTGTAAAGATTATCATCAGAGGATACCGTGACGACATCGGAGGACGCCAAATCTTTGGCCACGACAATGAATTTTAGATCTTCATCAAATATAGATTCACTGTAATCATTAAAAGAGAGAATACCGGTCAGCTTATTCTCAGAATTGATTACCGGAAAACTGTTGTATTTGCTTTTGGAAATTTTATCGGACGTTCTGTCCAAAGACCAGTCCTCCGACACGGTTTCCGCATCGCGGCTCATTACATCTTTGACGAGCATGGATTTTAAAACATTGACCTCTTTTCCTTCTCTGATGTCGATACCCCGCCGGATCAGATTAAGTGTATAGATCGACTCTTTCATCAATTGGCCGCTGGCAATCGTTGCGATGATGCAAGAAAACATCAGGGGTAGGATGATTTCATAGCTTCCCGTCATCTCAAAAAGAATTAAAATAGCCGCCAGGGGGCCATGGGTGGTGGCGCTGACAACCGCACCCATGCCGACAATACTGTAGGCACCGGGAGATGCTGTCACATTTGGAAACAGATGATGTACCACCATCCCAAAAAAACCGCCGGCCATCACACCCAAATACAGCGATGGTGCAAAAACGCCACCGGATCCCCCGGAACCGATGGTAATGGAGGTCGCCAGCAATTTGGCCACCACCAGCAACAGCATTAGCCACCAGGCAAGCTGCTGCCCCAGCGCCAGGTCCATGGCGCCATAGCCCACCCCCAGAATTTGAGGAATATACAAACCACTGACTCCCAGTATTAATCCCCCGATAATCGGTTTTAGATATTCGGGAAATTTAAGGCTATCGAATAGATCCTCAAAGCGGTAAAGGGTTTTGGTAAATGTTACACCCACCGCGGCACAAAAAAGGCCGAGGATCAAGTAGATCGGAAATTCCCAGGCGCTGACCAATTGATAAGCAGGAACAATAAATGCCGGCGTATCTCCCAGAAAAGCTCGTGATACGGCAGTGGCCACCACGGAAGAAATTACAATCGGACTGAATGTGGCCAGTCCGAAGTCTCCAAGGATTACCTCTAACGCAAACATGGAGCCGGCGATAGGGGCATTAAAGGTAGCGGCAATTCCGGCGGCAGCCCCGCATCCAACCAGGGCCCGCATTCGATCCCCGGATACATTCAATGCCTGGCCGAGGGTGGATCCGATGGCAGAACCGATTTGAACGATAGGGCCTTCCCGACCGACGGACCCGCCGGTACCGATACTGATGGCGGAGGCCAGGGTCTTCACCAGAACAACTCTTTTTCTAATAACCCCGCCCCTCAAAGCAACCGACTCCATTACTTCGGGCACGCCGTGGCCCTTGGCCTCTCTGGCAAAAAAATATACCAGTGGCCCGACTATAAGTCCGCCGGCAGCCGGAATGAATATTTTATAGTTCCAGGGAATCGTCTTAATCACCTCAAGCAATTCATTGGGAGATCCATAGGCAAGGGTTTGAAAAAAATTAATGAGATGGCGAAATCCAACGGCACCGAACCCTGCCGCCAAGCCCACAATCACCGCCAGAATGGCCATTACGGTATGCTCGTTGGTTTTTAGCTGACCCAGTTTCAATAATTTTGATAATGAGAATTTTTGATCCATACAAACAATTGCCTTTGGTATCTAATTTATTGGTTTTGTATTCTTTTGTTTCACCCGTCTTCCCGGATCCAGAATAGACGATAATTTGATCAACCCGGGGTGACCGTTGCCGGTAATGCTTGGTTTTAATTCTTACTATCTGAAAATATTTGTGATTTTTATATTGTCATCAGCAATCCTGTCAAGCAATATTTCAGTTGGGAAGGACCTCGCAACTTGATTTTTCTTGACAATAAGTTTAAAATGAATAATATTTCGCAAAAAACAAGAACCTAAAAAGCTCGACTGCGATATTAGTCATACGAATTATTAGCCATTACAGGAGGATGAACATGCCGGTTTATGAATTCGAATGCACCAAGGGACACATTACCGAAAAACTCGTCCCCATGGGAACAAAAAATACTCGGTGCACCAAATGCAAAAAAATAGCCAAGAAGATTCTTTCGACCTGCACATTTGAGCTGAAAGGCGGCGGATGGTATGCAGACGGGTATTCATCCACAAATTCCAAAGGCAGCAAAAAATCAGTATAAGCCGTAACTATCTCATAAACGCTTTCGATCTTACAACTGCTAAAAACATCCTTCATTTTTATTAATCAAACCCGATCTCGTGTCTGCTCACGGATCGGTTTTTCTTTTGTAATCGTCGTGACGGAGCCATCGCCTGAAGTCCGGATGAATAATTGTAAAGAAGCGGGAAATACCCCCTTATCGGGTAATTGGCTGCGGGACTGCATCTAAATCGTGTATCGCGATATTCCAATGCCGCCCTCTACGGTGTGAACATTTTATTCTATTATCCCGCGTTTTATTGACACACCGCCGACAAAATGATAGCCGTTAACTATAAGATACTCTTATCTCATTACCTCAAAATGCTCAACTCAGGTTCATAAACCTGCCGACTGACGCGAGGTCCCATGAGTCGTTTTCTGAATCGATTCTTTCGTGCTGCAAAACTAGACATAAGCCTGTATCAGGAAATAGTAGATGATGGCGGAGCGATGAATCAGGCGCTGATCGTCGTGTTTATTTACAGCATGGCATCCGCCTACGGGACTTTTGGCAGAACAGGTGCCACCGGAATCAATATTGGAATGATCACAACCCTGTTAGGATGGTACGTTTGGGTTTTCTCTACTTACATCATCGGTGCACGATTTCTGCCTGAAACCCGAACCAAACCTGATCGAAAAACCCTTATGCGGGTAATGGGCTTCGCCAGTGCGCCCGGGGTATTTCGTGTATTGGGGTTTATTCAGGGTTTTGGCCTCATTATTTTGCTGATTGCCGCTACCTGGATGGTCGTGGCCGCAACTGTTGGTGTCAAGCAGGCCCTGAGCTATGAAAGCACCTCTCGCGCACTGGGTGTTTGTATCATCGGTTTGATCATCAGTGCTGTCTTTCAGTTAATAATGTTTATTGTACTATTTTCGGCATTCGGTGTAGCTGCCGGATAGAATTATTCCGCAGGACAGTAGCTGCCTCCAACGAAAAGATGTACACATTCATCTACATAAAAAAATACCTTCTGCCCATTCTTTTTATATTGTTTTTTGTACCGGCGTCTCACTGCAAAGTGGTCGTTTTTGACCATGTGACGACTATTCAGAAACCGATAATTATCAAAGTGTTAACCAAGGCTGGATTCTTTGCTGCGGGTGGGCTGATGGTGGATATTTATTTGGAAAAAGAGCCTCTGAAAAAAATATTAACTGGTGGCGATGGTTATGGTTACTTAAATTACACCCCTCAGGAAGCGGGATTAAAAAAAATTACCGCCCACTCAGTCAAGGGCAGCGCTTCCGGACTCATCTTGGTTATGGCCGAAAATGAAAAGGCAATTCTCATTGAAATCGAAGGCGCATTTAAAGATAGTGTATTTTCAGATGCAATCAGGGAACGCAGCCAAAAGGCCGTTAACGCACTCAGCGAGAATTATAGAATCATCTATCTGAGCCGGGTTTTAGGTAAGGGTATCTCAGGAAGCTGGCTGAAAAAACAAAATTTTCCTAAATCCGTCATTATTCGCTGGCGTGGGCTAACATCCCTGAAAAGCTTGAAAAAAAATGGCGTGCAGATTCAAGCTATAATTGGTTCTGCCGACGTTATTTCGACAGTATCAGAAAAAATAGAGAAGCGATTTTCGTTTGAGAAAACCAAGGACGGTAAAACCGTAAAGGATTGGGATGAAATCTTAAGGCTGCTGGTGAAATCCCCATTGTCCCATCCCAATGAAGATGAATGATCTGCGCTAATACCAACGTCTTTTTTCAATCAAACTGTCCGCCCTCCTCGTATGGCTGGTAAACTTTTAGGCCTGCGGCGGGGCCGACGACGACTACTCCGATTCCGTACCGGCATATTTACTAATCGTGCCATCCACGGCAACTCCATAAACAGAGCCATCGCTGCCGACAACAACAGATGATAGCCTGTTTCCATGAAAATTGGTATCATGAGCCCTTGTCTTGAGACTATAATTGACGGTCAGCATTTCGGAGGTTGAAACATAGATCCGATTAGCGGTGACAGCTGGTGATGAATGCGTGACCCTCTGCAAATTAAATCTTCGTGGTGAATTGTCATCCTGAATAAGGCTACCGTCCAAGGCGTTGAGTACCTGGATCCGATCTTTGGATACGACAAAGAGATACTTTTCACGAGCAGCTGCCGGTGTGGCGAAAACAGCCTGCCCTGCATCATACTCCCACATTTTTACACCGGTTTCCAGATCGTAGGCCGGCACTTTTCCATCCTGTCGACCGAAAATCATCAAATCACTGGGTGACACCATGGTGGAGGAATGTTTATCAAAGTCGTGCTCCTGGTACCAGAGCACAGACAATTCAACCCCATTCCATTCAAAAACGCCAAAATTGCATAGATTGTCTGCAATGGCAATCAGCGGTTTTTTTCGACCGGTTACAACCGCAACGGTTGGGTCTAAAAAATGGTCCGATAGCGCAATATTGTCTTCATCTAACTCGACGGGAAAAGCGCTGACCCACTGCCAGGTCTCTTCCCAAAAAGCTACCAAGCTCGCGGCATGGTTCGAGTTATCAAAGCGACAGGTCCCCAGCGCTTCACGATCAAGCAAACTTGCTCCGTATTCATCATCACGCAACGCAAAAAGTTCACCCCGGATATTGTTGCTCGCGTCTACCGACACGTACACAAAAATAAAAGTATCGTTTCCTACGGTGGCAACCTTGGGTGATCCGGAGGTAAAGCCTCTATCCGGAAATGTGTAAGCCCATTTCGGATAACCGAATTGATCAATTTTGTGAAGCGTGCTGGAAGCCCGTTCTTCGTCCATCTTGCGACTGGTGATGACATAAATATAGCCCTCATTCGATACCGAAGCAGATGAAACGATACGGCTCTCCGAACCGACCGACCCCAAAGAGATTTTCCACTTTTCGCTCCCATCTCCTGACCTGAGCGCGACCAACATCCCGTCGGAGGTACCGATATATAGGACCTCTTTATTTTGCAAATCTTTGCCGATGACCGGCGATGCACTGGTTATTTTATAGGCATTGGAAATCCAGCTGGAAGAAAGCGCAAATCCGCTTTCTATCTCCCGGAAGCCCCGGTTCGACAATCCGCCATGAAAGTGTTCCCAGGTCGAAGAGTTGCTGCCGACACAGCCGGAAAAACCCACCAGCGTGCAAACAAGAGACGCAATTCGCATTAGATTGTTCATGGTGATGTCCTTCCCAAAATGGAATGAGTGAAAAGCGCACATTTCCTCAGACTGACAACTAATATATTCCAGATTGAGTGGATTAATCAAGCCTGGAATAATCTTTTGCTGTTTTAACCCAATACATAAGCCGCCGGCTATGCCGGTGCGAATTTAAAAGGTTCTACCGTTACCGCGAGGGCAGGTTTGATTGGTGCAAATGTGATCGATGCCGGCGGCTTATGTATTGAGTTAAGCTATTTTTGAGAAGAGATGTGTCCAGATCCCGCAAAAAATTCGCGTAATGATGGATGGAAATCGAAATTAAAAAGCTGGATGGGAACTTACTATGAGTTCATGTCTCTTACTACTCGAGATATTTCGAACTCTTTTGGCAAATTAGTTTCAGATTAATTCAGTCGGTCGACTAAAACTATCGACCTACTCAAAATACCCCAACTATATCAGCCCATGTCTACGAATTCAGACGTCAGATCTTCGCGCAAATCCTTGTTCAGTGATTCGATCTTAGGGAAAAGTTCCTTCAAAATTTTCTTTGCATTTTCGACGTTGATGATCGCTTGCGAAATCTTCTGAATTTCAGATTTGGTCAGGTCAATCTGTTCTTTGATCTCGCCAATATCTTCACAAATAAATTCGAATTCTGTAATTACCCTGCAAAAATCTTCTGATTCCATATTTATTCCCCTTTTTCTAAAATTTTCCCCCGAGAAATTAAAAATCTAATTTAAATTCAACAAGCTATAACAAATTTCATCATTTACTTTAATCATGAGGACTATCGGCATAATACGGTGTAAGCTTAAGTTTTTTCTGGTCTAGCTCCATGCATAAGCCACCGGCTCTTCCGGGATGAGAATTGAAAAGGTTCTACCTTTATCGGCTGAGCGCGGTGCATTGATCTAAGGCGGAACAATATCGGTGGATTACAAATCAGCGATCACCGGCAGAGCATCGCTCTGGTCCCATTGAGTGACCTTCCTGATACCCTTAGCTTTACCGGGGGTCGCTGATTATGGCTTGACAAAACCCAACGCATGTTGCAATCAAAGCAGGATCCAGATCCAAAATTCGTCAAAAGATCAGAGCAAGGGGCCATTCCAAAATAGGTATCTACTATGTTATTAATCATATTTAAAAATTACAAATTATTGGGGTTCGCAGGAATCCTGAAACAGATAAAAAAAAATGAATGCTGATCCAGTTGAATTGGCAGCGCAACTGAGGGATCGGGTTGATGGCCAGATAGAGACCGACAGACCTCTGGCACCATTTACTTCCTACAAAATCGGCGGCTCAACCGCCGTCTGGATCGCCCCGATTACGAAAGAGGGAGTGGGTTGTGCCCTTGAAGTCATCCACGAAAAAAAAGTACCGCTGCTTGTTCTGGGTAGAGGGTCCAATCTGCTGGTTTCGGATTATGGCTGGGAGGGGGCGACCCTTTACTTGGGTGAGAATTTTAGCGGCTGGCGCTTTGATGACCGGCAGGCGAAAGTGCAGGCCGGTACCCTTTTAATGGATTTAATTCGTGCTGCGGTGAAAAAAGGTCTCTCTGGTTTGGAACTACTGGCCGGGATTCCCGGGGGGGTGGGCGGTGCGCTATGTATGAATGCCGGCGCGTTCGGACAGGAAATCGAACAGGTTACCGTCTCTGTCAGTGGTTTCAGACGGGATGGCAGCGCTTTTTTGGCCGATCGCCACAGAATTAGCTTTGACTACCGGCGGGTACCGGAACTGGAAAAAGCGGTCATTACATCCGCTCTTTTTCAATTCACAGAAAAAGATCCCGGGGCTTTAAAAACACGCATAGAAGACATCCTCGCGTTGCGTGCCGGAAAGCAGCCCCTTAGCCATCCCTCCTGCGGCAGCGTTTTTAAACGTCCGGCAGGTTATTACGCGGGCGCTTTAATCGAAGAAACCGGTTTGAAGGGAAAGCGCATTGGTGGTGCCATGATCAGCCCCAAACATGCCGGATTTATTCTGAATGTGGATAATGCCAAAGCCATCGACGTCTACGCTTTAATTCAACTTATTGAAGCCAGGGTGCTTGATCGCTTCGGGGTCCAGCTTGAACGGGAAGTTAAATTAATCGGAGAATTTTAGAAATTGCCGGACAAATGGACGCTCACCCGTTTTTTTATACCCCTCGCAATCCAGGCGGCCTCCCAGGCTCTCAGTTATCCTTTGGTAGCCATGGTCGCGTCACGTGGCCCCGGCGGACCGCTCAATCTGGCCGGTCTGGCCCAAGCAATTACCGTTATGTTTTTTCTCGGAATGATCGCTATCAGTTCTGTTACCACCGGCATGGTTTATGCCAAAACACGTGAAGGATATCAAAAATTTCGGAAAGTTACCCTGTTAACCGCTACGGGGGTCATCGCAGTCCAGGCAATCCTATGCATTCCCATTCTGTCGCATCTACTATTTGGTCGACTTATTGGATTGCCACCAACAATAGAGCAACCTGCGTCTACCGCATTCATGATCAGTATTCCGCTGCAATTTTTATTTTTTATGCGGCTTCCCTATTTTGTGGTCATGTACCTCGGTAAAGCTACCGGCAAAGCCAGCCTGGCAACCATCATCCGCATCCTCATCACCGCAATGTTGTCTTTGCTTTTTTGCACCCTGGAACTGGTCGGTCCAATCTGGGCCGTCGTCTGTCTTACCATTCCGGTTGCAGTGGAGGTTCTGATTTCCAGGATATTTGCAACTCCCTTCCTTAAATCCCTTGAATCCTGTCTCGAAGATCCTCCTGGTGCAATGGAAATCTTTAAATTCAATCTTCCGTTGTCGGTCGGCGGATATTTTCTTTCAGCCTCGGCTGTCATCTTGGCGGCTTTTATCGCCCGTACACCCGATCCGGATCGCATCCTCCCTGTGTATTACCTGGCATTGGGCCTCGCCAATCCGGTGGCATATGCGGCGACGCGCATCCAAACCATTGTGCTTGCATTTCCACCGCAATCGGCAAATGATCGCCGGACATTTCGTTTTTGTCTATGGGCCGGCGCGGTCTTGGGCGTATTACCGTTGATTTTTATTCTTCCCGGTCTGGCAGAATTTTACTTTATCAAATTGCAGAAGTTGGGTGCTCAGGATCTACCGCTTGTCAGATTGACCGCGATATCGCTCATTTTTTTCCCATTCAGTGTTGCCATACGGGCCCAGAGTGAGGGCTTGGCAGCCTGTTTGAAAAAGCCGATAACCGTTCTTACGGGTCATGCGATGTTTATGGTCACCATCATTGCAACCGGTTTTGTGCTGCTTTTTTTAGGAACACCGGGTTACTTGATTGGTCCGGTGGGACTGACCCTGGGTAGCCTGGCCTCTTCAGGCACCATGCGAATTGTGCTGGATCGGGGAGAAGAGAGCGCCTTACCGGTTGGACAGACAACCACTTCAGTTGGACAGATACGTTAACCTATGGTGGGGTTCAGCCCGCCCTGGCCTCCGGCTCGTAGGGATGAGCCTACGCCTCGGAGAGTGTGACCTATAAGATCATATTACGGCCCGTGTCAGGTTCCCAAATATGAATCCAAATAGTTGAGCAACATAAAGTCAGGTCTGGGCCAGGGGGTTCAACGTTCCGGGTTGAAAAATCCAGACAGCTCGTATCAGAGGGATCTTGTCTCCATCTGGCTATGAATCCGTTTCGCCCATTTTCTCAATCCTCCTCCCAGTGAATACATTCCACCGGGCAGGTTTCCATGGCCTCTTCAATGCAATCTTCGGGCCCGCCTTCGGGCAGGATGACTTCCGCTTTCTCTTCCTCCTCATTAAAGGCAAACACTTCCGAGCAAAGCTCGACACAGCTTTCACAACCAATGCATTCATCGGCGTCAATCACAACTGTTTTTCCCATTTTCGATCTCCTTAAATATTAAGTCTTCGTTTAATCAAGACTCGCATATAGCGGGATTAAAGATATCTGACAGCCCCCTTAGCAGGACTTCCATTCTAGTGCGAACCTCTAAAGATCGTTCGGATTATGGAGGCACACAGTGCAATCTAAGCTTGTTTGCAGAATAATCAAGTTACCTTTTTCAGTTGACAGCGCATCGACAAAATAATAGTTGCAATAGTCTTTGCCACGATAACGGTGTTCCGAGGAACCGTCAATGACAGCCAAACCCGATATACTAAAAAATGAAAAACCGGATGACCGCAACAAACACTTTCATACCGGAAAAATTCTGGCACTGTCCATCGGCCATTTTATCCACGACGTCTATTCCAGTTTTCTCTCCCCGCTTTTACCGCTGTTGATAGAAAAACTGTCCTTAACCTTGACTCAGGCCGGTTTTCTCTCAACGATTATGCAACTGCCTGCGTTACTAAACCCTTACATCGGGGTATTGGCGGACCGCATCAGTGTCCGTTATTTTGTTATTCTGGCCCCCGCCATGACGGCTGTCCCGATGAGCCTTATCGGCGTCGCTCCCAGTTACAGTATTTTGCTGCTCCTGCTATTTATCACCGGTATCAGCGTTTCCATTTTTCATGTGCCTGCGCCGGTGATGGTTGCACATTTGTCCGCTTCCAGGAAGGGCCGCGGAATGAGTTTTTTCATGACCGGCGGAGAGCTTGCCAGGACCATCGGTCCCCTGGTGGCGGTGGCGGGCGTTTCCCTTTTAGGCCTGGAAGGTTTTTATCCCGTGATGATTTTTGGATTAACTTCAACCTTTTGGCTGTACTTAAAACTTCGAGATGTCCCGGTTGGCGATGTTCACACTAAACGCAATTTGTCGGCGCTGCAAACATGGCGCAAGCTGCGCTACATCCTTTGGCCCTTGACATTGATCCTATTTTCACGCGGATTTATGCACGCTGCCATGACCGCATTTTTACCGACCTATATAAACCAGGAAACCGGTAACCTCTGGTTGGCCGGCATTGCATTGACGTTGTTTGAAGTTGCCGGAGTAGCCGGTGTGTTGACGGCTGGATCTATGAGCGATCTGTTCGGCCGCCGCAAAACACTGTTGGTTTCGCTGATCGGCGCACCGCTTTGCCTGTTTGTTTTTACACTGAGCGGCGGCTGGTTTCGTATCGCCGCCCTGCTCGTTACCGGATTTACGCTCTTATCCACCACACCTGTCATGCTGGCTCTGGTCCAGGAACACGGCCGCCACAGTCCGGCGGCAGCCAATGGATTGTTTATGATGATATCGTTTATCGCCCGATCGGCAGTGGTTGTCGTGGTCGGGTTCATTGCCGACCGCATCGGACTTCAGGCCACCTATTTAATCAGCGCCGCCATGGGGCTGGTTGGTATTCCGTTTATTTTTAGATTGCCGAAAAAGTGACTAATCGAAGCGCTCTTCCTTCCAGGGATCAGCACTGTTGCTGTATCCTGCACTTTCATAATATCCCGGCTCGTCAACGGCCGATATTTTGATTCCCTTGAGCCATTTAACACTTTTATAAAAATAGCGATCCGGCACCAGGGCGCGAAGGGGGGCGCCATGGGCCCGGGGAAGCTTTTGGTCATAGAAACCATGAGCCAGGATCACATTGTCTTTGAGGGAGTCAGCGAGAGGAATGCTGCTGGTATAATCTCCGGAAGCCTCAAAAATGATGAAACCGGCGGTTTCTTTGACCTTCACAAGATCTAATATTGTTTTCATTGAGATGCCGCGCCAGCGAGAATCCAGCAGGGTCCACCCGGTGACACAATGGACATCGCAGGTTAAATCCATCTGCTTTAACGCCATCAGGTCCGAAATATTCAAAGCCATTGGTTTTTCGACATCACCTGTGATTTGCAGCTGCCATTCGGGTACGTTTATGTCCCCCTGTTCGCCACCCATGTTGGGGAGCGCTTTTACGGCATGCTGCCCGGGCGGGATCCGCGATTTTCCGTCCGGTCTGAGCTGTGCCGCTACCGCCCGGTTATCGGAATCCATCAATTTAACAAACACACCCGGTAAACCGATTGACACCACGGTTCCGCCGGCAGATGCCATAAATTCACGTCGGGTTATTTTTTTAGCCGTTTTCATAGCGAACTCCAAAATCCTTTATTTTACCAATCAGCTATTTTCCAAAATATATTTAAGACTAAGACCCTCATGGCTTAAAATCAATCCCTTGACAGCTGACAAACGTCAGAGACGGTTGCGTTCTTGATTCTGATCTGATACGTTGCGACAGGTAAAAACGAGTTAAAAGGAGTAAAAATTTCATGATCGAAGAACAGCCAAATAACATTGAGTTCACCATTGACAGATCAAACCTCTACCTTGAAGAATCATTTACCGACTTGAAAGCCGGCACTGTCAAGCGCCTCAAACCGGTGCGCCCGGATGGTTCGCAGGACAAAACCCGCAAAACTGTTTTCGTCGGACACACCAGTATCCTTACCCCCAACGGGCCCCTTCCGATTCAAAACGTCATTGCCGCCAAGGAGTTACAGCAGGCCATAAAAAAATTCCCTGAGGCGATGCAGGCCGCCATGGAACAGTTGATGGAAGAAGTCAAAAAATACCAGGAACAGGAGCAATCCCAAATTCAGAAACCCGACTCTCGCATCATCGTCCCCTGAAGGATCGATTCAATCATTTCTAAGGTACTAAAATGGGACTACTAAGTATATTTTCAGGAAAAGCCCCCGAAAACTATGAGCAAAAAGGGGATGCGCTCTTTGAAGCCAACGCCTATGGAAAGGCTGTGGTGGAATATCAGCGCGCCCTGGACCGGCTGGGAAGGACGTCGCCTTCGGATGACGGTTACCGGCAAAAGCTTCAGGATAAAATCCGCACCAGCAGAGAAAACCTGGCGCTTGAGCATCAACAAACCGCCGAAAACCTGATGGAGGCGGGCCATGATTACGATGCCCATCAGTACATCGAATTGGCGCTGGAACTAACCGAAGATCCGGAATTAAAAAACGCCCTTGAGCAACAACTGCAGACCGGGAAAGTCCCTGAAACCGAAGACATTGTAAATGACCCAGTGGAAGTTGAAATTCGGGAGCATGAACCCGATTACCAAGATGAGCAAGTTGAAGATTCGCTTGACGTCGACGAGGATGACGAACATTTCGCTGCGTTGGTCGGTATCTTGCCAGATGATGTCCAAGATATCTATCTGGGCTATGGAGAGGACTTTAAAACCGGCTACCTGGCCCTGAACCGGGGAGATTTCGAAACAGCCGCAAAGCATTTGGCCGCCGCCATGGAGGCGCATCCCGATCCGGCAGGTTATATTTCCTTAGAGCTGGCCACCGCCCGCCTGAATCTTGGCAAGCATGATGACGCCCGGCGGCTGCTGGAAGCGTTTCTGGAACACCATCCGGATGCCCTGCCGGCCTATCAGCTGCTGTGCGAAGTTTATTGGGAAACCAAAGCCTTTGATCGCGCCGAAGAACTACTGGCCTCTTTGCCGCCGGACCTGGAGGAATCCGTCGCCGGTTATTTACTGCGTGGTGAAACCCTGTTTCAAGCGGAAAAATACGCGGATGCGAAATCATTTTACCGCGGTTTTTTTAAAACTTATGAATGGAATGAATCCATTGCCCGGGGCCTGGCCAAAACCCATGAAGCTTTAGGCGAAATGGCCAATGCCCGCAACATATATAGTGAGATCATGGCTCAGTGCAGCAGCTGTCACGCTCGGATCGACCCTTACATAAAACAAAAATTTGCCGATCTCAGTTTTGCCTCCGGTCTGAATACCACCGCTGTTCTGGAGCTCTACCTTTCCCTGGCCAGTGAAGTTCCGCAGAATGCGGCCGAATATTATCAAAAAATCAGCAGGATTTATTCTGCACAGGGTAACCTGGAAGAAGCCCGTCGGTTCCAGCAGATATCCGAGAAATACGAAAATAGAGATGCCGTTTCGTCCTGATTTTATCCTCCCGGCAGCTGAATCAGCCCGCTCAATGTGGTTTGTTTTTTATGAAGGCCGGCTGTTGATAAAGACCGGTGACACAGGTCAACTTATTCCCCGCAACCGGGATTTAGCGAATTTCGATATCGTCCCTATCCACAAACAGTATCTGGGCTCATTGGATGGTCTTCCATGTTATGCTGCCGAGTTATTGCACGGTCGCAATCTTCCCGATGGTTTTGAATTTGAAGGTTTGCGGCGACTTTTCGGCCGGTTGGAAGAAGAACTGGTCTGGGTGGCGGGCCGCGCAAATCAGTTAGTAGATTGGAACCAGAGCCATCAATTTTGCGGCAGATGCGGCCATGCCACCGAAGATAAGCAAAATGAACGCGCCAAGATATGTCCGAACTGCAGTCTGATTAATTATCCGCGTGTCTCGCCGGCCATCATTGTGGCTGTGATTAAAGACAATCGAATCCTGCTGGGTAGCAACCGGCGCTTTAAAAACGGCTTTTACAGTGTACTTGCCGGGTTTGCGGAACCGGGTGAAAGCCTTGAAGAATGCGTTGCCAGGGAGGTCTACGAGGAAGTCGGTATTGCTGTAGAGAACATCCGCTATTTCGGCAGCCAGCCCTGGCCTTTTCCTAATTCTCTGATGGTTGGATTTACAGCAGATTATGGCGGCGGTCGAATCAACGTCGATAATTCCGAAATTATTAAAGCGGCATGGTATTCAGCCCGGAATCTTCCCCCCATCCCCCCTAAAATCAGTATCGCCAGGCAGTTGATTGACTGGTTTGCTGAAAACTATTAGATGTTGCACTCGTAAGAAAGGGCCTCTGAGGGGCAGTGACACACTGATAACATAATATTGTTTTTTTAGGTATCAGAAAGGCGAATCGCTAAGGCTTCTTATGAAACTACATTAAAAAACTTTGTTGGTTTCGCAAAAAATTCCGAATTCGTCATGCCGGACTTGATCCGGCATCCAGAATTTGCTGAAGTTACTGGATTCCGGCCTTCGCCGGAATGACGCTTAAAAGAGATTTTAAAATTTTAACTACTTCGTCAAGTTTCTTTCTTGATCAGACTGGCCGTTTTTTTGGCCAGCGGCCGCGCTCGTATGAAACTTCATGATGCAGGAAAAACCCATATGAGATTTCGCCAGGCCGATTAACGAACCGCAGAATATCGAATGACGAATTGTTGATGTCGCTCTCCGAGGCGTAGGCGCTACAACCCCTTCGAGCCGGAGGCTGGGCTGACACCTGACACCCGAAACCTAATTTTTATTGCTCCTAATGGTCTATCGACCCAAACCATGCCGCTAGACTGGTTCCAAAACCTGTAGCCTGACATTCTGCACGTAATCTTTTACCGCTTCGCGATAGGCGGCCATATGGGAGGTTTTCAGGTGGGCATGAAGTGCATCCATACTTGCCCAGGCCTCAACCAGGGTGACGGTATTTTGCCGGATTTCACCTTGAACAGGCAAACCGGAATCAATATCAACCGTTGGGTCATAGGCCAGACACCCTTCTTCAGCTTTTACCTTCGGAACATTTTCGTGTAAAACAGCCAGATATTCGTCCAGACAATCCGGCTTTAACTCAATCGTAGCAATCACTTGAATCATGTGCGTTCCCCTTTTGGTTGTATGTTGTCGATATAGGCACAAAAAAGCACAAAAACCCCAAATTCAATGCGCTAGAATGAACCAAATTCAAATTTCAGATATTTTACGAATCCATCATTGTTGAAAGAAAAAAAACGGAAAAAACCTATAGGAAATATAGCGGTTTGTCAAAGTTAAATCTGAGCACTTCGTTTCACAGTTTATCGCTTAACCAAAGAGCACAAAGTTCGAAGATAATTGTTTGGATTAACCAAAGCTTCTTGACAAAAGCCATATTCTAGCTTAGTTTATAACTAAACTATAAAAAGGTGTAGAATCATGAAAGTCGGAATACATGAAGCCAAAACCAAGCTTTCCAAACTCATCCCTGCCGTACTGGCAGGCGAAGAGGTCATCATCACCAAGGCCGGCCATCCACTTGTAAAACTGGTACCCGTTGTGGAACAGGGCAAGGAAAGACCGCTGGGTGCCTATGCGGGCAAAGTCCGGATCAAAGGTGACCTTTTGGAGCCCCTGCCGGCAGAAATTTTAAATAGTTTTTGGCTGGTAAAGGATGAAGATGCGGTATCTACTTGATACGCATACGTTTCTCTGGATGGCGGCAGAGCCGGCGAAGCTCTCCGCAAAAATTACCGGGATTGTTCAGGCATCCGACAACCAATTGATGTTGAGTGCGGCAAGTGGTTGGGAGATCGCCTTGCTTTGGCATCTCAAACGTGTGGAGTTGCCCGATCAGCCCCAACGGTTCATTCCCGAAGCCATGCAAAAACTCAGCGTAATTCCATTGCCCATTGGCTTTGATATCGCCATTTCGGCAGCCACCCTGCCCCTTGTTCACCGCGACCCGTTTGACCGTATCATCATCGCTGAAGCCCTCAAAGAAAACGTGGCTGTTCTTACCAAAGACAGAACATTTGCGGATTACGGTACCCATATACTGTGGTGACGTATTGGCCATTGAATTTTGATGTCCGGAAACCGGCAGCCTTTTGCACGGGGAATTGTTCGCTTGGTTCATAATGCCTATCAAATCAATCTAATAGGTAAGGCAAATGTTTAAATTCATTCATGCAGCCGATGTACATTTGGACAGCCCCTTGCGCGGCCTGTCTCGTTATGAGTCGGCACCTGCGGAATCCATTCGCAATGCCTGCCGCAGAGCGTTCGAGAACCTTGTCGCTCTGGCCATTGAAGAAAAGGTCTCATTCGTTTTGTTGGCAGGCGATCTTTATGACGGCGATTGGAAAGATTATAGTACCGGTATTTTTCTTAGCCGACAAATGGGCCGCCTCGGCCACCACGGCATCTCAGTTTTCGCGGTTGCCGGCAACCACGATGCCGCTAATCGCATGACCAAAGCCCTTGATAACCCCGCCAATATGACGATGTTATCGTCTCGCAAGGTCGAAACCATAAGGTTGGCTGAATTGGGGGTTGCGATTCATGGGCGCAGTTTTGGAACTCAGCATGTTAATGAAAACCTTGCGTCCGGATTTGCGGCGGCTGAGCGCGGAATCTTCAACATCGGCCTGTTGCATACCAGTCTCGATGGCCGTGAAGGCCATGCCGTGTATGCCCCCTGTACGGCAGATGATCTTCGCGCCAAGGGCTACCAATATTGGGCCCTGGGGCACATTCATAAACAGGAATTTGTGTCCGAAGACCCATGGATCGTGTTTCCTGGCTGCATTCAGGGACGTCATATTCGCGAGGCCGGTGCCAAGGGATGCTTACTCGTCACCGTCGAAGACGGTGCCGTGAGCGCAGTTGAGAAGTGCCTGTTGGATGTTTTGCGTTGGGTTGAGTGCCGTGTCGATTTAACAGATACTACTGAAATGCAAGAGGTATTTGAACTCGTTCGAAAGAGCATTGAAAACCAAAGCCAATCAGCGGATGGAAGACCGATGGCCATGCGTATCCGTTTTGAAGGGACATCCTCAACAGCGGATGAACTATCCGCCTTTCCCGAGCGATTTGAGCAACAAATCAAATCCATTGGGGCGGAAATTGCCGGTGATGATTTGTGGATTGAGAGAGTCGAAAATGCAGCGGTTGGTAAACTCGACTTGGAATCCGCCTATTCCGAGGACAGCGCATTCGCGAAACTGCTAAAGGACATATTGTCCACCCCGCACAATCCAGACGAAATCAGTGGCCTCAGAGATGTGATTGCCGATCTCAGGCAGAAGATTCCATCAGAGGCTTTTGGCGCCGAATCCGTCTTAAATCTTGATGAAAGTCAAACCATCAAGCGATTGGTTGATGAGGCCAAGCATATGCTGGTTGGCAGATTGTTGACGGGAGGCGGTGTTAAATGAGAATCGACCGATTCGATTTAATTGCATACGGCCCCTTCAGCGACAAATCATTGAATCTATCTGAGGGAGCTTCGGGATTGCACCTGATATACGGTGACAATGAAGCGGGCAAAAGTACCTCCCTGAGAGCCCTCATCGCGTGGTTGTTTGGTATACCAGCCCGTACCAACGACAACTTCCTTCACGGGAACCCTCAACTGCGAATTGGCGGCAAACTTAGGCTTTCAGGCGGCGAAGAAATAGAATTCGTTCGGAGAAAGGGTAAAAAAGGTACGCTGTTAGAACCGGGCACGGATGCTGCCCTCGACGATTCAGCCTTATCACCGTTTTTGCCGGTTGGTATTGATGAGAATCTATTCAAGAAGTTGTATGGCATAGACCATGATGGACTGGTTGCGGGTGGTCAGGAGCTGCTGGACCAATCCGGTGACCTCGGTCAGGCACTCTTTAGTGCAGCGGTTGGAACCGCAAGCCTTCGTGAAATTTTGTTTGATTTACGAAATAATGCCGAAGAAATTTTCAGGCCCAGGGCTTCTAAAAAGATCGTGAACCGGGCAATATCGAGTTTCAAAGAAGCACAAAAGCAAATAAGGGATTCGAGTCTGCCGGTTGCAGAATGGAAACGTTTGCAAAAAGAACTGGCCGACACCATGGCCGCCATCCAACAGGCTGAAGAAGATATTGCTGGGAAAAGCAAAGAAAAAAGCCGCCTGGAAAGACTCAATCGCGTTAAAGGTGCCTTGGCCGAGCGCCGGGCTCTAAAGGCTCGAATTGAAGCGTTGGGAGACGTATTGCTTGTGTCGGAAGACTTCGACGACCGACGAAAATCCGCCGGTGACAAATTGCAAAATGCCAGTGAAATAAAAAAAAAAGCTGAGGCCAAGCTGGTCCGCCTGAAAGAAGAATCAGAGTCGTTGAATGTTCGTAATGAATTGCTGGACAACGAAGAAGCTATTTTGGCCATTCACAAAGATCTTGGCGCTGTTGAAACAGCAATCAAAGATCGTCCCCGGCAAGATGGGAAACAGCGTTTGTTGCGCAATGAGGCCGAGCAACTGTTAAAAAGCATCCGTCCCGATATTGATCTCGATGACGCCGACCAGCTGCGACCGCTGACCAATAATAAAAAGTGGATCTCCGGTTTGGCTCAAAAACACAGTCTCCTGAATCAAAAAAAGGAAAAGGCCGAGGCCACGCTGCGGGATCTCAAAGAAGAGCAAGAGACCATCAAAAAAGAGCTGGGTGAGCAGGTGCAGTCGAAATTGGACCTCAGCGAACTGAAGGCGGCGGTCGCGGCAGCCCGCAAGGCCGGTGACCTCGAACAGCGATTGGCCGATTCACAAAAACGCGCTTCAGATGAGAAATTGGCCTGTGAGAGCGAACTTTCCAGGCTCGGAAGATTTTCCGGAACCATCGAAGCGCTTTTAAGAATTGCGATGCCGGTACCGAAGACCCTGGACACTTTCGAGAGGTGCTTTGATGAACTATCCGAAGAAATCAGGGATTATGGCCGCAAGCAAAAAGATCTCGCAGCCGAGCAGAAACAGGCCGAGCAGGATTTAAAAGCGCTGTTATTGACAGGCGAGGTGCCGACAATTTCGGAGCTTGAGCGAGCACGATTGGAACGTAACACCGGATGGAAATTCATTAAACAAAAATACATCGAAGAAATTGATGTCGACAAAGACATTGAAGAATTTGCGTCTGATATCGATCTTGCGACATTTTATGAACAAAAGGTCGACCTTGCAGATCAGGTATCGGATCGACTCCGGTTGGCTGCAGATCAGGTGGTGAAACGGGCAAATCTTGAGGCAAAAATTGGAAATTTGAAATCACGTTACGGCGACATCACAAAAGAAGTCAAAAAGGCGAATGAGGACAAAGAGGCACATCTATATGAATGGCATTCTATTTGGAAACCGCTGGGAGTTGCCCCTGGAAATCCAAGAGAGATGAAACAATGGCTTCTTAGAGTAGACAAGCTCGTAGCAAACGTTCAGGCAGCAAATACGGTTTTCGGTGAAGCCAAAAACCTAGCTGAGAATTGTAAGGCCTTAAAGGAATCTGTCTCTGGACAAATATCTAAATTCGATAGTTCAATACGCCTGCGGGAGCTGAGCCTTGAGGCCATGATTAATCTATGTGAGCAGCGAATCGAGCAAGAGGAAGCTGCTTTCGAACGCAAACGCCAATTGGAGCATTCGCTGGGCAATACCGCGATTCGTATCAAAGGGGCATCCGAGGAGCTTACTTCCATCGAGAACGATCAACTCAGCTGGGTGCAGGATTGGGGGCGGGCGATTGATGGCTTGGGGCTGAAACCGGATGTCCATCCGGAGCAAGCAACCGAGGCCTTTGATCAACTATTGGCATTTTTTGAGAAATTGGACAAATCAGAGGAACTACGTAAGCGAATTTACGGAATAGACCAAGTGTCTGAAAAATTTGAAAAAAAAGTGTTTGAGATTGCCGATGGGATTGGCTTCAAAAGAGACGGCCAAACGCCGATCACGATTGCCGCTCAGCTAAATCGTGGGCTGAATGAGGCACGTGAAGCACGGGCCAGCCTCCAAAAGATAAAGATCCAGGAAAAGGAGATAGCAGAAGAAATCGAAGACGCTGACATCGTGATTCGATTCGCCCAGGCCCAACTTGCTCGTTTGAGAGATCAAGCGCGGGTTGAGACCGATGGTGAATTGGAAACGGCCGGAGAACGCTCTCGAAAAATGCGTGAACTGCAGCAGAAACTCGATACGATTGAACAAGAGCTCACTCGCAATGGCGATGGCCTGAGCATTGCGCAATTGGAGAAAGAGGCCAACGAGTCGGATATCGATGCCATCGAAGGTGAACTGGAAAGCGTCTCTTCGGAGCTGAAAATCCTGCAGGCAAATCGGGACACGCTGCGCGACCATCGACAAACCCTGCGAAACGAGATAAAGGCCAAAGATGGCAGTGCGCTAGCCGCCAACGCATCAGAAGAGGCCGAGCAGCAGCTTGCCACCATGGTGTCTGGTGTCGAGCAGTACCTTCGCCTGCAAATCGCCGCGCTCATTCTTGAACAGCGCATCGAGGATTATCGAAAAAAAAATCAGGCACCGGTTCTGGCGAGGGCTGGTGAACTTTTCTCCAAACTCACCCTGGGCTCTTATGCGAATCTTCGGGATGAATTGGACGATAGCGGCACGCCCATCCTATTGGGTGTTCGGCCAAACGATGCAGAGGTATCCGTCGATGGGATGAGCGACGGGACCCGGGATCAACTCTACCTGGCGCTTCGTCTTGCGACCCTTGAACAACATCTGACCAAGGGAGAGCCGATGCCCTTTGTCGTCGATGACATTCTCATCGGCTTTGACGACCATCGTACCAGGGTTTGCCTTGAGGTCCTCGCAGAGTTGGCACTCAGTACCCAGGTCCTGCTGTTCACGCATCACAGGAGGGTTCTTGAGCTGGCGGGAGAGCTCGAGGCGAAGGCAGGAATTTTTATCCATGAGCTGAATTGAGGATACTATAAATCTCCCACGGTTTCTCTTCACTTTCCCATCTAGCGAATAACAGCGGTTATGGGTCATTAGTAGAATAGAAATGGATCGAAAGGCGGGGTGTCAACCAAATTTACAACGAAAGTTCCAAAATTGCAAATCCGCTTTACACTAAACTGAGTCCATCACTTCCGGACTGCTTCTCTGGGGAGGTCTTCTCAAATTAAATTATTGTAACATGTCAGACGCTTAGATCCCCAGATTCCAAAAAAAATCTGAAATACCGCAATGTGGTATATTAATTGCTTAATTAACTGGTAAATGACAACTGGGAACTATGAAAGGGGGAACAAAAAAAGGAGAAACCCAAGAAAGGTTATTTTGTAATATTTCTCGGATGTGCGTGCATCTTTTCAGCCTGTTCGCTCAATCTTAAATTCGGATGAGGGCTACCGGAGAAAATAACGGCATTTTGAGAGGTTGCTTGATTTAAGGCAGACTGTTCATCAGCTCTGCCTTAAATTTTTTTATTGAAGTTCAAGACCCGGATGGTTGCAATATCCTAGAATTTTTTATATGGATGGAGCAGGCACAAACGCCATCAGGCAACCGGGTAAACGCGTCTATTTCAGGGCTCCTGACCTCAGCCGGATAACCTTCGCGGGAGGCCCTGATAATGTAATCTCTCCGCGGCAAGCCGCGGAGTATCATGTTTTTAGGATTTAACTCACTTTTATCGCAGCAAGCTGCGGGGAATTTAACCCAGGAGAGATTAAAGGAACCTGCAAAAATTGTAGAAACTTTAAGTGTAAATTCAAGATGTAGCAGAGTCTATCAAAAAAAATAAAAATTTAAATTCAGAGCTATTCGTCCAAATTAAATGGTGTTGACGCGATCCGAGACATTTCTGTTGCATCAGATTTTACGACACCTCAGTAGTTCTGAATTTAGTGAGGAGGAACACTATGACAATGAAATTTGTGGGAATCGGCGGCATGGGATTGATGCTAAGCCCGTCCGCAAAGCATCTGAAACCGGGGGGGCCGGCACGCTTCCTTCGCATCCATGATCGCGGCACAAAAGATGACCGGCGTGATATGTGCCGGCAGGCGTGGAAAGATCATGGCGCCGACATCGTTCATGACTATGAGAACCTCGTGGGCGATGGTGATTATGACGGTGTCGTCATTTGTGCCGGTAAAAACGGCGACGACTGCGCTATCTTTCGCGCGCTCTTGCCCCTCATGCAACGGAATAAAAAGGGCCGGCCATTCATTTTGCATCTTTCTACCGTGAGCGCCGGATTTGCCCAGGCCGCCTATGATGTCCTGAGTGCGGAGGATATCGACTACGCCAATTATCCTCTGACCGGCGGGCCCTTGGGTGCCGAAAATGCCAATATGCTCATTCTGGCCAGCGGCAGCGAATCAATTTATTCAAGACTGGTGTCCACCCTGCAAGCCATCGGCAACCCCAAGTATTTCGGATCCAGCGTCACGGCCGGTGCAGAGGTCAAGCTGATGGGCCAGCTCATGGTCTTCGACGGCCTGATGGGCATCTGTTCGGCAGCGGCACTCAAATCGGAATGCTTCCAAGAGGAATTATCCGGGTCCGAGCAGGCCGAATTTTTCGATTTTTTAAACGGCGGTGCCGGCGGTACCCGTCAGTGGGATGTTGCCCTCAGCAAAGGGGTGCGAGACAACACCTGGGATCAGGGATTTATGACCCATCATGCCGTGGTGGACGCGATCTATGCGGCCAAGCTATGCCGGGAACGGGGACTGCCCGCTTTGGCGGTCGTCCCCATGGTTGCTACCGCCCTGGCCTTCGCATATCTGCTCACCAAATACGAAGGTGCACCCCTGGCGACCCATGCCATCGTCCGGGAAATGATCCAGAAAAATGCATCCGAGCTCGATGATTTCACAACCCGGCATATCAGTTATGCCGACCTGGATGCGAGCATTCAAAACAGTATTGCGGTCTTGCCTCAGCGGGTGAAAGATTCGGTGATGTTGGATATCAATAAGGATAACTTCACTTAAATCGATGACACCCTATGAGTTAATCAAGAAGAAAAGGGATGGATTGGCCCTTTCTAAAAAGGAAATCGGGTTCCTCATCGATGGGTTCGTAAACGGCCAAATTCCGGATTATCAGATGACCGCCTTTTTAATGGCCGTCTATTTTAAGGGCATGAGCGACCGCGAATGTGTCGAATTGACGATGGCCATGGCCAGTTCCGGTGATCAAGTCGATTTATCCGCCATTCAGGGCTTCAAAGTGGACAAGCATTCCACCGGCGGTGTCGGCGATAAAACGACCCTTGTACTAGCGCCGCTGGTGGCCGCCAGCGGTGGTATCGTCGCCAAAATGAGCGGTCGTGAACTGGGCCACACGGGTGGTACCGTTGATAAACTGGAGTCCATCCCGGGATTGCAGATCGAGCTTACCAGAGACAAATTTACCGAGATAGTAAACGACGTTCACGTGAGCGTCATCGCCCAAACTGCCAGCCTGGCACCGGCCGACAGGAAAATCTATGCCCTGCGCAATGTGACGGCGACCGTGGACGCCATACCGCTGATTGCGTCATCGATTATGAGCAAGAAACTGGCTGCCGGTTCTGACGGTATTGTACTGGATGTTAAAACCGGCCGCGGGGCATTTACAACGTCTTACGAGAAAGCGCTTATTCTTGCAAAAACCATGGTTGACATCGGAGAGGGTGCCGGTCGGCGAATGGTGGCGTGGATCACCGGTATGGAGCAGCCCCTGGGCCACGCCGTCGGCAATGCCGTCGAAGTTAGGGAAGCCATCGACACGCTGCGCGGCAGGGGGCCAGGGGATTTGGTGGACCTGATCATGGAACTGGGAAGTGATATGTTATTAATTTCCGGTATCGTCTCTTCCAGAAACAAGGCTAAATCCAGGATCGCCGATAATCTCGCAAACCAAAAAGGTTTGAAGCGCCTGGTGGATTTGATTATTGCCCATGGAGGGGATCCATCGGTGGTAGACAATCCGAATTTGCTTCCACAACCAAACACGAAGATCGAGGTTAAATCAGAATCCCACGGTTATGTGTCTGCCATAGATTCCCTGGAGGTTGGGTTGGCATCTAAAATACTAGGAGCAGGGCGCAAAACAAAAGACGACACGATCGATTATTCGGTCGGTATTTATCTAAAGAAGAAAATCGGCGATAAAGTAAAGATTGGCGATTCCCTGGCCGTTTTATATGCGGACGGCGATGAAGAAAAGATTGGTCCTGCCAGAAAAAAAATATTAACTGCCTACTCTTTTAATCCGAATAAAATTGATCCACCCAAGCTTATCTATGCCAGAGTTACCAGGGATGGCGTCGAGAAATTCTGAAGAATAAATTACTGTGTGCCCCACAAATGACATTTAGGTATAGAAGGTATGAGGCCCAGCTCCCAGTTTCAAAAACTATTAGATGTTTTCCCGCGATACGTCCATGAATATCTACAAAACATCCCGCGAACCGGCGGAATGCTTTCAGCCAAACACTGCCGGGCCGTTATGGACGCCTTACATATATCAGCCGAAATTCTAATGCAGCGTTTGCTCCCGATTGCCAAACTATACTGCGCGACAGCCATTTCAGACTTTCAGGTGGGTGCCGTAGCAAAAGCCGGGATGACGGACAATACCGGTGATGTTGCACTTTTTTTAGGGGCCAATATCGAATTTCCGGCCCAGGCGTTGACGCAGACAATCCATGCCGAGCAGTCAGCGATCATAAATGCCTGGCTGCAGGGGGCAAAGCGAATTAGCGGCATTGCAGTTAGCGCGGCACCTTGCGGGTACTGCCGCCAGTTTCTTCACGAGCTGGAAGGAAGTCCAAACCTGAAAATCAGCATACACGAGCAAATCGGCGGAAAAACGACGCAGCACAGCCTATCGGATCTTCTACCGGCGGCCTTCGGGCCCCATGAGCTCGGATCTACCGCCGGCTTGATGGGATCTCCGGCTCAACCGGCAGACCTCAATTTGAAGTCACGTTCAGATGATCCCTTCGTGCTGGAAGCCAAGGAAGCCGCTCAAAATTCTTATGCACCTTATTCCCAGAATCTCGCCGGCTGTGTAATCAAAACCGTCGACGGCAGGAAGTATACAGGCCGTTATGCCGAGAACGCGGCCTTTAACCCAAGCCTCACAGCGCTGCATACCGCGATCATCCGCATGGCCATGGATCAGCCAGGGTCGCAAACTAGTATCCACCGGGCGGTTCTGGTAGAAAGACCGACCTCTATCAGTCAACGCCCTGTTTGTGAACTTCTTCTCCAAACAGTGGCGCCGAATATCCATCTGGAGTACTTTGGGGCAGTGTGATCGGTTCAAGGTTCAGGCCTGCCCTGGCCTCCGGCTCGTAGAGCCTACAGCTCTGAGAGAAGGTAGAGCCTACGCCTCGGAGAGCGCGACGGGGTGCGGCTATGCAACTATTTTCATATTTTACAGATTTGGCTATTCACCACCACATCTTGACATGCCAGGTCTGGGCAAGGGGTTCAAAGGTTCCGGGTTCAAGCTCAGCAGCCGGCCAAATCGAAATAGAAACGTAAAAAAGCGAAGATGAAAATACGTCAAAAATAGGAATGGATAATCATCTTTAAAAGAAAATTGTACAGGATCAACAGGATCATCGGGATCGAACGGCCTTCGGCTGAAAAGGCTCCTCGCCGAAGGCGGAAAAAATCCGGTCAATCCGGTCAATCCTGTCTAAAAAAATA
>JARFPZ010000473.1 GCA_029288035.1 Desulfosarcina sp.
AACAAAGCCCTGTCGTATCAACGACAGGGCTTTGTTTGTGTTTAGTTTAGGTATCCGTATTGGAGATTTTCTCTAGGGCCTCTTCGGCCGCTTCTTTTACCTCCCGATCGAAATCGCCGGACAACACCGAATTCAGCCATGAAACCGAACGGGAATCACCGGTTTCACCAAAAACATGGAGAATGTCCCCTTGAACTTGCGCAGGAACCTGGTGAAAACGAGTCCACAAAGGCTCCAGCACTTCTGCCGCAAGCTTCTGATTTGTTTCGATAATTTCTTCCATCACAACCATGGCCCCCAGGCGAATCGGCCACTTATGGTGGGTAAGTACTTCAAAGAATGCCGGAAATAGTTTTTCAGCCCCCAGTATCATGGCGGCCAGGCGATCGGCACCGCCTTCTTTTATGATGCTTTCAAGAGAAGCCGAACTCAGCGACACGGGGTCGCGGGTGTTGATGGTCTCAATGAGTTCTTCTAACGATACGGACCCTGTCCATCGAAACTGGTCGTCCAGCACAATTGTGGGGACTACCCGGATTTTTTGTGTTTGGACCATCTCGGGGAAAAGGGTTCCGTCAACAATTGTCAATTGAAGATTTTTGTCCGCCATTGGCAAGGTGATGAGTTGACGAACGATCTGAGGGCAAAAGGTGCATTGAGGGGCGATAAATACTGTCAGGGAGGCCGGCAATTTGTTTTTTTCCAGAAGGATTTTGAGCGGTTCAGCGATATTCAAAGAACCTGATTCATGGGCTGACAGGGCTTCCAGAAACGGTGGCAGCTCATGGCCGGCTGGCACCGCCTGATACCGCAGTCTGCTGCCGATGAGAATTTGCGGTGGGTCCAGGGGCTCAGCCTCTACATTTGAAACTTTAATTTTCGGTACCAACCGGGTTATATCGTCACAAAATTCGTAAATAAGCTTGCTGCTGGCGTGCTGTGATCTAACCAGGCCGATGGTGAGGTCTTGGGATAACTGGTGATTGAGTTTTATGATTTGATTTTCTTCAAGTAGAGTGAACATGAATTTTCTATGATCTTCATCTGTAAATAATTTAAATTTTTATGAGTAGTTACCTGAATCATCGAAAGAAGCATGCCAGATTCTGTTTTTAAGGGGGTTTCAAGATGCCATCACCTGATCGTAAATCTGCCTGACCTGGTGAATATGGGCTTCGATCGTGAAGCGCTTCCGATTCTCAATCAAGTTTTGGCGCAACAACTCAATGCCATCATCATGAAGAGCAGGCATCTACGCCGGGAAGAATCATAACCCCCATCGTAACTCCCACTTCCCTTTCGATATGAACCGGCTTCTTATTCCAACCCTGCCCATCAGTGCCTGCATCAACATTTCGGAAGTAGATAATACTCTTGCTTTGATCGGTAACTTTCACAAATTCTCCTTTTTCCTTTGGCGGCTCGTCGATAATCCCTTGAGCCTTTCCCTCACTCCGTGCAATGGCATTCGGTTCAACCCGATTGATCCCGCACGGATTCCCTTGATGCCGCTGGCAATCTTACCGCCAACATCGGCTATTTTCTCGGGGTCGGTTTCATAAATTTATAGTGAGTAGACCGAGTAAGGCTTACCATAAGTGTTATCAGATATCAACTTCATCTGACCTGCCTGGCTTTTAACGGACGGGGGATTGACTTAATACTTTCGGCGATGGTATGGTCAAAATCCGACCTTAAAGTGTCAGCAAAATCCTTAAGTCCGGAATAGGAACCCACCCCCTGAAGGAGAAAGGCCGATGAATAGCACAAAAGTTTTAAAAGACAAAGTTGTTTTGATTGTCGATGACGAAGTGGATGTTACGGATACCTTGGAAGAGGTGCTGGACATGTGTTACATTCGTACGGCCAATGATTATGATACCGCACGCCAATATCTGTTGAGCTACACCTTTGATATTGTGGTGCTGGATATCATGGGGGTGAATGGATTTGAGCTGCTGAAACTGTCGGTCAAGCGTGGGTTTCCCGCCGTTATGCTGACAGCCTATGCCTTGACACCCGAAGCACTGGAAAAGTCCATCAAGCTCGGTGCAGTTTCATTCCTGCCCAAGGAGAAAATGAGTGAACTGGACGATTTTCTGGCAGATGTGGTCCTCAAAGGCGGTCAACCTGCGTGGGGAAAACTATTTGACAAACTCGGCGGATTCTTCAATAAACATTTCGGACCGGATTGGAAACAGCGTAACCAATTTTTCAAGGAATTTGAGGAGTCTATGAACCCGAGTAAAGGGGCGGAATAAAGCACTGCTTCTGATATTTTATGATCGATTTTGGGTAATAGTAAGGAGTTCATTATCGTTTATACATTCTTAAATGTTTAAGGGGGTTTGCCAAAGCTTGTCTGATTCCAAATTAATGTCTTTGTCAGAAGCCGTTCGGCGCTTCGTACCCGACGACAGCTCTGTTGCTATGGGACTGTCACTGGAATCTCTCATCCCCTTTGCCGCCGGCCATGAGATTATACGCCAACGTAAACGCAATCTATGCCTAATCGGACCGATATCCGATATCTTATTTGATCAGGTCATCGGCGCGGGATGTGTGCGTCAAATCAAGGCTGCTTGGGTGGGAAACGTCATCACCGGATCCGGTTACAATTTCAGGCGAGGTATCGAGACGGATAAAATCAAAATAGAAGATCATTCCAATCTAACCCTGGCGATGGCACTTCGTGCCGGAGCCATGGGCGTTTCTTTCATGCCGGCCCGCACGGCGCTGGGCAGCGATCTCTTTAAAACCAATCCGGGGCTGAAAACAATAACCTGTCCTTTTAGCGCCGATCGTCTGACTGCGGTGGCGGCAATCACCCCCGATATCGCCATCGTTCATGTGCAGCGCGCGGATGAATACGGCAATACAAACACCTGGGGCAACCTGGGGGTGACCCGTGATGCCTGTCTGGCCAGTCGCCATATCATCATCACTGCGGAGGAAATCGTCTCTTCGGATCTTATCAATGCCGACCCCAATCGTGTGATCACGCCGGGTTTTCGGATCGATGCGGTTGTTCATTTTTCGTGGGGCGCCCATCCGTCCGCCGTGCCGGGTTATTACAACCGCGATCATCAGGCGTTTATCGATTATCGAAATGAGAGTAAAACACTTGCATTTTTTGCCAAATGGCAACATCGCTGGATAGACAATATCCAAAATCACCAAGCCTACCTGGACTTGCTCGGGCCTGAACGGATGGACGCGCTGGCTATCAAAAATCATGTTTTTTCGGAGAGCGTTGATTATGGGTATTAAAAATCGAATGACGATTGACGAGTGACGAATGACGAAGTAAGGAATTCTACCGTTTTTAATCGTTTCAAAAGATAGAGCGTAGCGATTTAATCATTCGTCATTCCAGAACCCTGAGACCTTATAAGCGTGATACATGAAAATTCACAACCCTGGTTCTAACAACTACACCCTTCCCCAGCTGATGGTGACCGCGGCCGCGCGGGAAATTGCCGATGGGGAAGTGGTGTTTGTCGGTATGCGCTTGCCATTGCTTGGTTTTTTACT
>JARFPZ010000483.1 GCA_029288035.1 Desulfosarcina sp.
GGAATGCCGCCGGCTAAAGGGAAACCCAATGCCAGATAGGCGCCACCCCATAATATACCCAAGACCGTATAGGTGCCGGCCAGAAGGAGCAACACGACTTTGCGCAGCCGCTGCTGCTCCCTATCGGTTGAAAGCCCGCCACCATTGGGCAGGCAGTATGACCATGAATGCAATCGGTTTATAAATTTTTCCAGATAGCTATTCAATATTGATATAGTCGCAAAAAAGCGCAAAAAGCACAAAAATAAAATTTCAAGAATAGTGATTTCAATATGTTACAATGAACAAAAATCGAATTTTCGACTTTTTACGAAACCATCAATTTTGCGGATCCGGTTGCATTATGCCGGGTCTTCACTTTCATTAATCTCACTTAATTTCTATGCCTTCTGGAGAAACGAATACATCCAGTCCGGTCCGCTTCCAGGTCGCGCGGGCCTGATCCACCGTATCCACCAGGGGTTCGCGACAATTGAAAGAGGTGTTGAGCAGCAAGTTGCAGCCTGTCCGATCATGCCAGGCGGTCAGAAGTTTCAATATGAAAGGATCGTCTCCCGGGCCGACAATTTGGGGACGGCTGGTGCCGTCCACATGGGTTACCCCCGGTACCTCCTGCGCATTTGTCGATACGATGTAGGACATATACTTGCTGGGTACCCCCCAATCGCCAAGTACCATGGGGGCGAAGGGACGGTACCATTCACGGTATTTCACATGTTCATTGAGACGATCTTTGCCGTCTGCAATTCGTGGATCCAGCAGTATGCTGCGGTGGCCCAGTGCGCGCGGTCCGGATTCCGCACGGCCGTAGCATAACCCGACGCTTTGCCCTTGCTCGAGAAACTCAATAATATCAGGAATGAAATCCTCGTTCATTTCACCGACGTCCGTTCCCAGATAGGGGCTCAACGCCACCGGCGTACGAGGATTATCGAGAATGTGGTGCCAAACGAACAGTGCCTGTCCTAAACTCAAGCCGCCGTCGTGGGGTTGGGCGGCAACCCAGGTGTCTTCGAACAATCCACTCTGGTGAATGGCGGTGTTGGCAAGGCAGTTCATTGAGCAGCCGCCCGTCATAATCAGGTGACGGACCGGTTTCCAGGCTTTAATTCGGGCCGCGGCTTCGAGGTAAAGTTCCGTCGTTAGTTTTTGCAGGGAAGCGCAAACATCCTGGGCAAAGGCATCGTTAGGATCAAGCCGGAGACCAGTTTGCCGGCCAAATTTATGGCTGGGAAATGCGGCAAACGGGTGGTAAAGCATCTGTTGCCTGAGTACATCGACAATGTCTTCCCTCGCAGATCCGTAACTGGCAAGCCCCATCAGCTTACCCGCACCTTCGAGGCGATTCATACCGAAATTGTATTCACCAATGGAGGCCCAAACCGATCCGATGTTAAGTTGCTTTTTTTTGTATTCGTGGCCCCAGCCGTATTCGATCTCATATATTTTTGCGCCGCTGCCAAACGCCAAGGCACACATCCGATAGTCACCCCCGCCGTCGGCCGTTAAGATTCCGGCCTCTTCGAAGCCGGATGCAAACAGGGCACCGGCAACATGCGCCAGGTGGTGATCGACGGCGTATCCATCGTACCAGCGTCCGAACAATCTGATGCGATGCCGGCTGTAACGACCTTCAACCTCGCCGTGCCAGCCGTCCAGCATGTAATCGGGATATTCGCGATAAGTATCGCCCTCGAGCTGCCACCGAAACAGTTCCCCGTCCAATGTGGGTCTCACCCAGGGGTTGATGGCGATGACATCAATGGTTGCAGGATCCCATCCATATTGTTCCAGAATCTCTTCTAAATCCATCATGCCCTGGTCGTGTTTTATGCGCGAGCGGCGCTCTTTTTCAAGCACGACCACTGGTTTCCCATCTTCAAGCAACGTGCAATTGGCATCATGGCCGTAATACACGGATAGGATCCTCATTTATCCTCCTCATCTTTCATATACCCTTATGTCGAAACATTGGGGACACTCCCGCAACACTTACAACCTCGCCCAACCTATCAGAGAGCGCAATATAGGAATTTGCACTCTCCATGTCAACCGGGCCTGTGAATTGAAGAATCAATATTTTATGATTTCGATCCGCTCCTTCAATTGTATTTTAGGTTAAGATGATTTCCTGCAATATTTCATCTATACAGACTCCGTGATTTATTTTACAATTGGGTCAAAATATCAAAATTAGTATATAAGGATTTGCAATGGCACAATCAGACGTACATCCGGTTCAGCGGTTCCAATCGTGGCAGGTTTGGCCGGGATCTTTTGACAACCCACCGGCGGATGGAAACTTCCCGGTACCCGTGGAGACGGGCCTGAAGATCGATGAATCCACTCCGATTGCATCCATCGGATCCTGTTTTGCCCGGGAGATCAAGCGGCGGCTTATTCAACGGGGCTACAACTATGTGGCTGAGGAAACGCAGCATCCGGCAGCAATCCATGCCAGCGCCGCCTGGGAAAGGGTATACAATACCTTTTGCCTGCGCCAGATTTTTGAATATACATTTGAGAACCGGCAGCCCGACCTGCGGTGGTGGATTTCCCCCCGTTCCCATAAAGTTCAGGACCCTTATCGTCGCATTATTCTTTACGACAGTGTTGAAGCCGCCGAGACCGATTTTGCCCAGCACCGGATCTACTCCCGCCGCGCTCTGCAAGGGGCTGCAGTGCTAATCATCACGCTTGGATTGACCGAAATCTGGCAGGATCGTGTTGACGGATCGGTCATCAGCCTGCCGTCAGGTCCGTATGTCAATGAGGGTGGGGATATGAGCCGTTATAAGTTTAAGGTAAGCCGCTACGCAGAAAATCTTGAAAACCTGGAACGGATCCATGCCGTCATGGCACGTCACAATCCTGCCTGCCAATTGTTGGTCACCATCTCGCCGGTCAACCTTTGGGCCACATTTCGCAAAGACCTTGATGTTATCAGTGCCAGCTGTAATTCCAAATCCACCCTGCGTGCCGTTGCCGATGAATTTACGTTACGGCATGAAAATGTTCATTATTTTCCAGCCTTTGAAATGGCTACCATTTACCAGCCGTTGATTGGACTGACCTATTTCAGTGACGGTCGGGAGAACTACCATGTTAACAAAAGCACGGTGAAGTTTATCATGCGTCATTTCTTTAAATTCTATGGTGATATGAAATGAAGCATTATTGCGTATACAACCAACTGTCAGCGTCGGCCATCATAACACCCACGGTGGTGAACCATACCCGAAAATTTTGATCCTCGCCCTGATGATTTAAAGACACAGTCAAGGGGCCCACCTCACGGTGGTCTTCCCAGGTGGAGATTCGAGTAGGCTTTTCAGATCCGCCGCGGCGATAAACCCATTGCACCAGGCGGTATTGATCGTCAAGAAAGAGATCATAGACATCACCGGGTGTGTATCCGCCGGTTGCAGGATAGCTAACGACCACACACCTCGCTTTTCCAGCGCCCATAGGGAGCGCTTTCTGGCCGATATCTTCTACTTTTGCATTCGTGTCCCAGGCAACATGATAGGGAAACAGCAGCCAGTAGTTATCATTGATAAACCAGGCATCAATCTTCTTGAGCTTGTTTGATTCCGTGCCCTCAATTTCATCGCGATTGTATGTAATGGCCTTCTGGTAATCCATCCCTTTAAAAGTGACCCGGTCAAGGCGCGGCTCCCAGATCCAGAATCGACTAATCAGCTTTTCACCTAATTTAACATTAAATGTATACTGAATCTTTTCCACCTCGCTAAAATGTTGAAGCCCGTAAGATTCGGCGATGAGTTGACGAGCGGTCGTAGGGTGTTCTTTACTTTGACCGGCACAGGCTGTCATGCCGACGATAAGCAGCAATAACACCGCTATTTTAAAACCTGAGTTCATCATATTGCCCTCCTTTATATCCAAAGATGCCGATGGTTCCAAATTTCCTTCAGCTGCTTAAAAAATCAACCCAAATTTTGAATCAGTTTTTAACAAAAGTACCGTTTTTCAAATCCTCGAGCGCTTGCTGGATTTCATCTTGAGTGTTCATGACAAAGGGGCCATATCTGGCGATAGGCTCATTTAAGGGTTTCCCTGAAATCAGCAGAAACCGGACATACCGTTTGGTTGCCCGAGCTTCAAAAAAACCTGTGTCACTCAATACCACAAGTCGCGGCTGAGAGACCGTTTCGGCTTTTGGCAGGTCACCGGAGTCAAACACGCCCTCGCCCTCAAAAACATAGGCAATGACGGTGTCGCCCTGTTCGACAGAATAAGAAAAAGAGCCGTTGGCCGGGATAGAAACATCCATGTAGGTCGGGTCCGCAAAAATGTCGCTTACCGGACCGCAAACACCATCCATCTCGCCGGCGATCACCCGAATTTTAACGCCGTCATCGCGGATTATTTCCGGAATCTGATCAGAGGCAATATTTTGATAGCGCGGCGTTGTCATTTTAAGACCGGCCGGCAGGTTTACCCAAAGCTGGAATCCGACCATTTCCTGCTGACAAGGCAGCGGCATCTCCTCATGCATAATCCCACCTCCGGAGGTCATCCATTGGACGTCTCCGTCATGGATTCTGCCGGAATTTCCCATACTGTCTTTATGACTGACCACACCCGATATCATGTAGGTTACCGTTTCGATGCCTCGGTGGGGATGCATGGGGAAACCTTTGATATAATCGTCAGGATTGTCGGAGCCAAAATGATCGAAAAGTAAAAAGGGGTCAAGATGATCCAGAGTTGCGGTTGCAATACTGCGTTTGAGTCTTACACCGGCCCCCTCAATCACCGGCTCAGGTTTAATAATTTGTAAAACGTTGTTAGATTGGCTATTCATATTGTCCTCGATGTTAAGTGGTTTAAGACTAAACTAATATAAAATGGGTATCTGTCAAGCAGTCTTATAATAAATAAGAAGCGCTCTATTGACTGGCATCATTGTCAATACGTCGATATCAACTATTTTTCCCATTCAACATTCGGTCAGCCGGTGGTAGATCCACGGTGTAAAAATAGTCTAGTGCTTAATCAGAGGGGAGTTCATTCTGCAAGAGGGAAGCGTGTTTCAAAGAAGGCGATATTTCTGTCAAAGCCCGATGCGGCAGCGGTGGTGGGATATTGGAGATTGACGATACCCCCGTATAAAAATATTAATTCCTTGATCTTAGCCATTTCAGATAGGATGCGTGGCCCTTTAATTGGGATGACCTGCATTGGTGATCCAATTCTTTGGATCTTAGCCAGAGCATACCATAATGGCCATCTTGAATATAATCCAGCATGATGTCGCTGAGGGCATCAGACCAAAGATACCTTTCGCGGGTGGAATCGTTTCGGATACCTGGACCAAACTTCTTAAACGCCGCATCACGCAAGGCTGTGAAATTGGAATACCCCTTGGTCCAGAGGGTTACCGTGTAAAGCTGATCCCGCCAGAAAGCATAATTGACAGATACCAGAATGGCATCACCAATTAGGAGAAGATCTTTAGGACGTGTATATTCGATAACGTCATCTAAATCCGAAACGATTTGTTTTTTCTTTAATCCATCAACACTGGACACTTTACGTTCCCATTGCAGATCGTAAAATCCATCCTTTCGTAATGCAGCAACTAGCCTTATTGGCGTGATTGACCCAGAAGCGTTTAAATCTACTTGTGATGTGTCCTCCGATTGACCCTGAGCGACATCTTGGCCAGACTCGCGCCGAAGTGTTTTCAAATTATCTGATTTGCTTTCAATGCGTAATATTTTACTTTGAGGGATGACGACCTTCATTCCATGGAAAATAAAGCATATTTTATCACCTTTAGGCCAGATCTTTTCAACCTTTAGCTCTTTGCCGTTTTGTAAAATGACGGTATCGGCGAGAACCGCGGGTGAGATAAACAGAAGGAAGCTAACTACCGTGACGATTAATTTCCTATGAGAGTTCATACATTAATTGGTGTGTTGGTTGATGGCGGGAATTCCGAGTAATTGTCAGGGCAAGATGATTTATTCGAATTTCAATATGACAAAACAGATTTAGTGACTCACAATAACTTCCACACGTCGGTTTTTACGGCGTCCCTGAGCAGTGTCGTTGGAAGCCAGCGGACGAAATTCACCAAAACCCATGGTTGATAATCTCTTTGGATCAACGGCGGTTGTTCGTAGCAAATATTCGGCCACCGAACCGGCCCGGGCCATGGACAATCCCAGGTTAGAACCAAACAGCCCGCCACTTAAAGGAACGTTGTCGGTATGACCGGCTATGATGATCTCCGCTTTGGTTTGGCTTAGAACTGCGCCGATTTTTTTTAGCAGCGGTCTGAAGGCCGGGTGCAACTCGGCTTTACCGGTATCAAATGTCGTCTCTCCCATCATGCGGATGGTTACCTTATCATCCTCTATCTCTAATTCTACAGCGTCCTTGAGCTCTTCATGGTCGTCTTGTATTTCATCAATAACTGATTTGATGGCCTCTTCTATTTTTGTGATCATGACCGCCTGGTCGAATTCTTTGGCAATCATTTTCTGACCCCTTGGGGATTCAAAAACCGGTTTTTCACGTTGAATGCCAAAGGCTTGTTTCATGGATCCCGAGACCATTTTGTATTTTTTACGGTCCATTTCGGAAAAAGAAAGCAAGAGAACAAAAAAGCACATCAGCAAACTCATCAGATCGCCGAAGGTTACTACCCAAAGGGGGGCACCCTCCTCGACTTCCTCTTGTGGCAGAGAATCCTCACTCACTATGCACTAGCCTTTTTCTTGTCTTTTGGAACCACCTTCAAACGGTTTTTTGGCGAGAGATGAATTTTAAGCGTTTCTTGGAACACCATCCCGGATAAACCTCTGGCGATGCCCAGAACGGCATCAAGAATCAGGTTTTTAGAGATTTGCTCCTGTTGGCTTCTCAATGATAGTTTGTCGGCCAAGGGCAGACATACCAGATTGGCAATCAGCGCGCCGTAGAGCGTGGTCAATAGTGCCACCGCCATGGCCGGACCGATGTCCTGGGGATTGGACATATTGGCGAGCATTTGAACCAAGCCGATGAGGGTTCCAATCATTCCAAAAGCCGGTGCCGACCCACCCATGCCTTTAAAAACACCTCTTCCGGTCATATGACGCTGGATCGTCAGATTGATATCTTTTTGCAGCAATTCCTTGATTTGCTGTTCGTCAAAGCCATCCGCCAGAAACTGAAATGCCTTGGCCGCAAATTCATCATCCGGTTTTTCACTTTCTAGTGCCATCAAGCCCCTTTCCTTGGCGACTTTAGCGACTGAAACCATTTTGTCCATGATTTGTTCCGGTGGATCTATTTTAACTGCAAATGCTTTCATCGCCACCCGAATGGAATTGATAATATCCTTCATCGTAAATTTGATAAAACTGGTGGCAATGGTTCCTCCGACAACGATGAGCAAACCCGGAATATTAACGAAAATAGAAAAAGAGCCGCCGATCAGAATAGAGACAACCACCAGGATCGTTCCGCCGAACAGGCCTATTATAGTTGCAATATCCATATGGTCAGCTCCTGAATTTTATATGGGTCGAACCAAACATTAGAGGATTTTATCCAATTGACAGTCCTTCAAATCACCTGAAAGGAGATCGGAAATTAATCTGATTACCTGCTTTTGACACATAAGCTTAATTACCAGTTTTATCGGCCGACCATGTCAAAACTTAAATTAAAAAGCTGCCCTCATTTACAAAATGCGGAAATATAAAGGATCTGATTTTGTTATGGAAATTGAGAATTCAGAGTTGACAGGGGTAGCAGTTTGTTTGTATTACCTGATTCGTGTCAACTAAAGCCACGTGAGGACGTCCACAATTTAAAAATAAAGGAAAGATTATGAAAAACCTGTTGATAGCTGCTATAATCCTGCTTCTATTTTTTCAGACGGCTGCGGCCGATGATAAAAGTAAGATCGATAATTTATTGCAGACGAATCTTGAAGCAGTATTCACCGTTTTGCAGAAAAAAGATCTTGACCAGCAAGCAAAAAATAAAGAAATCGTTGACATCGTCACACCGATGTTTGATTTTGAGTTGATGGCCAGGCTGTCTTTGGGGAAAAAGCACTGGTTCGGAATGTCGCAGGATAAAAAAGAGAGATTCACAGAACTTTTTATCAAACGTTTGAAGGCCTCATATCTGAGTAATTTCACCCTGTATACAGATGAGAAGGTTTTATATGAACCTTCCGTTCAAGTGAAGGAAAAAATCCATACTCCAACGTACTTGATCTCTAAAGACAAGAAAATATCCATTCTGTACAAGTTTTATAACGCCCAGAAAAACTGGAAAATTTATGATTTAGAGATTCAGGGTGTCAGCATCATCCGAAGCTACCGTTCCCAATTCAGCAGTATCCTTGAAAGTGGAACTGTTGACGACCTTCTGCTGAAATTGGAAAACCCGACCGATAGCTAAAAATTTCGGTATTATCACAATCTTATTTTTCCGGTCCCACTAAAGGGAACATATTCAACAGCCTTGATCTAAAATTGCTATGGAGAAAAGCAACTCACTGTTAGCACGTTATTACGATAAAATCGTCCTGGAGCGACCACGACTTATATTATTGTGTCTTCTATTAGTGATTGCATTGCTTGGATACAAGGCAAAAGATTTTAAGCTGGATGCTTCGACGGAAACA
This sequence comes from Desulfosarcina sp., assembly GCA_029288035.1. Classification (GTDB taxonomy): domain Bacteria; phylum Desulfobacterota; class Desulfobacteria; order Desulfobacterales; family JAFDCJ01; genus JAFDCJ01. Next base: position 8,660 of record JARFPZ010000483.1, read on the forward strand.
CTGATTCTCGAAACCGACGAAGACTTTATATACTCACGGATTATAAAATCACGTTACGGGAGTCTTGACTATCTGTTGATGATCTATACCCCTGCGAACGATTTATTTTCAGATGAAGCACTGACACAACTAAAACGCCTGCGCGATGATTTAAGACAACTGAACGGTGTTTCCTCGGTTATTTCTATGTTGGATGTTCCGCTGCTGAAAAGTTCATCAGAGCCGGCCGGAGGACGGAAACCCAATGTCGGTGTTCAGACGCTTGAATCACCTGCAGTGGACCGCCGGCTGGCTAAAATCGAGTTCAGAAAGAGTCCCCTATACCAAAATCTGCTTGTCAGTTCGGATCTGAAAACCACTGCCTTGCAAATAAAGCTCCACTCGGACGAACACTACCAGGGTATATTAACCCGTCGCGATCTCTTACGGATAAAACGGGCGAACGAGCCGCTCACTACAGCTGAATCAGCTGAAATTAAAACCCTTAATGAACAAATTAGACAGCTCCGGGAAGAGAATAAGAAAATCCGGCATCAAAATATTGCGGACATCCGCGCGATCATGGACAACTATCGCCAGGACGCCGAACTGTTTCTGGGCGGCGTGGGCATGATCGCAGACGACATGATCAGTTTTATTAAGAGTGACTTGAAAGTATTCGGACTTGGGGTCCTGTTTTTCCTGATTGTTACCCTAAACATTATTTTCAGGAATTTTCGCTGGGTTCTATTGCCAATGCTCTGTTGCGCGTTTTCAGCAATTTCCATGATGGGGCTTCTGGGCATGTTCGGCTGGCAGGTGACGGTGGTTTCATCCAACTTCATATCTTTGCAACTGATCATCACAATGGCCATTACGATTCACTTGATCGTACGCTACCGGGGTCTCGCATCTCAAAATCCTGGCGCCGAGCAGCGACACCTTATCCTGGATACCGTCCGCTTAATGGTGACTCCCTGTCTGTACGCTGCCTTGACGACGATCGCTGGTTTTGGATCGCTGTTACTCTGCGATCTGCTGCCCGTCCAAACTTTTGGCTGGATGATGATTGCCGGGATTATTGTTTCCCTGGGAATAACCTTCCTGCTCTTTCCAGCCGGGTTAATGGTGTTGCATAAGAGACCTCCCCGGGCCCACCAGGCTGTAAGAAGGTCACGATTTTCATTGACATCATTTCTGGCCGAATTCACCGGAACCAACGGAAAAACGAT
>JARFPZ010000495.1 GCA_029288035.1 Desulfosarcina sp.
AAAATAGATGAACAGCCCAATGATTTTTTATATTGGCAATCAAGATCATATGAGGAGCGCTTAGAAGCCTTAGAGAACATCCGAAAAGAATACAATTTATGGAGATATAATGCTGAACAAGGATTTCAGAGAATTTATCGAGTTGTTAAACGAAAATGAGGTTAGATATTTGGTAGTTGGTGGATATGCCGTCGCATTTCATGGGCATCCACGTTATACAATAGATCTTGATGTATGGATAGGATTGTCACCGGAAAACGCTAATAAGATCTTAGACGCCCTTAAAAAATTCGGTTTTGGATCATTAGGACTCAAACCCGACGACTTTCTTGAGAGCGATCAGATAATTCAATTAGGTTATCCTCCCAATCGTATCGATATTTTGACGACATTAAAAGATCTGCATTTTGAAGATTGTTATAAAGCAAAAGTTGAAGTTGAAATTCAAGGTCTTCATATCAATTTTATTGATATTGAAAACTTAAAGAAAAACAAAATGGCTACCGGCCGCCCACAGGACCTCGCTGATGCAGAAAATTTAGAATAGTACGGAGTATGACGGCCAACAAACCAGTTGAGCAGACGGCGTGAAGAAAGCGGCTTTTCGTAAAGGCCTTACAGGCTTGGAATTTATTTAGGCCGCTGCTCACGCCCACGTTGGGCATTGAAGAAGGTGGGCACAATTAATAATGGTATCGAAGCTGAGCTATTAGAATGGAATCGGCATAAGCTTTGTAAACGATTCTGTGTTCATCGTTTATTCGACGGGACCAGTATCCTGACAGAGCATGTTTCAGCGGTTCGGGTTTGCCTATTCCTTCGAAAGGATTTCTTTTAATCTCTTTAATTAATGTGTTTATTCGCCGGAGGATTTTTTTATCTGTCTTTTGCCAATACGGGTAATCATCCCAGGCATTATCTGAAAAGATGAGCTTCAATCTAAAAGCTCTCTTTCTGATCCCCGGCCCTCTTCGAGCTGAGCGATGGATTCAATGAGGCGTCTTGTGTTTTTTGGAGAACGCAAAAGGTAAGCAGTTTCCTCCAATGCTTCATAGTCTTCAAGAGATATAATGACCACCGAATCGGTTGTTTTACGTGTGACGATAACGGGTGCATGGTCATTGCACACGCTTTCCATCGTTTTTGCAAGATTTTGTCGTGCAGCAGTATAAGTAATGGCTTTCATTTGACACCCCCATACGAATTGTACAAGATAATGTACAACTTATTTTGGTAAGTGTCAAGATAAAAATTTAATCCCAACAAACCAGTCGAGCAGACGGCATGAAAATCGCGGTTTATCTTAAAAACCCTGCAAGATAGCCCTGAATGTGGGCCGCTGCTCCCCGGCGGACGTTATAAGCAAATGAATGGATGGGATGAAATAAGCAACGAAAAAGATTTAATTCTAAAATTATTTAAAACTGATCACTTGAATGTTCCTGAAAGAAAAAGTTCTAATTCGGGGTCGGGCCACGGCAACTAATTGATATGAAGAGGATGATTGTCAATTCTGCCCTCCGAAACAGGCCTATATCGAGTTTTTCGAAGGTAAAACGACCATTTTTCTCTTCTACATAGGAAGAGAGCAAAACGACATTTCATTCCGGGGTACATCTGGCATACCCCGGCAAAACAAAATAAGAAAAGGTTTAACGGGGTAAATAACCCATAGATGCCATAAACGAGAAAGCAGCGTTGGGCTTTCGGGCCAGAGGCGCGATGTCATAGAAAGCGGTGAAGGGTATCAGTTGGGGGAGAGTCCCGCTTCCTATAAGGTCCTTTTCGAGGCTGAAAACGAGGATATAGATCTTAAAAACACCCAAATACCCCACCACCTATAAACGATAGCATACCCGTTGGTGGTAAGAAATAAGGGGTTGGCTTCCCTGTTGTAAATTGCCCATCAACTGAGATATAAAATAGTTGAAGCTGCTCCATTGTTCGAGTGGGCGAAAGATGGGGAAAATCTAAATTTTGGTTTTATCGGTTGATATTTATGCGAATGATGGTTAAGTCAACAGTTTTAGTTCGTGTTAGTTTATTAGATTATTTTTTTGACGGGGTCTCTTTAGATGATGGATGGCGCTGAAAAAAGACGTAGTGAGGTAAAGCTGACGGTCCCTTTTTATGATCTGGATCCCCTGCACATGGTGTGGCATGGTAATTATCTTAAATATTTTGATGTTGCGCGAACGGAGCTTTTTATCAGCTCCGGTTTGGACCTTTACGACTATTTTAAAAAGACAAATTATCTTTTCCCAATCACGAAGACATCAACCAAACATATCGTATCATTAGGATATCGTGATGAATTCGCATGTAAGGCCACCTGCGTTGAGGCCCAATATAAAATCGTGATTGATTTTAAAATAAGACTGGTGAGAAACAATCTGATCTGCGCCAAAGGAAGAAGTGAACAGGTTGCCGTAAAATATCCTGAAAAGGAAATTATGTTTGAAATACCACAGGATATTCGTAAAGCGCTGGGTTTTTAAATTGAAGCCGGATTTTCAAAAAGCACGTATTACAGGCGTTGAACGGGTCGCCGCCTGGTCTGATGTTCTTGACGACATTAATGTATTTCCGGTTGCCGATGGGGATACCGGTCGCAATTTGATTACCAGCCTCACACCGCTGCGCTACCTGGAACAAGATCTGGAAGATACAATTCATAATCTATTGCTGTCTGCTCGTGGTAATTCGGGAAATATTGCGGCTCAGTTTTTTTCCGGGTTTCTGACCGCCGAGTCCTATGAAAACCTTGCGACAGCAGCGAGGATTGGAAGAGACCAGGCCCGGCAGGCCGTCAGCAAGCCGATATCCGGAACGATGCTGACCGTTTTGGATACATTGGTTGATCGTTTGGAAAAAACTGATTTTGAGAATAAAACCGATGACGTTGCCAAAATCATAGACCGATTGGAAGAATCCGTAAAATCAACTCCCGAGCTGTTGCCAAAGCTGAAGCAGGCCGGTGTCGTAGATTCCGGCGCTCTGGGAATGTTTATATTTCTTGAAGGCTTTTTTAAGCGTCTCATCGGCCAACACAATGAGTTTCGACCGATTTCTTCAATATTTCAAGGCTTGCTTGAAATCTCACCCTCCTATCAGGTGGAGATGGCAGAAGGCTACTGCGTGGACACCGTCATCAATTATGATGAAGACGCAGATGAAACAGTCAGCCAACTCAGCCGGTATGGTGAAAGTGTGGTGGTCATCCCCCATAAGGACTATTTGAAGGTTCATTTACATACCGGCGATTCCCGCCAAGCCAAGGCAAAAATCGAATCTCTCGGTGATGTCATTCATTGGACCGACGACAATATCGGTTCTCAAATAAAAGATTTCAGCAGGTCGCACCATCAGGGGGCTATCCATATTATGACGGATGCGGCCGGCTCGCTGACCCGGGAGGATGCCCGTGAGTTGGGCCTCACCCTTTTGGACAGCTATATCATTGCCGGGGATAAATCACTACCGGAGACGCTTTTTTCTTCCGAGGAGCTTTACCAAAACATCCGGCAGGGCGTCCGGGTTTCAACTTCGCAGGCTTCCGTATTTGAGCGTTACCAGTACTATCAGCGCGTTTTGGCCCAGTACCCTAATGTGCTGTATCTTTGTGTGGGATCTGTCTTTACCGGTAATTTTGATCTGGCCGTGGATTGGAAGGCCCAAAACGATCCTGATGGCCGCCTGACCGTCATCGATACGGGATCGGCATCCGGCCGCCTGGGGGCGATTGCGATCGCAACTGCCAGGTATTCGGCTCGAACCGGCGACCCGCAGGCGGTGATAAATTTTGCGCGAAGAGCCGTCGAATCGTGTGAAGAATATGTATTCCTGGACAAGCTCAAGTACCTTGCGGCCGGTGGCAGGCTGGCAAAGTCCAGCGCTTTTTGGGGCGACGTGTTACATGTCAAGCCGATTATCAGTCCGACCGCCGAAGGTGCCAACAAGGTCGGGAGCGTAAAAAACCGCAAGGGACAGCTTAAATACGCACTTGCCAAGCTTGAAGGCGCTTTCAATAAAGAATCCTCCCCGTTTATTATGCTCGAGTATTCCGATAATCGCGAATGGGTCAACGATGCAGTCAAGAAAAAAATTCAGGCATGCTACCCCTCTGCTGAAATAAAACTACAGCCGCTATCTCTTACTTCCGGTGTGCATATGGGCCCTGGAACCTGGGCTATGGCGTTTTTGCCGGAACTCATTTAGATTCGGAGATGCCACTTGACCCAAATACAACTACACCCAATGTCGGTAAAAAGGGAAAATTTGCCGTCATCATTCCAGTATACAACCATGAGAACGGGATTGATGAGGTTGTCAAAAAATCACTGAAGCTCAACTTGCCGGTATTTGTGGTGGATGACGGTTCAACTGATTCCAGCTGTGAAAAAATCAGGAATTACACTGGTATTTACCCCCTGCGGCACGCTGAGAACCGGGGCAAGGGAGCGGCCATTATGACCGGGTTTATCGCTGCTGAAAAAATTGCCGACTGGGCAATTACGATTGACGCGGATGGACAGCATGATCCGCAAGATGCCCTGCATATGATGGCGGCGATTCCGCAAGATGAACGACCGCTGGTTGTAGGGATGCGTCAGGGCATGGTGGGTAAGAAAGTCCCCTGGACAAGCCGGTTTGGGCGCAAATTCTCCAATTTCTGGGTAGTGCTTTCAGGGGGACCCCGGATGGCTGATTCTCAAAGCGGGTTCAGAATCTATCCTCTGCCTGAGTCCCTGAAACTCAACGTAACCGCCAGAAGGTTCCAGTTTGAGGTTGAAATTCTGGTAAAAGCCGGTTGGGAAAAACTCCCCGTCATCGAAATGCCGGTCAGCGTCAGTTATGCCCCGGGCAAAAAAAGGATTTCTCATTTTCGGCCATTTATTGATTTTTTAAGAAATACCTGTACATTTTCCCGGCTTATTACCCAGAGGATTCTGATTCGTCCTTTCGTACGAAAACCCTTGAAATGACGATTGACGATATCTGTAATTCGACATTTTTATCACTAAAGTTTCATTTTCAATCAGACTGGCAGCTCTTCAGGCCAGCGGCGATGCTCATATGAAAATAAATAGATCTGCTTCACAGAATGCGTTGGTCATCGGATCCGGTGTAGGTGGTCTTTCGACTGCCATCATCCTCGCTCAGCTGGGGTTCCAGACAACCGTGATCGAAAAGAACCCGTTGCCCGGGGGGTTGATGCGCGGTTACACCCGCAAGGGGCTTGATTGTGCCGTCGGCGTGCACTATTTGGGATCGCTCGATGACGGTCAGGTGCTACGAAGGCTGTTCGATTTTCTGGGTGTTTCCGCGGGAATCCCGGTTGAAAGGATGGGGGCTGAAGGCATCATCGACCGATATATTTTCGAGAACTTCGCCTTCAATCTTCCGGACGGTTTTGATGCCTATGAAGACAATTTGAGGAATGCTTTTCCGGAGGAACATCGGCAAATCAGCGTCATAATGAAAAGCCTAAGACAGCATGGCGAAAAAATTCACACCCTTGATTTCCTGTTTTCAAGGCAACTCGATGTCTCCATGCTTGAGCACATGAAACCCATCGGAGACATTCTCACCGACTTGAAATGCTCCCCCGGCCTCCGGGCAGTTCTTGGGATCCCTTGCTGCTGGATCGGTGTCCCACTGGAATCGTGCCCTGTTTTTTATCACAACATGGTGCTCGCCACCTACCTGTTTTCATCCTGGCGCTTAAAATGCAGCAGTGCCCAGATGGCCAAGGCCTTTACCGATCGCCTTAAATCCCTCGGGGGCAAAATCATTCAGGGTGATGGTGTGGAAAAAATTCTTGTGAACCATCGCGTTGTCGAAGGCGTTCAATTGAAATCGGGGTCGGTATTGAAAGCGCCGGTTGTGATCGGCGCTGTACATCCGAAAGTTGTTCTCAATATGCTGCCGGATGGGGCGGCAAAACCCTCATATCGCCGACTAGTATCGAAATTGGTTGACAGTTATGGAATGTTTTGCGTCCATCTAAGTGTTGAGGCCTCCAAGCATAAAGCCATTCCCTATAATATATTCAAAGTTCAAACAGGAGAAAACGGGACTATTCTGGATTTGATATATTTCCAACTCAGAGAAAGTGAACGGGACGGAAAAAATTTGCTAACCATACTGACATCAGGTGAATACCAACGCTGGCAAAAGTGGGAGCACACCAAAACCGGCCGGCGGGGCGGGGATTATGTCAGGGAAAAGGAAGATAGAGCCCGGCACTTAATTCGTGAAGCGGGGGATATATTCGGGTCGCTGCAGGGCGAGAAACTACTTGACGTTTATACGCCGCTTACCCTACGAGACTGGGTGAACAGCCCGGGGGGTTCGGCCTATGGTGTTCAGCGCTCTTCAGACCAGCTGCTTGAAGCCTCGATACTAAATCGGATCTCGGTTAAGGGATTATTCCTTGCGGGCCAGAGCGTCATGGCACCGGGGATAATCGGAACCATCCTCGCATCTCTGGGTACCGTGAGGCTGGTCATTGGTGCGAAACGATTCGATAAGATGGTTAACCATTTGAGGATAAAATAAAATCGAATTTTATGAGGAAATTCTTATATAAATCTATAATTTTTATATCCAGAAAATGTGGTCGGTGGGTATTTGCTGTTTATGCCTGGATTGTCGCCACCGGGTTTTTCCTTTTATTCCCTTTCAGAGTGGGGAACAGTGTGAGATTTTACCGGACGCTTTACCCTGATCGCAACCGGCTGTTTCACCTCTGGTGCGCCTGGCGGCAGTTTCATAATTTTGCCGACGTTTTTGTGGACCGGTTTCTGCTTCAGGAATCCGACGAACTCAAGTTCACTTCCGAAGGTTGCGAGCATCTTGAACAATCAATTGATGCCGGAAAAGGCGGTATTTTACTGATGTCCCATATGGGAAACTGGGATGTGGCCGCCCATCTTTTAAAGCGCAGGGTCAACCGCGTACGGTTGCTGCTTTATATGGGCGTCAAGCAAAAGGAACAACTCGAGCAGATTCAGAAGGAAAGCCTTTCCCGAAGCGGTATCCAAATAATTGCGGTGGAACAGGACGGTGGCTCCCCGATGGATATCCTGGAGGGGATTAAGTTTATCGAATCGGGCGGCGTGGTTTCGTTAACCGGGGATCTATTGTGGAATAAGGATCAACGAACCGTCCCTGTAAAATTCCTTGGGCGCGAAATATTGTTACCGGAAGCCCCGCATTTATTTGCCTTATTATCCGGTACCCCGCTGTTTATTTTTTTTGCATTTCGGACGGGGAAAAATCAATATCATTTCACGATGTCGAGCCCCATTGTCCTGGCTTGCGCCTCTCGAGAGGAAAGAGCCGCGGCCATTCGGCGCGCTGCTCAACAATACGCCGATATCCTGGAAGCGACCCTTCGCAACTATCCTCTGCAGTGGTACCATTTTAAACCTTTTCTCGCTGCCAAACCCTGTCCGGATAAACCGGGATTGAAAATTGAAAATTGAAGATTTGTGGTTGTCGCTCTCCGAGGCGTAGGCACTAGAACCCCTACGAGCCCGCTTCCAGCCCGCAGGCTTCATGGGCTTACAGGCCGGAGGGGAGGCTTCGCTCTGCCATTTTTATTATCTTTTTTTAACAATTGATCCGCCGGCTTCCGGCTCGTAGAGCGCAAAGCCCACAGCTTGGAGAGAGGCAAACCTTGAATATTCAATATTTTTTTAATTGGGCGTTTATCGAAGGTTCTGAATTTTTATTTGAACTAATGTGTAATATGTAATATTGTTTCAGTTTATTGTATTTCAGGTGGAAAGATAAGGATTCATGACACGTGACGAGATAAAATCGGAAATCATTCGAATATTCAGGGACCAATTTGAGATAGAGAACGCGGGTATCGATGATGATTTGAGGGATGCATACGAATTTGACAGTATTGATGCCATTGAGCTGTTAAGGGAAATTGAAATTATGCTTGGTTCGGAATTGACCCAGGCTGAAAAAAAGAACGCCATGGAAATAAGAACCATCAACCACATCCTGGACTATATTGAATCGCTGTCGGCGGCTCGGGCCACGGGCCAACCCTTATCCAATTAAACAATTCCTTATCGTTCACTGCATTTCATACTGGAACCGCGATGGAACGAAGAGTCGTAATTACGCAGGGCTCGGCTATAACACCGGTAGGTCACAGCAAAGAAAAGATCGTCCAGAGTCTGATTGAGGGGATTTCGGGTGTAAAAAAAATCCGGCCGGACGGCCTGCTTTCCGATTTTATTCATTGCGGCGTTTTCGGAACGGTGGATTACCCGATTGCGTATGATTTTAAACGCCTATACCGAAAAACCATGGGTCCGGTGGCCTACTATGCTTGCCAGGTGGCCAAGGAAGTTTTGGAAGGATCCGGTCTGGACACTGATTTTATTACCTCCGGCAGGCTGGGGGTTGCCTTCGGATCAACTCACGGCAGCCCGACGGTTCAGAGGGAAATCTATAAATCCTTTTTCAGCCAATCCCGCTCAAGCTTCTCATCTATCGGGGCCGTGGATTATTTAAAATCCATGGTTCACACAACGGCCGTTAATATTACCAAAATGTTCGGCATTACCGGCCGGGTAATCTCATCATCGACCGCCTGCACCACCAGCAGCCAGTCCGTTGGTTTCGGGTATGAAATGATTAAATACGGTATGCAGGATGCCATGCTTTGCGGAGGGGCCGATGAGTATGATACCACAACGGTGGCGGTATTTGACAACCTTCTGGCATGTTCGACTGAATTTAATGATACCCCTCAGCTGACGCCGCGTCCTTTTGACAATCAGCGCGATGGACTGGTGGTGGGAGAAGGCGCCGGCGCTCTGCTGCTGGAAGAATACGAATTTGCCAAAAAGCGAGACGCAACCATATTGGCCGAAATTATCGGGTTTTCTTGCAACAATAACGGCGGGGATTTGATCCTGCCGAATATTGATGGAATTACCGCTACCATCAAACTGGGGCTCAAAGATGCCGGAATCGGTCCCGATTCTGTGGATTTCGTCAGTGCCCATGCGACGGGTACCAAAATGGGGGATGTCATCGAAGCCCAGGCCATGGGCAGGGTCTACGGAAAATCACCGGTGGTCACCGGCTTAAAGAGTTATATGGGACATACCATGGGATCATGCGGCGCCATCGAGATGCTAATCACCAGCTACATGATGGCAGAGGGCTTTATTGCACCGACGCTGAATCTGGAAAATATCGATGAAAGATGTAACATGATCAATCACGCCCAGGAGCTTGTCGAATCGGATATTCGCATCGCAGCCATCCAGAACTTTGCCTTCGGCGGGGTCAATACCTGCCTGATAATAAAAAAAATATAGGTTCAGAACCTTTGAACCGATTATCACACAAATACCTGAAGCCGGTTTCCGACCTGATTGTTACGCTGCTGCTGTGGGGCTATTTCTCACTCGTGTTCCCTATAATTTTTACGCCCGTCTATCTGGCGGCATACATGTTTTCCGAAAACTGCGAAACTTCCTTCCAGCAATTGAACCACAAATTTTGCGTGGGGTTTTTTTTCCTCATTCGGATCTTTATTCCAGCGCAAAAATTGCGTATCGCTGATGAACTCGGATCGATCCGGTCTTCAGTGATTGTTTGCAACCATCAATCCTATCTGGATCCGCTGTTGCTTATTTCTTTGTTCCCGCGGCATAAAACCATTGTAAAAAGCACCTTCTTCAGGGTACCGGTTTTTGGCTGGATGCTCAAACAGGCGGGATATGTTCCTTCCACTTCTGAAGGCAAGCTGTCGGAATTAGTGATCGAGCGTATTGACACCATGGACGGCTATCTGGCGTCCGGTGGCAATTTATTTATTTTCCCCGAAGGAACCCGGAGCCGGGACGGCACCATCGGCCGGCTCAACAAGGGGGCCTTCAAAATCGCCAAACTTAGCCGGACACCGGTAAACGTCCTGTATATTCGGAACACCAATAAATTGTTCACGCCCGGTAGGTTTTTATTCAATACAATGGTTCCCAACACCATCAGCATTGAGCTTATCGATAGGATTGATCCTGAGTATCAAAGCGACCGCTTTTCAATAGCGCAATTGATTTCCCAGGTGCATTCGTTACTGGAAACGCAGGAAGCCAAGAATCCATAAACCAACGAGGAAACATGAAAATTATTTTAATGTCGATGCCCGATGCGGCCCCGCTGATCATGCACGAGAGCGCCTTTCACATGCCCAATGGCGGGATCGCGAGCGTGGGTGGCAACATCGATGGAGAACACGAGGTCTATATCATCGATTTGATCCGCAAACGCGGAAAACTAAAAAAATATTTAACTAAAACAATGCTGAAAATCCGTCCGGACCTGGTCGGCCTATCCTCGATGTCATGGCAGTTCGAAACTTGCGTGAAACTGATCAAACTCATAAAACAGCTGCTGCCGGATGCAAAAATCGTGATTGGTGGCTATCATGCCACATTGATGCACGAAGAGATCGGAGCCTCCCCCGAATCGGCCTTTATCGATTTTATGATCCGCGGCGAAGGTGAAGAAGCTTGCCGTCGGTTGGTCAATGCCCTGGACGGTAAAGACCGGCTGGAAGAAATTGCCTCGCTCTCGTATAAAAACAATGGCCACTTTATTCATAACCAGAAAGGCGAGTTGTTGGATTTGTCCCGGCTTAAACCTCCGATTCGGGATAAACGGCGTTTGACCTGGGGTTACCACATCATGAATTCCAAAATAGAAGTCCTGGAAACCTCCCGGGGCTGTACCCGTACCTGCAACTACTGCAGTATCAGGCACATGTATGGGCGAAACTTCCGGGCATATCCCATTGAGCGTGTCCTGGAGAATCTGGATGACATTTATTATAATCGCAAAACTCGCTGGGCTTTTGTCTCTGATGACAATCTGGTGCTGGATCCCGAAAGGGTCATCGAGATCTGTGATGCAATTATTGTCCGCCAATATAAAAATCTGCATCTGGTGGTCCAGGCCGATTGTATTTCAATGTCCAGAAACGAAGCAATGGTCAGCAAAATGTCCCAGGCCGGTATTAGTTCCGTTTTTTTGGGGATTGAAAATGTATCCAAAAAGAATCTGGTCACCGCCGGCAAAGGCAATATTGTGGATGCCTCGCGCAAAGCTGTTGAGCTTTGCCACAAATACGGCATCATGGTGGTCGGCGGCCTGATTTTTGGGTTTCCGGATGACGATGAAGAGGACATCATTGAAAACTATCAGTTTTTGAAATCCATCGGATCGGATACCGCCTACTGCCAGATCCTTACCCCCTACCCCAAAACCGGAATGCGTCAGGACTTGCTGGACCAGGGGCTGGTGACAAACCCGGATGATTATAGATGGTACAACGGCATGTGGGCCAATGTAAAAACCAAACATTTAGACACCGACCAATTGCAATATCTGTTCTGGTATCACCACCAGAAGGTTCTGGGTTGGTGGGAGCCGTCGGAACGCGCCAAAAGCCAGGGCGCCCTGTGGATTCCGATCTGGCTTTATGCCTTCAGGCCTCTGGCGAAGTTCTTCATCGGCCGGTCACTCAAAAAGTATGGTTGGAAAGGACGCTACCAGCGGGTGATAAAGCGGCAAAAGGCCGTGAATGTCTTTAAGGATCTCGAAGAAGTAGAAAAAAGAGTCGCGTCTTAAATATTAAATATTGATAAAACAAGGGCAGTTGGAGATTAATCTCTATTATGTGTAATGGGAATAACGTAAAATCGATACACAGGCCATAAAAACTGTTGGCGGACAGAGGCAAAGCAATTTGACACCGCTGATTCGGTAATTTTAGTAGAAATATAACGTTGTTGATTAAATAGATGTATTAAGTTTTCCGTTTTATGATTTTTGATATGGCCGATTTCGAAACATCTAGCCACCTGCAAATTCACCTAAAGCCCGTGTGTCTTTACCAAAGCAATCACAATCCGAACTATGTTAAATTCGAAAACATGATGCAAGAACCCACGGGCGTCCAACCGAGTTCGACGTGACATCGTATCCCTTACATATAATAATTATTGTCAGCTACAAAGCAAAAATAAGTCAATTCAGTCAACAACGTCCCCAAATTTCCGTCCCCAAATTTCCACAAATTTCCAAGTAGCATTGTTAGTGTTTCGTCTTAATAACCAATCCTTCTTTTCTTTGGCGGAGGTTCAGGATTCAACAGTTGTTTGATAAGATTCACAAGTTCAATAATTTGTTCATCGCGGTCGGTCAGTCGCCTTTCAATCTGAGCAATTTTCCTTTGCAAATCCTTATGGCCGGCAACCATCTGCCGTACTTTAACAAATGCACGAACGATGAAGACGCTGACTTCAATGGCCCTGGATGTATTCAACACACCAGCCGCCATGATTGCACCATGTTCAGTGAAGGCATAGGGTAATGCCCTTGAATATTTTAGGTTTTCGAGGTGGTCGCAATTTGCGACCACCTCGGCTTTTTCATCCGGAGAAAGTTGAAACATGAAATCATGAGGAAATCGATCTTTATTCCGTTTCACCTGCTCATTGAGACGTTTGGTAGGCACTCCGTAAAATTCTGCCAAATCAGCGTCAATTATGACCTTTTCACCTTTGATGAGAAGGATACGATTCTCAATTTTTCCCACAGGAACAACTGACTTGCTTTCATCCATATTTGATCCATTTTCCTTTTTCGAGATGCTGGTCACAAATTGCGACCACCTTTTAAAACACTCTAACGCCGGCGGTCAGTAGCAGCCAGTGCTGACGCCGACCTTCCTAAAATATGTTCTTGCTCTATTTCCCACGGAAGAACAAAACCGCCCAGCCTTGGCTGTCTACTGAACTGCCATGGTTAGCCTTCATGCCCATTTTGTTGTCCTACATTCCGCCTCGCTGGTGTCACTTCTTCCCGTGTTGGGATATGATGCTTTCAAATTCCATCATATATTAAGTAGATTCTCTATTTCATTACAAAACTTGAATCTATAAGGAATTATACCGAAATTTGTTTGACAACTCAATGTCATTAATTTTTTTTAATGAGATATCAGATGGATACAGCTTATAAGATGAAAAATGACAGGTGATTTATGAATGTCCAGTGGTTTGGAAAAGAGCTAAAGGTCGTCTTTTTGGTTTTTTTACAGTTATTATGTAGAGTCTATATAATTTAATATATTTAATATTTCCGGGTCAAATGGAAGATTTTAATTCGTACCTGTTGTCCAAACGAATCGCAATTGTTGCTCTTAAACCATCAGACCTCTTTACCAAATGCACGCGCTGCCAGAGCGCGATCGCGCGGTTTGAAGGTGTTGTTCGCCATTTCCCTTTCAATCACCCGCTGAAACAACTTGAACATCTTCAATTCCTGGGATTCATCCCTGTAAAACGTATCCCAGGCAAAGTGCAATAATTGCTGCAGTTTTTCCGCCGACATGTGTTTGGGCTGATAGACGACCTTGTCGGCGGAATAATCGTTCCAGTCATAAGAAATAATCCGGTCCTGCTGTTTGAGATCATCATAGGCTTTGGTGTGGGGAAAGGGTGTCAATACGGTAAATTCGGCCAGATCGAGCTCGATTTCAAGCAAAAAATCCACCAGTCGCTTGATAAAATCTTCGGTATGATCGTCCAGCCCAAGGAGAATAGTGCCTTCGACCGCGATGCCGTGATCGTGGTAGCGTTTGATCCTTTCGCGGATTAAATTCGAGGTGTCAAAAACTGCCTGGTACACATACCAGGCCCCGGCCTGGGCTGCCAGATCGAGTACCTCCGCTTTATCCTCTATGGGATGGCTACACCAATTTTTCTTCAAAGGAATCATTTCCCGAAATAAATCCAATTCCCATTGGATGTCCTGGGCCAGGGAGTTGTCGACGATAAACAAACGATTATTGTCGATGCCGGCCATTTCTTCAATGGCTTTATCGATGGGTCGCGGCCTGAATTGTTTCCCGCCCAGATAAGCTACGGCGCAGGGATAGCAGTGAAAACGGCATCCCCGAGAGGCGTGCACCAGATCCACCATTTGAATGCCTTTGTAATTATACAGATTTCGCTTGAGGATATCCCGCCGGGCCGTACCCACAATTTCGATGGGCGGTCTGTCCTCCAAAAAATCATATACCTTGGCCAGCTGATTTTTTTTGAAATCCGCAAAAACCTTCTCCATTTTGCCCTCGGATTCCCCTAAAAATACAGCGTCTGCATGGTCCATAGTTTCTTCGGCGTGGAGCATGGTGGCGATGCCGCCAAAAATCACCTTGACCCCTTTGCGGCGGTAGGTGTCGGCAATCTGCCAGCCACGTTTGACCTGCACGGTCAACATCATGGAGATGGCGACCAAATCTACCGGATCATCAAAATCAATCGACTCCAGGTTTTCGTCAATAAACGCCACCTCAACGTCTTTGGGCAGCGATGCGGCAAATACAACCGGTCCGTGGGGCGGCAAATGGAACTCGGTTTGCCCGTCCAGCTTGGGCCATTTTGGGTATATCAGTTTAAGTTTCATAAATAGTCTCGAATCCTTATTTTGTTAATGGTATGGCTTCCACCAGATCCATGACCAAGGTATATCTTGCGACACCGTGGGCCTTTAATTCCAGGCGATCGGGAAAATCAGGCCCGTCGCCGTCAGGTTCCGATTTGGAGAAAAAAGCATCGACTGTGCGCTTTAGCCGCCGTTGAGAAGTGTATTGTCTGATGTGCCGGGTGTGATCGGCATCGATTACAAGGTCAACGATTCCGCTATCCGGAGTTTGATAGCGACAGACGGATGACCCGTTCGAATCGTTGCCGGTTTCCACCAAAGGTCCTTGCGGCTTAAAAAAAATCAGCTGAATATCGCTGATAAGACCGGCGGCAAATCCGTCCTGGTCAAATGGTGCAACCGCCCGATAGATGATAAGCTCTTGATCATAGCGCGCATCAAAAACCACGAGCCCTTCAATCGTCATGAGAATGCAATGGGCGGTTTTGCCCAGTGAAGATATGACAGTCACCCCCATGACCAAACCCTTCTGTCCGCCCGGCATCGCGGCTTCAATCGAATGAACAAACTGCCATTTTCCGCTGGGAAACAGCCGCTGGCATGTTTGCGACAATTCCGTCCGTTCCGAAAGTTTTGCGGGTTCCAGGCTCGGCAGAGTGCTGCATGATATGAGGATACACCCGATACACAACAAAAGACACAACAATTTCATGAAATTTTCCGAAAAATAGAATCCTGCAAGGGTTGGTTGAGAACAGCGTTTTTAAATTCAAATCGGGTATATGATTTCTCTCCTTCGTAGATCATCACCGCTGCTATAATCCCGGGGCGGTCTGAAAGGACGAGCTCGATGCGTTGAATGATATTGGCAAGACTTTTCTCTTTGGGCCGCAGCACGATTTTGCGATGGGGTTCCAGGCTGGCGCTAAAAGCCGGATTTTCTTCGAAACGGCCATTGATCCATTGGGCGATGTCCTGCAGAACCACTTGCATGGACTGCAGATGTGCGCCGGCATCTTCGGTAATAGCCCCATCTTTTAAGATGTAGCGTTTGGTTCTACCGTCATGCATAAGCAGAATACTATGAACCGGGGATCGATATTCCCAGCGCAGGGAATTGGGCGTCTGAAAATAAAAAACACCCTTGGAAACAACCGGCTTGGCAAGGATTTCCATGTGCTTTTCCTGCACAAATTCGGCCTTGACGCAAGTGATAGTGGACGCAGCGCTTCGGATGCCCTCCCAGTTGTCAGCCCATCCGAGGCACATGAATGCAGTTAGCAGAAAAAGGGTTTTTATTAAAAAATGGGGTTTTTGTGTTTTTTTCATGATTTAAGATTAATCCAAGCCGCAAAATTTTTTTTAATTGCTTAAACCTGAAAGCTTATATGAAACTTCATTTTATTCAATGTCCTTTAGTCGATAATTAATGATTGGTGGGAGCGGCTTCCTGACGCGATTTATATGGGCAATCGCGGTAAAAAACCGCTCCCACCAATCCAAATACAATTGAAATAAAATCACAAAGTTTCTTATTTGATCAGACTGGCCGTTTTTTTGGCCAGCGGCTCCCGCTCGTGTGAAATTCGTATGAGATTGTGCCTGTCCGAAACCGTGAACAGGATGTAGGTTAGGTTGCGCCGCAGGCGTTACCTGACAATCTGCGGGTGCTGCGAGGTAAAGGGATTCGTCAGGGAACTCGCTTCGCTCGCACCCTAACCTACTAAAAGACCGTTCAGATAGCTTCCTGAGTTTCTTTTTCGATCAGACCAGCCGTTTATTAATAGCCAGCGGTTGGGCTCATTTCTGACATCTGACCTCTGTCAACGCCATCCTCTCCGCCCTTTGCATTACCATTCCGGCTTCCCATTCAAGGTCCTCTGTCAGCTGACTTCTGACCCCTGACACCTATCCTCTGCCCGCCTATCCCCCATGAAAAACAAGTGATTTAACGGTCACCGGAAATACCTGGCCGTCCACCAAGGGTTCGCCAATATCAATCCAATCGCCTTCCTTCAGCATCAACTCGTCAAGAGCCAGCAGATTGGTCTTCAATTGCGTTTCACGCCTGATGACATTGCCCACGCTGCAGGCGATGTCAGTTTCAAAGATCAAGATTATCGGCAGTTTATTCCTAATCGTATCGGCAAGGGCCCTTTCAATGGATTTTGCAAACAATTCCAGCTGAGGATAAGAGGCTCTGACCTGGTCCTTGAAATATAAGGCGATAATTTCGTCGCCTTCGTGCAGATCAAATCTTCGAAAAGAGACGTTCAGCTGCGATACGACGTGTTCGCTACTTAAGTTGGACTGATCGACATCCACCCGAATGACGGGAACGTTTTTAATCGGGAAAGATATCTTGTCATCCCGGAAACCGGAACATCCGGAAATCGACAATGAGTAGGCGCCCGCACCGATAACGGTCGCTCTAATTTTATTCGGCAGCTCTATGACGGGCCCTGATAATTTGGGTGTCAGCAATTTGATTTGATTGGCCAGAATGTGCCCGATATCGTTAAAATTGTTGACCCCGCCATACATCAACTCAGCGACCCCACCTGAAAACGAGTATTCATCAATGTGTGTTGGAAATATCAAGTCGGCAGTCAGCATAAGCTGCCGGGCTAAAGAAGATCTCGCAGGACCCGTGAGTACCTCAAATAATACTTCAGCAAATTTGGCCGCGATTTTTTCAATATCAGCCTTAGATATGAAGTCGCCGATGGTATGCGTTAAGCCAAGATTTTCCATCACCTTGGTGGCCGGCGCGTCGATCCGCCAGATTTTTCCTTCCAAATCAACGCCCAGCAGGCGTCCTCCGACCGACACACAACTGGTCGATACCGTCTCACCATTTCTGGAAATGGCGATATTGGAGGTTCCGCCGCCGATATCACACGATACGATCGTCTTGTGATCATCCTTAGAACGCGTTGCAGCTCCCGAACCCATTGCCGCGATTAAGCTCTCGAAATTAGGTCCGGCCGTGGCCGCCACGAATCTACCGGTGTCATGGGACAAGGCTTCGGTGATCTGCTTGGCATTTTGCTTTCGGGCGGATTCACCGGTAACAATAACCGCACCGGTCTGAATATCGGCCGGATCAATATTGGCCCGTTTATACTCCTCTTTAAAAAAACCGGTCAATCTAACGATATCGATGGTTTTATCATCCAATAATGGCGTGTCGACAATTCTGCCTTCATATATGATGTTTCTTTCCTGGATATTGAAACGCCTGGTAACCGAATGCTGATCCCTTTTCAGGATCAGATTAGAAAAGACCAGGTGACTGGTTGCGCTACCGACATCAACACCAACGGAACGTATTTCAAGTTCGTTTATTTCCATAATATGCGTTCAGAGGTTCTGGGGTCAAAGGTTCAATGTTCATGAGAAAGAGGTTTAAAGCTACCTCCTTGAGCTCTTTATCCTTAACACAGAACTCTCTCATGAAACATTAAAAGCGAACCGCAGAATATCGAATATCGAACCGCAGAATATTGAAGGGTGGAATCGCTGCGCTCAGTCTTTTTTTTATAAAATAGACAGGATACATTCCTTCGACATTCGATATTCATTATTCGACAGTCGATATTAGCTTTTTAAAAGTTTCTTTTTTGATCAGACTGGCCGTTTTTTTTTCGCCAGCGGCTCCCGCTCGTATCTGACTCCACAACGCTGGAGTCTGTTTTGCGATCAAACTGGCCGCTTTTCAGGCCAGAGGCCCCGCTGAACCCGAACCCTGAACCTCTACGTCGACCCATCCCCCAGACCAATCCGTACC
>JARFPZ010000621.1 GCA_029288035.1 Desulfosarcina sp.
TGGTGACGGTTTCCAACGACGATGCCTTTGAAACCGCACGCAAGGCGGCCAAACTGGACGGAATTCTTTGCGGTATTTCTTCCGGTGCCGCCATTAAGGCAGCCCAGGAAATAGCCGGTCGCGCGGAATCCGCCGGAAAAACCATCGTGGTCATTTTAGCCAGTACCGGCGAGCGCTATATCAGTACGGACCTGTTTAAATGACAATTGATGACTGAAGATTGAAGATTAATAAACTCGTAAAAAGTCAATTATTGCATTTTGCCGTCATTCTGGCGAAAGCCAGAATCCAGTAAATTCAAAGGGTTCTGAATGCCGGATCGAGCCCAGCATGACGTTTCGATAACTTTTTACGAAACCGTCAATATTCAATCACCTTCAGGCTATTCGCCGATGCATGAAGGCGTACCGTGTGTTTCCTCTGAGCAATTCTTCATGGGTACCCTGAGCCACGACCCGGCCCTTATCCAGCATGACGATGTCATCCATCCAGTGAAGATCAATCAGTCGATGAGTTATCAATAGCAGGCTTCGACCGGCTGTCTGGGCCTTGATCGCGGCCATCATCCTTTCTTCCGTCACCGGATCAAGTCCTTCGGTCGGTTCATCAAGCACCCACAGCGGCCCATTGTGCAACATGGCCCGGGCAACGGCCACCCGGCGGGCCTGGCCGCCGGATAGAAGTTTGGCAGCCTCCCCGATCCAGGTATCCAGACCGTCTGGCAGGGCGGATACAAAATTCAGCAACTGGGCGAAATTGAGGGCGTCCAGCAATTCATCTTCTCCGGCGCCGGGTTGCGCCATCAGCAGGTTCTCTCTCAGGGTGGCATTAAACATGTGAGGTTGCTGCGTGACGACTGAAATATGACGGCGTAGATCTGATTCGCCGAAGTTGCGGACATCCACACTTCCTATTTGAATACATCCGGCATCGGGATCTCTGAAACGCACCAGTAGATGAATCAGGGTCGACTTTCCCGATCCGGTTTCTCCAATCACTGCGACTCGCCGGCCCGGGTGGACTTGGAACTCGACATCCCGCAGGGCCCAACCGGCCTTCTGATTGTATCGGAAACATACATTTTCAAATCTTAGGCCGAAATGCCGGGGACGGGTGACGGATCGACCGGGGAAAATCACCTCTGGTTTCGAATCTACGATTTCCAGCAGCCGCCGGCCGGCTTCCCGCATGCGCCCAAGATACTGATAAGCTGCCGGCAGGGGAAAAACAGCTTCAAATGATGCCAGGACGGCCAGTGTAACCAAAGCCATGCCGGGGCCGTCCATCACATCACGATTTACCAGAATAACCGCCAGATAAAGGGTTGCCAAAACGGCAAGTCCCGAAATCAGTGTTAACAGTGCTTGGGACAGCCCCAGGATTTGGCTCATTCGCAACTGGCTTTTCAGCAATGCGCGACTGCTTTGCTTTACAGTGTCAAGGTGACGGTTATGTGCGCCAAAGACCAACAATTCCGGCATTCCTTGCAAGCCCTCGACAATACGAATACGCAGATCTGAAAGGTGTTGGGCCAACTCATGTCCGCATCCCTCTCCCAGTCGCATTGCCATCAGCGGCACCCAAAATCCTGCCATCGACAAAAACAGCGCCGTCACCATGGAGATAACCGGATCAAACAGCCAAAGGAAACCCACCACCAGAACCGACATGGTCAGGGCAATCACGCTGGGAGAAAACACGCGCAAATACAGATTATCCAGCGCATCGATATCCGCCACGATCCGGTTTAATATGTCACCGCTGCGAAAATTCATCAAACGGGACGGGGCCAGTGGCTCCAAATGGCGGTAAAACCAGCTCCTCAGGCTTTGCAAAATCCTGAAGGTGGCATCATGGGACACGATTCTCTCGACATATCGCGCCAGGGTACGACCGATGGCAAAAATTCGAACCCCGATGCCGGGATGAAAAAAATTAAACAGCTGTGCCGTAATCGCTGTCAGACCGGCATAGGCGGCGGCGGATATAAACCAGCCCGATAAAGCCAGCAGTCCCACCGCCGAAGCCACCGCCAGTAGTCCGGACAGTGTGCCCAGGACCATCCATTTTAAATGACCGCGAAACTGTTTAATAAAAGGTACGAGCTCCCGCCAACGCTTAAACACGAATTGTACCTCTCAGCTGTAAAAGATTGAAGATTGTCCAGGTTAGAACCTATTGACAAGTCTGGAAAATACCCCTCCAGCGGCCATTAACTCCAAATAGGATCCCTGCTCGACAACGATGCCATTGTCCAGCACCAGAATGCGATCCGCCGATCTGATATTTTCCAGCCGATGGGTCAGGGTCAGCACCGTTCGGTCTTGGCAAAATTCCTTTAGGGCGCTGACAACCAGCGTTTCATTTTCAACATCCAGACCGGCGGTTGGTTCATCCAGCAATAAAAGGGGTGCATTTTTGATAAATGCGCGTGCCAACGCCACTCGCTGGGCCTGTCCGCGAGAAAGCCCCTGTCCCAGCTCTCCCACCTGGGTCTCGAGCCCCTCGGTCAGATGCATCGAAAATGCAAGGACCCCGGCGCGGCCCGCTGCCTGTTCGATTTCGCCAGCGGATGCTTTCGGTCGTCCTAGTAAAATATTTTCCTTGATGGTGCCATGGAACAAAACGGGGCGTTGGCCGATCCAGGCGATATTCTCGCGCCAGTTGTCCGGGGCCAAAGCGGCCAGTGGAATATCGTTGACCAGGATTCTCCCCTTGTCCGGCTGTAAAAAACCCAGCAGCAAGTTAAGTATCGTGGTTTTGCCTGCCCCACTGGCGCCGACCAATGTCACCTGTTCTCCGGTCTTGAAATCGAAACTTACCCCCCGTAAGGCGGGAAGTCTGCCGTTATCATATTCCAGATATACTTCCTGACAATGGATGTGGATGACATCGGTCTTTTCAGGGGTGATTAATTCAGTCTGTACCTGCGTTCGGCGAACCGATAGTGTCTTTAAGATTTCTTCGGCGGCTCCGACCGCTGCGGCCCGGGCATGATAATGTGTCCCCAGTTCCCGTAGCGGGAAATAAAAATCCGGGGCCAGTAAAAGGATAAAAAATCCAACCTCCAAACTCAACGGCGTTCCATAGAGGCCGAAGGAAAAGTAGCCGAGATAACTCATCCCCAGATAAATTGCCACCAGGGCAATGGAGACAGAGCTGAAAAATTCCAGAACCGCTGAGGACAGGAAAGCCACCCGCAGGACAGCCATGGTTTTTATACGATAATTATTCGATACCGCCGCAATGGTTTTCTCCACGCCCTTGCTGCGGTTAAATAGTTTCAGGGTGGGCAATCCCTGAAGTACGTCTAAAAAATAAGCACTCATGCGTGCCAGCGCCTGGAAGTGACGCTGGCTGATGCTTTCAGCTCCCATCCCCACCAGGATCATGAACAAGGGAACTAATGGCGCGGTCACCAGCAAAAGGGTGCCGGCCGCCCAGCTATAAGGAAATACAAACGCCAGAATTGCAGCGGGAATCATCACCGCCAGCGCAAGTTGAGGTAAATAAAATGCATAAAAATCGTGTAATCCCTCGACATGCTCTAACGCAGTGCAGGCCAGTGCGCCAGTACTTTGCCGGCTCGTGAAGGAAGGACCCAGAGAGAAGAGGTGCTCCAAAAGAGCCATTCGGACTTCCTGCCGGATATTGGCACCGGCATAGAAACCGCATACACCCCGGGCCCAGCCCAGAAAAGACCGTAAAATAATAATACCCACAAGGATATAAAAATAGGGCTGGAGCACGTCAATGGCGAGATTTTCAATAAACGCGCCGTGAACGATGCGGGCCAGAAATCGCGCTTGAAAAATGAGCAGCACACCGCCGATCAGTCCCAGTCCCACGGAAAGCAGGATCCAGGTAGTGGCCGCGCCGACCCTTTCAAATAACCAGCGCAGGGCTGTTTTGTTGGATGATTTTACCCCCGGATCCATTTGAAATCTGTTTGACAAATAGTATTGGAATATAATAGGTCACTGAAGTGATTGGTTCAGGGTTCTTATATCAAAACGTTCGCGGCATTCAAGCTTAAATGAACAAGGAGCCGTATTTCTTCAAATGCGCATTGAGGGTGAAATCAATTCCCGGGCCAAAAAGGCGGTACGGATTTTCGGTTTGGTATTCATGGCTGCGTTTGCCGTGGCAAGAATATGGCAGGCGTTTGGTATTGACGGCTATCGAATTGTGTCTATAACGTGATGTGGATGGAAACCGAAAAGATGTTAGGATCGGAAGAGGATTCCTAATCGCATTAAATTGCTTGGGTTGATTTTCTAGAATTGTACTAGCAGTCATCCCAAATTTGCTGTCTTGTTAGATACCGGGAAGATATCTCTCGCCCATCCGTAACCTATCTCATTGACCTGGTAGCTACTTTTTAAAAACGCGGAAAGGAGGAGCGATCGACCATGAATTTGACCAAACTGACAATTCTTGTACTGGCCTTCCTTCTGGCATCAGTCATCGTCCATAGCGTTTATCTTCATCAGGGCCCTCTTACGAAGATCGATAATGAAAATCAAGAACTCAAAAATGAGATCGCCTATTTAAAGACGGCTTCAGGAGAGATTAAGGCCGCCTATAATTCCGATCTTAGCGCAAAGATTCGGCTTGTGGAAGCACTTCAGAAAAAAAATATGGAATTGGAGCAGTCTGTCGAGGAAATCAGAAAAAAAAGGGAAATGGCCGGTACCGATTTCCAGGAAAAAATCGAGCGTCTTGAAAAGCTGCTGGCGCAAAACGATCGCGACCTGCAAATATTCCGTGACGAGAAACAACAGCTGAAGACGGTCGAATCGGTGCTCCAGGAAAAGGTGCAGCGCCTGGAAAATGAGCTCAACCTAAACGAGATCGTGGCGCAAAACTCCCACGAGGAGATCCAGCGACCGACGACAACCGAAGCAGAGCTTCAAGATAAGGTTCAGCGACTGGAAAATCAGCTCGTGCAAAAGGAGACCGAAGTTCAGACCTCCCAGGAGCAAAACCAACAACTGAGGACTGCTGAAACGGCGCTTCAGGATAAAGTTCAAATACTGGAAAACCAGCTCTCTCAAAAAGAGACAGATGCGCTAGCCTCCCACGAGGAGATCCGGCAGTTGAGGACCGCCGAAACAGCGCTTCAGGATAAGGTCCAGAGCCTGGAAAATCAGCTCATCCAGAAAGCAAACGAGGCGTTAACCGCCCACGAGGAGACCCAACAGCTGAGGACCGCTGAAACAGCGCTTCAGGATAAGGTTCATAGGCTGGAAATTCAGCTCGCCAATAAGGAACAAAAGGCACTAACGGTAAAAAATGAGAATCAGGAGCTTCAAAAGACGATCGTCACGCTAGAAGGCAACCGAGCTGGTCTAATCCATAAATCAGGAGATCTCAACCGACAGTTGCAGGCGCTAAAAAGCCAGATTGAAGGGTTGAATCAGGAGATGGCAGACAGGGAGGCGAAGCTTGAGAAAATGGCGCAAGAGCATCAGGCCCTTGTCAGTCAAATTGACAATCTGGAGGAGGAAAGGGAGTATCTTAACCGAAAAACCCAAGATTTAAATCGTCAACTGGGACTGTCCAGAGCTCAGCTTGACGCTGTCTCCCAAGAGGCGGTTTCAAAGGAAAAAAAGCTTTTGGAACTCAACAAGTCCTATGAAGAGCTCAAAACGGGACTGAACAAACAGATTCAAGAAAAAGAACTGAAAATCAACACTTTGGAGGGCAAATTGAATATTCGTTTATTGAACAAAATTCTATTTGCGCCGGGACAAACGGTTATTTCTCCCAATGGTAAACGGGTGCTAAAAAGTCTTGCGGAGGAACTAAAAAAAGTCGAAGGGGTTCAAATATCGGTGGAAGGCCACACCGACAACCAGCCATTGGGGCAAAAAATCAAAAATATTTACATCGACAACCTGGGTCTGTCTGTTGCGCGTTCAGCAGCAGTCGCGAGAACACTGCGTAAGATGGGAGTGAATCCGAAAATTCTTTCGGCCGCCGGCTATTCCATGCATCGACCCGTGGCTGCTAATGCCGCCCCGGAAGGACAACAACAGAACCGTCGCGTGGAAATAATCCTAACGCCTTTGCAATGATCACCGAACCGACGCAATTAAACCTGTTTTTATGACGACCTTCCAGCTTTACCTTGCACCCTTGCGGGGATTTACCGATTACATCTATCGCAATACATTTACCAGGCATTTCGACGGCTTTGACGGTGCGCTCGCACCGTTTATTCCAACTGTGACGGCCGACCGCTTTAAACCCTCTCACTTCAAGGATATCCTGCCTGAAAATAACCCGACCTTACCCATCGTGCCCCAGATTATCGGCAATCAATCTGCTGATTTTATAAACCTTGCGGTACGTCTTTTTGATCTGGGTTATACATCGGTAAACTGGAATCTGGGATGCCCATTTCCCATGGTAGCCAAAAAGCATCGCGGTTCCGGCCTGCTGCCCTATCCGGAAAGAATAGATGCCTTTCTGGAAAAAACCGTTTCGTCCATCCCCAACCGGCTTTCCATCAAGACCCGGCTGGGCCGCAGGACAATCAATGATATTTTTAAGCTGATGCCGATATTTAACCGATATCCCTTGAAGGAAATTATCATTCACCCCAGAACCGGTATCCAGATGTACGTTGGCAAGACAGACCTGGATACATTTGAACGCTGTCTGGCGCAGTCCGTTCACCGGATCATCTACAACGGTGACATTACCGATCTGAAAACCTTCCAGGATGTCTTCGGTCGCTTTGAAGACATAGACGGTTGGATGATCGGCCGAGGCGCCGTAACCAATCCGTTTTTACCGGCCATCATCAAAGCCGGCCGAGATGATATCTCCCATAAGGTTGAAAAATTCAAACGGTTTTACGATGAGCTCTTCGATCAATACCGACAGGTTTTCTCTGGTCCCGGCCATTTGTTGAACAGAATGAAAGGCTTTTGGACCTACTTTTCAAAGTCCTTCCAAAACAGCCGCAAAATCGCTAAAAAGGTTCATCGAACCCAAAAGATGCATCGCTATATGGAACTTGTTGATCGGTTCTTTGCAGAAGAGGCGCAATGGAAGGAATGAATCAGCGGTCACCAGCAAGCTGGAGGCATTAAGATCGCCCCTCGAAGGGGCCGGAACCACCTCTGCTGGTGACCGCTGATTATTAACCAAACCCGGCCAGCCGATCGTAGCGCAGCATAAACCCCGCTTTATCAGGGAATTGAATATCCCTTCAAAGATATTCAATCTTTCTGAGGCCGCTTGCATTTATCAAACTTGATCTTACGCGTTGATATGTTAACCTGGGTTAAGCAGTTCAAAATTCAGGGTTCCCGGTTACAGAACCTCAAAAGTTTCAGCCTAAGGGGATTTCGCAACCATTGAGCCCGCAAGGCTGATACTCTCAATAGGTGGAAGAGATCAATCCGGACGTCGTGTTGAAATACAAGCAATATCAGGGTATAACAACCTCAGAACCCGGAACTCTGAACCTGGAACCACTTGTCTTCGGGAGCCTCCTATATGCTTCGTAAGACCATTTACAGTATTCCGTTTTTTCGGCGAACCATCTCCAAGATACCGTTGCGGATTTCTTTGCCCTTGCTCTTCACGGCTCCCGTCATTGGGGTGGTGATCGTTCTGTCTGCCATTGCTTTCTTAGCGGCACAATCCACCGTAAACGATTTAATGGAACAAAATATTGGCCAGATCCAGGATCGTATCGAAGAGCGTCTTGACGACCTGTTGAAGGTTCCCGACCGGGTTCAGCAAATAAGTGCCAACCTGCTCAGGGAAGGCTGGCTCGATCTGCAAAATCTGCGTTCCTGGAGAAAAACACTGTTTGAACAGATACAGACATTCAGCGAGCTCAGCAGTATCACCTGGGGCGGTGCGGATGGCAGCAGTGTCGGAATTGCACGGGTTCCCGGAAAAAACGGATATCAATTTACCATAAAAGATAAGGAAACCGCCGACAAACGCTATGAATTCGTCTGTGATGTCAACGGAGAAATGGAGAAAGAGCCGGTCGCAAGCATTTTTTATGACCCCCGCGATCGTCCCTGGTATAAAGCTGCGATTAAAGCCGGTAAATCGACCTGGACGGACCCATACACGCGGGCAGACAGGGACGGCCCCGGTATCGAGCTGGCTCTGGGATATGCAAAGCCAATTATAGATCGCCAGGGAAAAATGATTGGCGTCATGAATGCCGAATTGAGATTGGGCGACATTGCACTGTTTCTGGAGCAACTCAGTGTCGGTAGAACCGGCAAAGCTTTTTTAATCGACCACAGAGGCCGTTTGATTGCCACATCTTCCGGTGTCCTCTTAACGGATTCCGGCAATTATCCGGTCATCGCTTCTACTGCCGCCGACAAGCAAATCGCGGCAGCGGCCACACGTCTTGAAAATGAGTTTGAATCTTATGGGGCCATCGAAGGGCGGTATCAGCTGAAGCTGGATATCAACAAACAACCTTACCTGATGAGAATCTCACCGTCAGAGCACGAAACCGGACTAACCTGGATCATTGCAATCCTGGTGCCCGAAAGCGACTTTTTGGCAGATATTAAAACGGGGCGTTCCCAGAATATCAAAATCGGAGGCCTGGCAGTATTGATCACCTTACTGTTTGGTATCGTCATGGCCGTAATTTCGATTTGGCCCATGATGGATTTACTGGCATTTGTGGACCTAATTCAGAAGGGTAACTTCAAGCAGGAGTTGAAACTCGAATATTCCACCGAATTTGTCAAGCTCTCAAAACAAATGAACGCCATGGCTGCCGGCCTGAGAGACCGGATGCGGTTGCGAAACTCGCTGGTATTGGCCCAGGAAGTCCAGCAAAACCTCCTGCCTTCCGACATGCCTGAAATCAAAGGTTTGGACATTACCGGCCACGCGACATATTGCGATGAAACCGGCGGGGACTATTTTGATTTTCTGAGGATCGCGGGGCAGCCGGATACCACCGCTGCAATCGCAGTCGGCGATGTGGTCGGACACGGAGTGGCTGCCGCCATGCTCATGGCAACCGCCCGAGGTATTCTCCGCAGTCGATGCCGCACACCAGGCACCCTGGCCGACTTGCTCACTCACTTGAATGCTCTTTTGGAGGAAGACACCGGGGACGATCGCTTTATGACCATGTTATTGATGACGGTGGACGCTAAACGTAAGGTGATGTGCTGGGCCACCGCCGGTCACGATCCGCCCATTGTTTATGATCCGGCAACGGATCATTTCAGCGATATCAACGGCAACGGCATGTCTTTGGGCGTTGTAAAAGGGGTTGTTTACAGAGAGCAGCTCTTCACCGATGTACAGCCGGGCCAAGTTATGGTGGCCTTCACCGACGGGTTGTGGGAAGCCTTCAACAAGGATGGTGAAATGTTCGGAAAGGATCGAGTGCGCAATCTGGTCCGGCGATTTGCAAACCTTTCCGCAGCCGGGATAAGCGAACAAATTAATGCGGAACTTTTGCGCTTTCTGGGTGCGAAAAACCCTGACGATGATCTGACTTACGTCATTGTAAAAGTAATGTGACGGTAATCCTGACCCCGTCGTTTCGTTTACAATCGGGCATATTATTTGGACAAAAACGCTACACCCGTATTCGACCCAGATGCTGGCCGCTGGATGCTGGATTAACGAGGTATACTGTCAATTTTATAATTAAAAGAAAAGCGACACTTGGCGCAAGCGCCTGCGCTGAGCGAGTGACTCCTTTTTCCAGCAACTAGAATCCAGCATCAAGCATCCAGTAACCAGTATCCTGGCCCAGCCGATGCTTATCCCGGTACAACCAAAACCCCAAGGTTGCAAACATTCGGTTAAATTCGTCCAGGCTGACCTTGCGGCAGGATGATCGTAAACGTACTACCCTGGTCCGGCGCACTGGTAACGGTTATATCGCCGTCGTGGGCGCGAGCAACTGCCCGGGCAAAACTGAGACCCAGCCCGGTGCCGGCCTGGGACCGGCTGGGATCGCAGCGATAAAAGCGTTCAAAAATGTGGACAAGGTCTTGTTTTGAAATTCCAATACCGGTGTCTTTTACAGAAATCAGTACCGACTGATTATCCGTAATGCGTAAGTCAACGCCAATAGACCCATTGGAAGGTGTGTATTTGATAGCATTATCAAGCAGGTTTGCAATCATCCTTTGAATCAGGCGCATGTCGCCATAAATGATGATGTTTTCGGGTGCTCTGCAAATCAGTTTAAGGTCTTTATCTTCGGCCAGAGATTGGAACAAGTCGCAGGCATCGCAAACAAGGCCGGCAATGTCTATCTTTCGGCGTTCAAGCTGGCCGACGCCGGCTTCGGTCTTCGAAATCATCAGCATGGTGTTAATCATTTCCAATAGCCGGTCACATTCCTCGATGGTGCTGGCTGCCATACTTTCGTAGTCTGTTAGGGAGGATCGGGCTGTCAGGGAAATTTCGGCGATCCCGCGAATCCGGGTGATCGGACTTTTGAGGTCATGGGCAATATTGTCGCTCATCTCTTTGATGCCGGTCACTAGTTTCTGGATGCGGTCCAGCATCTGATTAAACGTGATCGCCAGTTGATCGATTTCATCGACGCCCTTTTTCACCGGAACTCGTTTTTCAAGACTGCCGTCTGATATTCTGCGTGCTGTTTGCGTTACCGTTTCCACTCCGACGAGTGCCCGTCTGGCCATGAACCAACCAACCACAACCGCCATAAAAAACAAGATGGCCATGGTCGTGATAAATACCCTGCGAAAGATTTCGATGATGCGGGTATGGTTTTCCATGGATTGTCCCAGCTGCAACATCATTCCGGGTCCAATCATTGCGTAAAGAACGCGTATCTTGTGCTGCCGATCCGGGATATTGATGGTGTCGAAAAATGGTGTCCCATCCTTCAGCAAATGGTTGATGGCACGCTTATTTATGCCGATATCGCGCCAGTAAGACATATTGGAAGAAGAAAACACCTGGCCGGTTATATAAAGCAGGCGAAAAAAGATCTTTTTCTCTCCGGCAGCCTGGGATTCAAGAAAGGCCTGACGTTTGACGGCTTCGGTGCCCTGGGTCGACAGGATCGAAGAAAAAGTTCTAATCTCGCTTGAAAGACCCTGATCGGTCTGTTGCCGTACGACGGAAGTGATCAACAGATAAAAGAAGAAAAATGCCAAGCAGGCGGAAAGCATAAATATTCCCGCATACCAGAGCGTCAGGCGGAATGCCAAGGTGTGACGCATGCTAAGCAGGTTATTCTTTAAGGACATAGCCCACTCCGCGTACCGTGTGGATCAGCTTGTTGGAAAAACCTTTGTCGATTTTTTCCCGTAACTTGTAAATCCGGGACTCTACCACATTGGTTTGTGGATCAAAATAATAATCCCAGACATGTTCCATGATCATGGTTTTAGAAACGACCCGGCCGGCATTGCGCATTAGATATTCGAGCAGAGAAAATTCCAGCGGCTGCAGTCCAATAGTCTTACCGGCGCGCACGACCTCCCGTGTAATCAGATTGATGGTGATGTCTGCCACCGTCAATTTGGTCGGCTCAGATACGTTACTACTGCGCCGAATCAAAGCCTGGACTCTGGCCAGCAGCTCGGAAAAGGCAAACGGCTTGGTGAGGTAATCATCACCACCGGTATGCAACCCTTTCACGCGATCGTCGACAGATCCCCTGGCGCTCAGAATAATCACCGGTGTCTCGATCTTCTCCCGCCGCATTTGATCGATAAGAGAAAGGCCGTCGAGCTTGGGAAGCATGAGGTCAATGATAGCGGCATCATAGGGTTCGGTTAAAGCCAGGTGCAATCCCATTTCGCCGTCGGCGGCACGATCGATGGCAAAGCCTTCGGCTTTGAAGCCTTTGACGATGAAGGACGCAATTTTATTGTCATCTTCCACCAGCAATATTCTCATCATATTCTCCTAAACTGACGGTTCTAAGTTCAGCCCGCCCTGGTGCGACTAATAAGACCATATTACGTTTCGTGTCAGGTTTCCAAACATGAATCTAAATAATTGAGCAAAGTAAAGTCAGGTCTGGGCCAGGGGGTTCAAGGGTCAAAGGTTACAACTTTACTTCCACCTTCCGAATTCCGTTCGCTGCCCCACACCCTTTGCCCCATGCCCTATGCCCTATGCCTTTCACCTTCCTGCCATGGCCACCCACTCGTCTTGTGAACTGATTTCAAGAATTTCAAAGCCGATCTTTCTCATGGCAGCCACCACCTGCGTTTCATTCTTATCAGTGATTCCCGAGCATATAAAGATACCGCCAGCCTTCAAAACGCCATCGATCTCGTTTAGAAGGTCCATAATTACCCGACTGAGGATATTGGCGACAACCATATCATAGGTCTCTTTGATTCCTTCTGCAAGGTTAGCACAATTTACAAAAAATTGCTGTGTATCCACCCTATTTCGTCTTAAATTCTCAACGGCAATATGCACCGCTGTTTCGTCATGGTCGATCCCGCAAATTTTACCGGCGCCTAACTTGGCGGCTGCGATCATCAGTATGCCGGAGCCGGTACCGATATCTAAAAATAAATCGTCCGTTTCCAGATACTTTTCAATCAGGGAGATGCACATGGTCGTGGTCGGGTGCGTTCCGGTCCCGAAAGCCATGCCGGGATCCAGCTCGATGACCACCTCGTCGGACTCAGCCTGGTAATCCCGCCAGGTCGGCTTGACCACCATATTGCGGCCGATCTTTTGCGGCCAGAAATATGCTTTCCAGGCGTGAGCCCAGTCTTCTTCATCCAACGCTTTGTAACTTATCCTGTAGATCAGGCCGAGTTGCTCCTTGAATTGCAGCAGTTTTTTTTCAAGGATTTTGCATCGCTTCTCGAACCGATTATCGTTGGGGAAATACCCGCTCACCGCATGATGTGCGGGGCGGCCGATAACATCTTCCGGCCACCCTTCCTCAGGTTCGATGCGGGGATCATCTACAACAACTCCCTGCAGGCCGAAATCGTAAAACACGTCGGAGATCAGGTCGACGGCCAGATCTTTTTCCGGATGGTCAAAGACAATTTTTGTTTCAATCCATTTCATAACTCCACTTCCACATCCCCTCAATTACTGCCTATAAATCTTTTGAAACCTGTCAGCTTTTGGAAACCCGACCCCGACAATCGCTTCGTGTATGCCACCGGCGATCAGCTTCTGACCTTTTATCGACCAGGCCTTGGATAGGCTTAAAGTGACTAGGGGCATAATACTCCTCCTGCATTAGTTTGACTCAATTCATAAGCCGCCGGTTATGCCGGTAGCTGATGAATTGAGATCGACATTTTACATCATTCCTATCTCTTGTCAAGATCACCGCCGGGCAGAGCTAAAGCAAGGTCAAAGTAGATTCTAAAGGCAGTTTCATTACTGTCGATCTGTGCCATACATTCTCACAAAAAGATTAAAATCAGCGGTCACCAGCAGAGGTGGCACCGGCTCTTTCCAGAGGCCTTCCTCATACCCTCAGCTCTGTTAGGGATCGCTGATTGGGCAAGTGAATCTCAAATACTTAAAATAATTGTACAAAAAAGATTTAATAATGTTAGAATGTTGGTGTATTGTTTCGAAGCGGATATCCTTTATTGAAGAATCTAAAATGGAAGATCTGAAAGTCGCCTAATGCTTAACTCGCTTTAACGCAATGATTAAGAGGAGGGCATCATGGAGCCGATCAAAGTCACTAAATGGAAAAGCTTTCGCCTGAGGGACCTTTGGGGCTTTATTCTCTGCCTTTCAATGGTTTTGTCTCCGACCTTTGAAACTCAGGCCGCCAACAAGAAAAAAGTAGCCCTTGTCATGAAGGCGCTTACCAACCCCTTTTTCTCGACAATGGAATCGGGCGCCAAGAAATATGCACAACAAGAGAACATTCCCCTGGAGGTCTTTGGTACTGAACGCGAAACCGATGTCGAGCGTCAGATCGGAATTGTCGAAAACCTCATCTCCCGAGGTTTCGGCGCCATTGTAATCGCCCCCGTTGATTCCAAGAAACTGGTTCCTATCTGCGCGAAGGCCTTGGAAAAGAATATCGCAGTGGTCAACATCGACAATCCGCTTCATAAGGAGACCATGGCGCAACAAAGCCTATCCATTCCCTTTGTTGGGTCCGACAACCACACCGGAGCCAAATTGGTGGGCGCCTATATTAAGAAAAAATTAAATGGACGCGGGCGCGTCATCATTATCGAGGGTATTCGGGGAGTGGAAAACGCTGATCAACGGAAGGCCGGCTTTATTGAAGCTGTTACCAGAGATAGCGAGATCAGCGTGGTTGCCACCGGAAGCGCCAATTGGCATACCGACGAGGCCCTTTCCTTAACTGTAGATTTACTTCGCCTCCACGGCCTGGTGGATGCAATCTTATGTGCCAATGATAAAATGGCGATAGGGGTCTTGCAGGCATTGGATCTCATGGATCTCACGGGCAAGGTCCTGATCGGCGCCTACGACAATATAGAAGAAGTACGTAACGAAATGCGCAATGGCCGTATTCATGCTACTGTAGAGCAACATCCCGAGCTCATGGGTCAATACGGTGTTCAGCTGGCTTGGCAGGCATTGAACGGGAATAAAATTCCGAAGTTCACATCCACCTCCCTGGATTTGCTTACCCATGAGACTTTCGGCAAGAAGATCGCGCTTTTCATTTCCCATCTTGAAAATCCCTTTTTTAAGTCATTATATCAGAGCACCCAAGCGGCCGCCGATCTTTTCGGTATGGATTTAGTTGTATCTGATGCTCAAAACGGCGATGCCCGGCAATTAAGCGCCATGATGAACACGGTCCAGGCGGGAGTGTCCGTTTTAGTCGTTAATCCGGCCAACTCCCACACCATTGTACCGGGTATCGAGCTCGCCAACGAAAAGAAAATTCCGGTAATTACCGTCGATCGCAAATGCGCAGGGGGTGAAATTGTCTGCCACATCGAGTCCGACAATATTAAAGGGGGCAAGATGGCCGGCGAGGCCCTGGTGCGTTATCTCGGCGGCCAGGGACGGATAATTGAAATAGAAGGTATTCCAGGCACCTCGGCCGCCCAGGAAAGAGGGATGGGCTTTAATCAGGTGATATGGGAACATTCCCAAATGAAGGTGGTGGCACGCGAAACCGCTCATTTTGACAGAAAAAGGGCCCGCGAAACCATGTTGCGGCTTTTACAGACAGGTGTCGATTTCGATGCCGTCTTTGCGCACAACGATAATATGATACTCGGCGCCTTGGAGGCGATGGAATCCGTCAGATATACCCTCCCCCGAATATTGATCGGTTTTGATGCCATTCGGGAGGCGGTTCGTGCCGTTGAGCAAGGTAAATTAACCGCAACCATCGCCCAACGCCCGGAACGCATGGGGCGCTTAGCGATTCAGAGCGCTGCTCGAATCCTGAGGGGTGAGCAACTACCTTCTGAGATCCCAGTTGAATTGGAGCTGATTGAAAAATAGGAGGTTCCCGTGCTCCGTAGCGTAACTCATAAATTCTATTTGATCGGCGGTCTTCTCATCCTATCATTTTTAATCGGTTATGCACAGCTGGCTTTTTTTCTGCGACATGAAACTCAGAGTGCTACCCGGGGGCAGAAAGCCGTGTTCCTTGAAAGAGAGATTCGCTCCCTTAAGGAAAATTTTATTGAAATGCGACTCTGGGAAAAAGCGCTTTTTTCTCAGGAACATCCCGAAGCAGACAAGAAATTTCGCAAACTCATGGAATTGATTACTACAAATCTGGCATTCCTGAGCACCTATCCGGCCGGTCCGGATATACAGGGATTGCTTGCCAATATATCGAAATTGGTCACACAATACGAAACGGATTTCAACCGCATCATTCAGCTTAGAACCGAACAACGTCTGGGCCAGACACTACTTGATTCAGATTACCAATCTCTGGTTTCCAGTGTTCTAGGGAGCAATCAAATCAGTCTCTTAAGACCATTATTTAATCTTTCACATTTCCAAAAAAATTATCTGTCGAACCACCACGAATCAGAATACCATGCCCTCAACGTG
Source organism: Desulfosarcina sp. (assembly GCA_029288035.1). Lineage (GTDB taxonomy): Bacteria > Desulfobacterota > Desulfobacteria > Desulfobacterales > JAFDCJ01 > JAFDCJ01. The sequence goes on from JARFPZ010000621.1 coordinate 16,012, forward strand.
GTCTTGGGATCCCTGGAAAACAGGTTATCCCGAGAATCACTGATGGACGAGCGCCTGAAGGGATACATCAACACGTATCGGAAAATACTGGATCATGATATCGTTCTGGAAAAAGAGATTCAAGCATTCAGCCACCATTTCGATAACATCAGCCTGTCGCTCAGCGGTCATTTCGTGCGCATTTCAAACTTGGCAGATGAAATTTTAAGAACTGAATTTAAAGGGACCGCGAAGCTTCGCAACCAACTAAATCAATCTTTTATCATTTCCATGGCCCTGAGCGCATTTTGCGTTTTATTGATTTTTGCGGTAATGGCGCGCCAGATCGTCCACCCTGTCAGAGCCATCGCCAAGGTCGCCGAGAATGTGAGATTCGGTAATATTGGCGCACGCTTTATCGCCAAGGGAAGACAGAAAGATGAAATCGTCCGATTAGGACTAGACTTCAACCGTATGTTAGACACCCTCGATAAGAACAATGAACAACTCGTGACCTACCAGAACGAACTTGAAAACAAAGTCAGTGAACTTGCCTCACGGGAAGTGGAACTGCAAAACCATCGGCAGCATCTGGAAGAACTAGTCGAAGAGCGGACGGTTGATTTAAAGAAGATAAACATAGAATTGCAACAGGAAATCGATGAACGCGAAACGGCCGAAGAAGCCTTGCGTCTTGCTCACAGAGATCTGGCCAGAAAAGCCTCCGATCTAGAAAATGCCAACAAAGAGCTTTCGCAGTTTGTATATGCCATATCCCACGATATTATGACACCGCTGCGCGCAATCCATAACTACGCCGATTTTTTACGGGAAGATCTCGAAGCGACCCTCGAAGGAAACCATAAGATGTATCTTAACGGTCTCGTCAACGCCGTTAGGCAAGGCCAGGAACTGGTCGACGATTTGTTGGAACTCTCACGAATCAGCGATACCAGCGGACAGAACGCGACCATCGATCTAGGGCGGTTTTTTCATGAATTGATCGACCTTCTGGATCTGTCCTCTGATGTCACAGTGGTGCTGGGTGATAGCTGGCCGAGCATTGAGGCCAAACGTTCGCTTCTGCGCCAGATCTTTCAGAACCTTATCATCAACGCGGTTAAATTTAATCGTTCTCCGGATAAACGGGTAGACATCGATTGGCGCCCGGTCGGACAGGAACGCTATGAGTTCTGCGTGCATGACAACGGCATTGGAATTGAGCCACGCTACCATGAGCAAATATTTCGCGTGTTTCAGCGGCTTCATACGCGTGAGGAGTACGAGGGTACCGGTATTGGCCTTGCCATCGTCAAAAAAGCAATTAATAAATTGAACGGTTCAATTGATATACAATCAGAGTTTGGGAAAGGAAGTTCATTTTGTGTAACCCTTCCCAAAACACAAAAGGAGATTTAAAATGAGCAAGAAACCCTTCGGAGTTCTCATGGCTGAAGACGTATCACATGACATAATTGCCACCCAACGGGCCTGGAAGAAGTCACACATTCTCAACCCACTCTATATCGTCAAAGACGGAGAGGAGTGTTTGGACTTTCTCCACCAGCGAGGAAAATATTGCGACCCCGAAAGCGCCCCCCGGCCAGCGATTCTATTACTAGATATCAAAATGCCTAAAATGGATGGTCTTGCTGTCTTAAAGCACATCAGAGAAGACGAAGAACTCCGTCGTTTACCCGTAATCATGCTCACCTCTTCCAAGGCCGAAGAGGATCGCCTCAAAAGCTACGACCTCGGTGTTAATGCCTACATCGTGAAGCCGGTGGGCTTCGAAAATCTGTCGGCAGCAATTAGAACCATTAATCTTTTCTGGGAGTTGGTCGAGCTTCCGGGAGGACACCATGAATTTAAATGAGAAACCTTTAACCCTTCGCATCCTGCTGGTTGAAGATAATTCACACGACCGGACGGCCTTCTGCCGCGCCCTTCAAAAAGGGCAGCTGTCTTGTGAGATCACGGAGTGCGTCCGGGCGGAGGAGGCTCTACAATACCTTCGTTCCAATGATTTGTCGTTTAACCTGATGGTCGTCGACCATGGTCTGCCCGGTATATCCGGTCTGGAGTTGTGCCAAGAACTACTCGGTGCAAAAACACCCCTGCCGCTGGTGCTTTTAACCGGTGCGGGGTCGCAACAACTTGCAGTGGAAGCGCTTAAGGCGGGCGTTTATGACTATATTATCAAAGATTCAGGCCGGGACTATCTAGCGCTGTTGCCCGTAGTGCTACCTGATGTGGTGCGGAGGCATGGAGAGCGCTTGGCTCGTGAGCAGGCCGAGGATGCGCTACGTAAAGCCCATACTGAGCTGGAAATGCGGGTTGCGCAACGAACCACCGAACTTGCCCGCGCCAATCAGGAATTGCGCGGCGAAATCTCCGATCGTCAGCGGGTGGAAGCGGCACTGCAGGAATCTGAAGAAAAATATCGCATCTTGATTGAAAATATTCAAGACGGGGTCTTTCTGATGCAAGATCTCAAGATACGATTTGTTAATGAGGCCTTCGTAAAAATGGTGGGTTACGCGGTGGATGAAGTTGTCGGGATGGATTTTCGGCAATTTATTGCCCCTGAAGATGTTGATAAGGTTGTGGATTGGTATCGGCGAAGACAAGCCGGGGATAATGTTCCCGGTGACTACGAATTTCGTTTGTTACATAAGGACAATAGCATACGCGTCTTTGCCAATATGAGTGTGGGCTTTGTCGATTTTCAAAAAGATATAGCTAGTATGGGAACGGTTAAAGATGTCACTGAACGCCGGCTGGCGGAGAAAGAACGCCGACGACTTGAGGACCAACTGATCCACGCCCAAAAAATGGAAGCCGTCGGCACCATGGCCGGTGGCATTGCGCACGATTTTAATAATCTGCTCATGGGGATCCAAGGGCGCACCTCCCTTATAATGTTTGATATTGATCCCGCACATCCTCATATCGAGCATCTCAAAGGAATCGAGGACTGTGTAAAAAGTGCCGCCGCTCTTACTACCCAAATTTTAGGTTTTGCCCGGGGAGGGCAATATGAAGTTAAACCGACCAATTTGAATGAACTGATTGAGTCAAACTCGCAAATGTTTGGACGAACAAAAAAAGAAATTAACATTTGCAAAACGTACCAGAAATCTATCTGGACCGTTGAGGTGGACCAGGGACAGATCGGGCAGGTTTTAATGAATCTTATTGTCAACGCCTGGCAGGCCATGCCCAATGGGGGGTCGCTCTCAATAGCAACAGCGAATACTACCCTTGACTCGAAATATGTGAAGCCGTTTCAGCTTGAACCCGGGCGATACGTAAAGTTGTCTGTTACGGACACCGGCGTGGGTATGGATAAAAAAATCCAGAAAAGGATATTTGAACCATTTTTTACAACCAAAGAAATGGGCCGAGGTACCGGTTTGGGGCTTGCTACGGTATACGGGATTATAAAAAATCATGACGGATTCATTGAGGTCAAAAGCAAAAAAGGCGACGGTACCACTTTTGATGTTTACCTTCCGGCAACTGACATACAAATCGTGGAAGATAAAAGGCGGGAAGAAGCGTTGGTGCAGGGGTCTGAACAGATTCTTCTTGTTGATGACGAAGACCAGATAGTCAATGTTGGAGAAAAGATTTTAGTTCGAATGGGATACAGCGTTTTGATCGCCCGCAGCGGAAGAGAAGCGATTGAAATCTATCGCCAGAAAAAAAACGACATTGAAATGGTCATTTTGGACATGATCATGCCGGATATGAGCGGCGGAGAAACCTATGACAAACTGCGCCGAATTAATCCAGATATAAAAGTACTTCTATCAACCGGCTACAGCCTTAGGGGGCAGGCGAAGGACATATTGGCTCGGGGCTGTAGTGGGTTTATTCAGAAGCCGTTCGATATGAATGCGTTATCAAATAAGATTAGAGAAGTCTTAAAGGGGTAGTATAGAGCTTGTTTAAAAAAAACAGGCAGCTAACTTATTAGGGGACATCCCATAAAATTATAATTTTCTTCCCTTATGCAAGCGATAGCTGCTCTCTTAGACGATCCTTCCGCCACGCGTTACCAAAAGACTTACCGATGGCTGCGAAACACCCAGCCATTTAAAACAGGGTTCTGAAGATAAGGTGTCCCAAAGCCCCTTCTAATGCAAAAGTGCTCTGGTTTCACCCACAACCTCCCGTTATAGAAGATAATATTCACATTTCACCATAAATTAAAATGGTGTGATTTTTTTCTTGCATTTTCAAAATAAATAGTGTATTCATTTAAAACCACTTTATTCATTTAAGCATACTGTATTTGATGAATATTATTCAACGCTACTGGAGGATATATAAATGTTTAAAGCCCAATCAACCCTACGTTATGTTATCGTGTTATCAGCTATTTTGGGACTCGTTTTCGTCATTGGATGCGGAAGTTCAAAAGAAAAGCAGCAGATGTCGACTTTCATGCAACAATATAGCAAAGCGGTGACTGAGTACTCCGATGTCGTAAATACGACCGACAAGAGTAAAAAAGCTGAATTGGAAGATATATTAAATACTTACAAGTCCAAATGGACGCGTATGAAAATGGATTTTGCTGATCAACTCACACCCCAGGATTTAGAAAAACTAGATCATGAGTATCAAGAAATTACGAAAAAGTATTCATCCTTGGCGGGAAAATCATAGGCATCGTTGTTTCCGTCGCCGGCTTTTGGTTGGTAGAATCAACCGGTGCCGGAGCATAAAAAAGGGGTCGACATTTAGTTAGAGAATTACAAAAGCTTCTGATCATGTCGATGAAATTGGCAGGGTCTTTTTTGGGTTCAAGGAATAGAATGATATCCTTTTCCTAAACAGCCCGCCAGAGAGCAAAACAATCTGCATAAAAAGTTTACAAATACTTATTTAATGTACAAACCAACTTGACATATAACAAGGTTTTTTTTGATATTTACAATATATCCATTGATACCTGTTCCCAAAATTTTCGAATTAATATCAGAAGCATATAAAAATAAACTAGATTCCCAATCGCTTCATCCCTTCCCTGGCACACTATTTGAAATCCACTTTTCCCAGTTAATGCAAAACAGATAGGCTTTGGTTCAATGTTGAATGAAGCATGCATCAATGCACGTTTGTTTTGGGCGTCAAAATAAACTCAATGGAGGTGTACCATGATGGAAAAACAACTGAAAGGTGAATTATCGAAGATTTCCAAGGTTCAGGAGAAGCGGCAGGAGGAGCTTCTTCAAAAACAAAATGTGGTAGGGGTGGCCTTAGGGCATAAAATGAAAGCCGGCCGCGATTTAGGGGACAATTGTCTGACGGTGTTCGTCGAGCACAAGCTGGATAAAGACCTGATACCCAAAGACAGTATGATCGCCCCTGAAATTGACAATTATAAAACCGATGTGGTCGAAACCGGTGTGATTTTTGCCGGGGCCGAGTTGATGAAGCAGCCGACGAAACGAGCCGAAGAAGAGGCAGGTATTTTGACCCTGAAACGCCGGATGCGTCCGGCGGAAGGCGGGGTCAGCGTGGGGCATTTTGCCATTACCGCCGGAACCATCGCGACGGCTGTGTATGACCGCGAACCCTTTCCGGGTATACCGCGCCGGTATTATATACTGAGCAACAACCATGTCCTGGCAAACTCCAACAACGCCAACCTAGGAGATGCCATCCTGCAACCGGGGCCATTCGACGGCGGCGTGCTGCCCAGTGATTTGATTGCGCACCTGTCCCGATTCGTTCCCATTCGTTTCGACGGCACGTGTAATTTTGTCGATGCGGCCATCGCCGAAGGACAATTTCATGATCTGGACCGAGAGGTTTATTGGATCGGTTATGTAAAAGGGTTGGCTTCCGCGGAAATTGGCATGCTCGTCCAAAAAACCGGGCGAACCACCAGCTATACCACCGGCAAGGTGACAAACATCAATGCTACGGTCAACGTGAATTATGGCGGTGGACAAGTGGCGACCATGTGCCGCCAAATCATCACTTCAAACATGTCGGCGGGCGGCGATTCCGGCAGCCTGCTTCTCGATATGGAAGAAAATGCGGTGGGTTTGTTGTTTGCCGGTTCAACGCAGATAACCATCCATAACAATATCTTTTTTGTCGAGGCATTGCTTGGAATAAGGATTATCTAGATGATACTTTTTTAATTTGGAAAAAAGGGGAGGTGGTTTTTTTACCGTCTCCCTTTTGCTATTTTCAGAATAGATCGAAGGTGGACGCTAATTGGGGGAAGCGGGATGCAAATTTTGGTCGCCTGTGGCCGCAAATGAAATCTTGCTCGTGTTAACCAGTTCGATTATAGTGGCCCTCAAAGTGATGTAATCCTAAATCTTACACCGCAGCCGCAAACGAACAGACCCGTATGAACTAGTTTCGGGTTAAATTAGATTTATTTCCAATAGGGAGGCTTTAACCATGAATTCGGAAATTTTAAATGCCGTCGACAAAGCCACTGGCTGGATGCAATACGATGGTGTCGAGGGGGTGGCTCAGGGCAAAAAGGACGACAAGACATGTATAACGGTTCTTGTCTCATGTCCGCCGTCTGAACTTGCCACCAAGATCCCGGCCACTTTCGAGGGATTTCCAGTGGTTTTCGAAGAAGTCGGGCTCCTTTCCGCCCAGTGATTTACTACCTGAATCTTGAATGAAAATTATTAAGAAGTTTGAATAATAATTAAAATAAACTTTAGGGTTCTTGGCAGTATAGAAAAATACCTAACTTGGTAAAAGCATGATAGACGATTTATCTTAAATCTCATAAACCCTGTAAAGCTCAGGAATTATCACCTTCCCTTTGAAGCTCATTTGGGCCTCACGCTGCAGTTCCTCGGGCAAGAGGCCCTGTCTGACATCAAAATGGCATAGAAAAAGGGTATCGACACCGGCTTTTTCTGCAGTTTCCCCTGCTTGCAAGGCTGAAGAATGACCATCTTCATTCAATATTATTCGGTTACGATCGCTGCCGGTGGCTTCATGGACAAGGGCCGTTGCACCGGATGCTTCTGTGATCACTCTTTCAGACGGGGCGGTATCGGATGAGAAAACCAAAGACGCACTTGCAGTGGATATTTTTAGGCCGGATGTTTCAATGGAGTGATTGACCGGAAAAAGAGCGACCCGCATCCCGGGAATCTGGTCAAAGGTAATGTTTCCCCCGCAAACCCACTCAATCGGAAAAGTCCCCATTCCCGGTAAAATGAAGAAAAGCTCAAGAAGTTGTTTTGCCTTTATCTCGGTAGTCCTGTTGCAGATGATGCGTAGGGGTTTTTGTCGCTTTTTCAGCAACAGGTTTTGAATCAGAACCGGCAGGGCGTGCATATGATCCGGATGGGCATGGGTCAGGATGAGCGCATCGAAATCCGATACCGCGACACCGATTCTGAGTAGATATTGGCAGGGGCTTCCCGAGGCATCAACCAGAATAGAAGCCGACTCTTCAATGACGGAGAAAGAGATATTGGTGTTATCTGCCGTTTGAACGGCACCAGTCGTACCGAAAAAAATGAGTTTCATAGATCATAGATGCCTAACCGCCGAAACTGCAAAGATCACATCTGCAACTGCGATTGGTTTTCTAAAAAATTCAAAGGCATCGCGGCCTGTCGGTTTTCCGACTGGGTTATTCCCGCAGAACCGGAAGCTGATCGGGATCAATGTAGATTTTGACGTTTTCACCGGCAGCCCGTTTTCGGCGAACATCGCCCTTGGCTCTGATAATGGATTCCCCCAGGGTGAGCTGGTAATCGATTAATTCACCCACATAGGTGGCTCTATCTACCCGGGCATCAAAAATATTTAAATCTCCGTGGGGCGTTGAAGCCTGAGACTGCCCAAGAAACTCAACATTTTCCGGTCTGATGGCCACATCCACGTCCTGGCCCTTCTCCAGTCCCAGTCCTCTGCCATGCAGGATCAACCCACCATTTGTCGCCACAGCGGCATAGTCGTCGGAGATGTCTTGCACGTTCCCGTGGATGAAGTTCGTCGTGCCCATAAAGCCGGCGACGAACTTGTTGGCCGGGCGGGAATAAATCTCCGCGGGCGTGTCCAGCTGGATGAGTTTGCCTTTATTTAGAACGGCAATGCGGTCTGAAATGACCATGGCTTCGGTTTGATCGTGCGTAACATATATGGTGGTTATCCCATACTGTTTGTGCAGCTGGGCGATCTCAAATCTCATCTGCTCGCGCAGCAGTGCGTCAAGGTTGCTCAACGGCTCATCCAGAAGCAAAATATCCGGTTCGAGCACCAGGGCCCTGGCCAAGGCCACACGCTGCTGCTGACCGCCGCTTAATTGTCGGGGATATCGGTCTTCGAGCTCCTCCAGTTTTACGATGGTCAGGCCTTCCGCCACTTTTTTGCTGATCTGAGCCTTGGGCATTTTTTTCAGCTGCAGACCAAAAGCCAGGTTTTGAAATACGGTCATGTGAGGCCAGAGCGCATAATTTTGAAACACCAGACCGATGCCCCGCTTTTCGGGCGGTATGTCTGAAATTCTCCGATCACCGATATAGATGTCACCGCTATCGGGGGCCACAAACCCTGTAACGGCCCGCAGAGTTGTTGTCTTACCGCAGCCTGAAGGACCCAGCAGGGTTAATAATTCCCCGTCCTCCACTGTCAGGTTCAAGTTGTCGATTGCCCGCAGTTTCCCGTATGTTTTTACAATATTGACCAACCGAAGATCGGGCATTGATAAAATTCCCTCGCTTTATGTTCGTTACCGTCGTTTTTATCCCATTCCACCGACATACTCGGCTTTCAGTACACGCTGTATCAGGACCATAAAAAGAACGCTGGGAATCAACAAGATGATGGCAATCACCGAAGCAAACTGCATGTTATAGCCGCTGGAAGAGTAAAGAGTCATGGGCAGTGTATTTACAAAGGGCAGCCCCACAAAGAAGGTACCGGTAAATTCATCCAACGACGTAATAAAGACAAATACGGCGCTGGCCAGCAGCCCGGGAGCCGCCAGGGGAAGCGTTATCTTGTAAAAAGCTTGGAACCGGCTGGCCCCGACACTCCTGGCAGCCTCCTCCATGTAAGGCGGAATCGATTTAAAAGTAGCATTGGTGATCCAGACGCCGAAAACCAGCCCGACCAAAATGTGAACCAGGATCACCCCTGATACGGTCCCGGCCAGACCGAGCTTGGTAAAGGTACGCAACAGATTTACAAAAATCGGCTGTTGCGGGAAGGCGTTGGGCATCAAAAACAAAAACAGGATAAAGGCCCCGAATGGTATGCGGTATTTGGCCAGGGCATATCCGGCCGGAATAGCGATCAGCATCGATATGACGACAACGATAATTGCAATCATCAAACTTAAGAAAAAGGCCGGAACGATACTGACCGCTCCGATGGCCAGGCTTTGCTGCAGGCCTAACGCCTGTTTCCAGTAGTCAAAACCCATCTTCTGAGGCAGGGTGCTTGGCCAATACCAGGTCTCGGCAATGGACCAAATAAACAGGCTCATCATGGGCCAGATAACAAGCAGGAAGACGAAAATCAGGAAAATAATCTCCACCGATACGATCAGTATTTTTTTGTTGAACATTATCGCTCCTCGACCGGTTTGGCTTCGGCCATCTTTTTTACGCTGGAACGAAGGTAGTAGATAGCGGTGAAAAAAACCAGGAAGTAGGAAAAAACGCCGAGGCTATTGGCGACACCGAAGTCCCGAAAATAGTTGACCCGGTGGGCAATGTCCACGGTGATGGTTGTGGGGCTTTTTCCCCCGATCAACATATAGGGCAGGGTAAAAGTTCCGACGATCTGTGAATATACCAGAACCAGCGCCACCATGATACTCGATTTGCTCATGGGAATCAGAATGCGGGTGATGATTTTGAAGAGCCGCGCGCCGGCGCTGCGGGCGGCTTCAATATAGCTGTCGTCGATCATCTGAAAGCCGCCATGGATGATGAGCACGGAAAACGGCACCATTTTCCAGATGAATCCGAAGGAGAGACCCGAAAAGTTAAAAAGCTGGAGCGGCTGATCAATATCGATCAGGCCCAATTTGGCCAGTGCGATGTTTAATAGCCCGTGAGGGGCCAGAAAGCTGTTCATCATCTGGGCCACCACCACAAAGGGAATAAATATCGGTATTTTGTAAAGACCGGATAAAATTGTGGGGATCAAACCGCGCCTGAAACGCAGATACACCGCCAACAGCACTGCCAGGGCGCCCGTTATCGCTGTACTGAAAACCGTCACACCGAAAGTGAAAACAATATCTTTCAGATACAGGTCCCAGGTTTTGACATAATTTGCAAAGGTAATGCTTCCGTCCGGGCCTATCAGGCTCCTGGTAAAGGAGGTGATAAAGGGATAGGCATACATCAGCAGCATGAAGGTAACCGCCGGCAGCAGCAACAGCAGGTAAGGCGGAAATTTAAATTCCCGCCTTACCTGTTTTTGGGCTTCCATCTGCTACTTAACCCACTTTTCATAGCCTTCAAGTATAGCGTCGAAATAATCGGCCAACGGGAAGGCCCGTCCCTTCTTGGCTAGATCAGCGGGGGTCACATCCCCGTAAATCTTGTCAAAGACATCCGGAGGGATCGACCCCTTGAGTTGGCTACCATCAATTCCGGGATACCAGTTGAACCGCATCACGATTTCTTTGGCTTGAATTGCGGGGCTGGTGATAAACTCGACAAACTTCTTGGCTTCCTCCGGGTTGGAGGCTTTCTTGGGGATGACGAAATACATGGGTTGGCCGGGCATTCCCGGATCGGGCAGAACCATCTTGATCTTCGGATCCAGCTTGCCCTCGTTCATAAAGGTAAAGAACATATCCACCCATACCGGACCCATCCAGATCTCGCCCCGGTTTAAGGCGTCCAGGGTCCCGACGTTGCCGGCGGTAAAGGATACATTCTTATTGAATTTGGCAAGATCATTATAGGCCGATTCCCAGGTAGCAACCTCGGACTCATCAAAGGGGCCGGTCACGGCGTATTTTTCATATTTTCCCGTTTTCCAGTAAATCCAGCCCACCGTAAAGGAAACGCCTGACATACCGCCCTTGATCCCGTTGTACCCGAATTTGCCCGGATTTTTCTCGACCCACGCTACCAGTTCTTCATAGCTCTGGGGTGGATCTTTGACATGGTCCGGATTGTAAGCCAGGGCGGTCTGGCTGTGGAACATGGGCATGACGTAGCCCTCCACGTTCACACCCAGCGATGATTTGGCAAAGGGAGACGTCACATACTGCCAGGTGTCGAGGTCTTTGGCATACGGCATCAGCAGATCTTTCTCCATCGCCCATTTCAGAAAAATCTGGTGAACCATGGCCACATCCACATCCCAGGCTTCTTTACTGGACTCGCTCTCAGCCAGGATTTTTTCAAAGATCCTTTGGGAACCGGCATTACCGGGACCCGTGTGAACCGTCATCAGTGAGACATCGGGATATTTTTTTGAAAACTGGGGCCCGACCACGTTTTGTCCCAAAGCGAGCATGTTCACATCTCCGGCGGTCATATAAACGACTTTGACTTTTGCGGCCACCTCCTCATGCATGCCTCCGTATAAAACCAGACCTGTTGCGAGGATGGAAACGAGTAGCAGAACAAAAAAACGATCTTTCTTTTTCATCTTTGCCTCCTTTCTGAGTGTTGTCAGGTAAACATCGCAACCATTGCCCCCAAGGCACGGGTGGTGTTCAGCGTATTGGCGGCTGAACAACCCACTCGATACATCCAAATCCGGATCACTTTAAGCACTTGCGATATCAAAAGTCAAGCCAATCTATTTTCACACCTTTTCTACATTCTTAAATTCAGGATCATCGGTCAGAATGACGGCATTTTCTCGTTGGGCGTGGCGACCGCAAAGCAATCTTCTATATTCAGATAGGCTAAGGTGTGTGCCCAACAGAATGTTCGAATCGTTAACGCAAAAATCATGTATCGTTGTCATGTGCCACTCGTGGTCTTTATCAAAATGTACGGATTTTTCTGTGGCAAGCACGTGAAAAGGGGCCAGCTTCAAGTCATGAATGGATTTAACCGGACAGCAGTAGTGACGATAAGCATTTTTGTAGTCTTGTACCATTTCGAAACGGTTTTTGTACCATCCCAGCACTTTTTCAATATCAACAGGTTGGGATGAGCTGTTCTTCGGGACCGTGAACTCTCTTTCTAAATCATTGCGCTTCGCAACTTGCTCTAATGCTGATATGGTTTCAGTTAAGGCTGCTGTTGCTGAGGATCCAACAGCAGCATACTGCCTTTTTATCAGTTCCTGGGCCTTGGCCGACCAGGGCATCAACTCACAGTCAAGGCACACCCATTGTGTCTCAAATTTATGCCGGAATCCGCTTTTATCCAGTGCGTTTTCAACTTTCTCAATTAGGCTTTCTTCGAGCGGTTTATCATTAAAAAACCGTCTGCCCGTCCTGGTAAAAACAATTCCTGACCCATCATTCTCGATACCAAAACGGTCTCTGGCGACTTTGTCGTCCTGGCAAACAATAACAATAGCTCTTGAGCCCATGTGTTTTTCTTCACAAACTACACGGGTGACATCTGAAGAGCGGTAATAGTCAAAGGCCTCTCCAGGGTATTCAAGATAAGCATCATCCGTGACATTTCTCGATTTTCGTGGATAGGTGATTATGATTTCAAGGAGTTTGCGACCGGACAGCTGAGGGGCTGTGAAACAATGACCGAAAAATACTTAAGCAGTATTTTCCTTAATTCGTCCTCAAAGAAGCCGTTGCTCAATAAAATAATAAATTGTCATCAATGGATTAAGCTTTGTTGAACTGAACCGTGGTGCTCAGGAATGAATTTTTTACCAAACCATCTAATTTGAAACTCTCAATTTAGATAAAAAACTCTTTAGGCGGGTTGAAATAACCGAATTTCAGCTTTGGGAACAACCTTCGCACCCGCATTAACACCGTTTCCATCCCGATGGGCTCGCCATGCCTCGCGACCGCATTCATCTCCTTCCAATAGCGAATTGGGTCAAAGTTCAGGTTGCGCCACTGGATCATTTGAATCGGGTGTTTTTCCAAAAACCGCACTAGGGCGTCAACCTCCTCAGGTGTGTCGCTAAACCCCGGACAATTGAGGTAGTTGATGGCGACAAACTTATTGTGCGCCAGGGCCGTATCGATGCTATTTAGGACATTGGCAAAACGGTATCCTTGGGGCCGAAAATAGGCATCGTAGCATTTTTCCCGCACACTGTTCATGCTGATTCGAACGCTGCCCAACCCTGCATCGAAAAGTTGTGCGAGAACTTCAGGCCGGCTACCATTGGTGTTCATATTGATCGTACCCTCCAGGGTTTTTGTGCGAATTTGTTTGATGGCTGCCTCAATCACCTCAACCGCCAGCAAAGGATCTCCTTCACAGCCCTGGCCGAAACTGACCACACTTTTTGGCACCCGCTGGATATGTGATAGGGCCACTTCCGCAATTTCCTTTGGCGACGGTGTAAAGGCAATGCGATCCTGGCTGTGGGGAATAGCGCTGTTTTTCTGAAGCGACAGGCAGCCCAAACAACGGGCATTACAGTGTTTAGCCGTCGGCAGGGGCGCCTCGTAACGGCCCAAAAAGAAATTTTTGCCGGCCGGGCAGCCATATGTCAGGGCACATTTTTCAAGGTGCGCCCGCAGGCGATTTCCCGGCATTTGCTTACGCATCCGCTCGACGCCGGCCACAACATCTTTGCGTTGCATACGCCGGAGGTCCTGACGCGGTTCGGGATCTACCAGCACGACCGCAGACCGAAAACGGTTATTGAGCCACCCAACGGCCCCATAAGAAAACAGCGGCAGGGTTTGCGCCATCTTGGTTTCGCGATAGGCACTGACGCGGGTAATAACGTAGCCCGGTGAATTGAAGGCCGCTACCGGAAAAAGGTTTTCTCCCGGTGCATACGGATTTTCTCCCAGGGTTTCGAGCCGGCCGGTTTTGATATTCAGCAGAACAGGTAGTCGATCGGGCAAATACATCAGTTCGCTGCCGTAAGGCATGGTGCAGGCTTGCTTCTTGGACAATGGTTCCAGCCGGGACCCCGCCATCCCTATGGCCGCATAGCCATCCAGCTCAAATATCTCGCCGGCCTGATTGGCAACCAGCGCGGTAAGAAGGGGAGAAGTTGTCTGGTGCGATTTTGGCATACTACATTTCCCTATTTCAGACCTGGTTGAATAGTTTACTGGCTGAATGGTTGATTAGGTAAATTATAGTGATAATTTCAAAATGGTACGATTGTTAAAGCATGAAATGTCCAATTATTTTAAGAATATGGGATAGATCAATATTTACAACCACTTAACCAATCAACTAATCAACCAATCAACGATATATATATTTTGAAGATACAGGGCGGATTTGCGATTCCGACAATCGCTCACCTTAGGTAAAAATCGGTCTGATACCATTTAGTCCAGTAGCAGCTTTATCGCAAGGGACTTTTTTGGTAATTGACCCAGCAATGATTAATATCAAAGCTGACTTGTTTTGCAGGGTTGTACCTATTTGGGTCCCTTTTGATATATATCAAAGCAATCTATCCGTTTATTGGATATATTGCCACTAATCTCGGATATTGCTGGTTGGTTGAGTGGTTGCAAATATGGCAAATCCCATTTTTACACAATAATTGGACACTTCATGATTAAAAAATTATAAGACGTTGAAATTATATACTTAATTTTCCTAATCAATCGGTCAACCACTACACTAATTAACGAGGTCTGAACTAAATATTTTTTAGCAACGCAAAGGCTCTCTATCATGTGGACGGAATTACAAAATTTAAAGGAATCAAACGAATTTCTAAATCTTTTGCTCAACAATATGAACTCAGCGGTCCTCATCGCCGATGAGAATCTGAAGATCCATCAGTTCAACGACTCTTTTCTGGATCTCTTCGACAAAGCCACGGAATCCGTACTGGAAGCAAGTTTTGGTGAAACCGTGGGGTGTGTTAACGCCATCATTGAAAATAAATCCTGCGGAGAAACTTCACATTGTTCCCAATGTATTCTGCGAAGTTCTCTTATCCACAACCTCATCGACCGTGCCCCGGTGGATAACCAGCCGCTGAATCGTATTTTTTACATTAACGGACAACCCGTTGAGAAACATTTCCAGTTCAGCACCCGTCCGATTAATTTTCAAGGGCGCAAAATGTTTTTAATTATCATTTACGATGTTACCGAAATAGAACTGCAAAAAATTGAATTGCAGAGAAAGCAACAATTGATTGATCAGGATCTGAAATCAGCGGCAGCCATCCAACAAAGTCTGTTGCCGGCTAGATCTCCAAGGATTGAAAACGTTCAAGTGGCCTGGAAATTTGAACCGTGTGAACAGATAGGCGGCGATATTTTTAATATTCACCATATGGATGAACGCAACGTGGGGCTTTACATGCTCGATGTTTGCGGCCATGGCGTCCCGGCGGCGTTAATTTCGGTGGCGGTCTCCCAGTTTTTAAACGGCGCAGATGGCCTTTTGGGCAATAACTGCGAGCTCGTATCGCCGGATATCGTATTAAACCGGTTGGACCATGCCTTTCCCTTTGAACGGTTCGACAGTTTCTTCAGTATTATCTGTATGACACTTGATATAAGCGAGGGTATACTGACTTACAGCAGTGCCGGACATCCGCCGCCGGTGTTGGTGCATTCGAATGGATCCACAGAGACGCTTGATCACCGGGGGCCCAGCATCGGGCTTGGCTGTGAAGATATTATTGGTCAGCAGTCAATAGAACTGCAAACGGGCGATAAAATTCTATTATATACGGATGGACTCATTGAAAATCGCAACTCTGCCGGCGTATTTTTCGGCAAACAGCGATTTTATGATATTGTAAAAAAACACCGCAACGAATCTGTTCAGGATATAGTGGAGACCATATACGCAACGGTCAAAGAATTCAGTCAGCAGGCAAAACCGGACGACGACGTTAGTATTCTGGGGCTGGAGTATTGCGGATAATCAAGCTCACTCCGCCAAATAAATTACACACCGCGAACTTCGGCCGTCCACCTTTAAAACAAACGGCTTGGCAAATTCTACATGGGCAACGTGGGTGGTTTCTTTGACCACCGGAAGTGATGTCAGCCAGCGCCAGTCCAAAAAATCTTCCGTGTTGTCCGATACCATCACATAGTTGATGCCCAGGGTTGAAATATTATGGAAAAAGTGTGAACCTTGGGAGGGTTCTGCTCTTAACTCCGGTGAGGCGGTTTCGATCAAGGCGCCGACCCCGCAAATTTCCGCCCAGCTCACCGGAATACCCAACCAGCGATCCGCCGACCCCCATCTACCCGGACCGATCAAAATATATTTTTTTCCCTGCCGCAGCAGATGGGAATTCAGCTCACCGATCTCACGCGCAATCTCAGGCGTGCGGCCGGCATCGAAGGCATCCGGCTTTACATAGAGTATGTCCGCTATATCGGTTTTTTCAGCATTGCCCAGTGCGTGGAAGGAATGGCAAAACGCTCTGGCAACATCTGCCTGGCTGATTTCGACCTGTCCAAGCTCAGCCCTGGCGGTCATCGGTCTGAGCTGTAAAATTGCAAATTCCGGTTTTTGATCCGGGTCTTGTGGCCAATTGACTGAAAATTCGAGTTCCACCGGACAACCCATCCCCTCCTGACCCACCTGCAAAACGTCTGAAAGCAGATCGGCCAGGGGAAATAAATCAAATTTGAGAATCTGAGAAAAGGTGAGAACCCGGTGCCCGGGGATGTGGGTGGTATCTCGCAATCGATGCTCCTCCGGAATATAGGTACTGGCAAGCAGTTTCATCGGAGGGTCTTCGGTGACATCATCGACCTCACGTTTTTCAAGATTGGCGTCTTCATTGATTCCGAGTTCGGGATAGGCCCCCCCCATTTTCAATGAAAAGAAAAAGCGTTGTGAATTTTCCAGGATATCATCTACGGTGGTCCTCTGGGGCAGGATCTGGGGATATTTCGGAGAAAATCGCAGGGCCTTTTCTCCCTCCATCACGGTTTTCCCTAAACCCATGGCAATGGTCGCAATTCCTTCCTCCGGTTGCATCTTGGAAAAGGGGTAGTAGTTATGCGATTGGGCAACTCCTGAGATCGCAGGGTAGAGATAATCACCGTATCGTTCACCGACCAGCTGTTGAATGATGACCGCCATCTTCTCTTCTTCCGTGCGCTGTCCAACCCGTCTGGAAAATGCCTTGGGACTTTGAAAATAAGTGGAAGCATACACCAGCTTGATGGCGTTTATCAGCTGCGCCAACCTTGCATCGAGATCCGGATAATCGTTGGGTACCATGTACGTTTGATAAAGACCGGCATAAGCACGAAATTGTGCATCTTCTAAAAGGCTGGAAGAACGAACGGCCAACGGATAGGTTATTCTTGCTAAATAGGCTTTCAAGTCGTCGGCGATCCACTGGGGAAAGGCAGCTTTACAAAACGCTTCCGCAATTTCTTCATCCGGGGCATCCGACTTTGAGTACCCCCTCAGATTATTTTCCTTGACAAAGACTTCAAATCCTTCGGTGGTGATCACCATGGCCTGGGGAACAAAAATGTTTATATTTTCGAATTTTTGGCGAATCGCCGGAAGTCGCTTCAGCAGATTGGAGACAAAGGCCAGCCCCCGGGCCTTTCCGCCGAGTGAACCCGTACCGATTTTAAAAAATTCGGTGTCAAGATCAAATTCATTGGCCTCAAAGTTTACCACTACCCCTTTTTGGCGCCGACTGCGCCGGGCCTGGATGATTGAAATGAGATACTGCCGGTGCTTATCGACCGTCGAAAAATCCTCATCCCGAATCGGTCTCACCTTGGATGCCAGCATGATTTCCGTGCGGGCAAAAAGCCATCTGGACAAATCATTGCGGCTGGCATGATACACGAAAGAATCCTCCGGAATTTCATGAAGGAGCCTCTCAAAAGAGCGCGTATTGGACGCCCGGGCGATTTCGCTACCGTCCGGCATGCGAAAAATGAAATCTCCAAAACAAAGTTGATCCAAGAAAAAGGAACGCACCTCCGAGATTAACGAAGGCGAATTTTTATCGACAAAAAAAGCAGGAATTTCAGCCGCCTTGGTCGCATTGGAGGATTCCGAGCTGGTGAGCAAAAGAGGGATGTCGAAACGTTCCTTTTTAATCTTGGAAAGAAAGGTCACACCGGCGTTGGGGTCTAATTTACCGTTTCGCGGAAATCGTACATCCGAAATAACGCCTAGCACGTATGGTTCATACTTTTCGTACAGACTATCTGCTTCTTCGTAATTTCTGGCCACAAGGATTTTCGGTCGCGCGCGCATGGTTAGCAGGCGGTGTTCTTCGTTGAGGCCCTCCTCCAGCACCGCCTGGGTCTGAGACACCAATTCCCGGTAGAGCACGGGCAACAGGGTGGATATGTAAACGGGAGAATCTTCCACAAAAAGAATGACCCGGATACCGCTTGATTCCGTGTCCTGGGCAACGTTCATCGAATCTTCAGCGCTTTTTACCAGGGCGACCAAAATATCCGTATCGCCCGACCACACGAAGGTGCGATCAATCCCGGGGGGTTGGGTAAACACCCGGCTGGATTCCTCCGAAGGCAGGGCGCTGTGGGTTAGCAAGATCACCGGCAAGTCCGCATCTATATCTTTTATTTTGCGCCCCAGCATGAAAGCATCCATATCGGCCAGATGGAGCATGGTTATAACCATATCAAATTTTTTTTTGTCCAGTGCCGCCAGGGCTTCCCCGGCGGTGGCAACCCAGGTAAAGCGGGGCGGGTTGCTGAGATTCAACCCGCGGTATTCATGAATAATTCTCTCGGAAAGGCGGCAGTCTTCCTCCATGATCCAGGCATCATAAGGGGTCGAAACCAGCAGGATATCCCTGACTTTCCTGGCCATCAACTCATGGAAGATTTTAAAAGAAGGGTCAAATTCTTCTGAAAAACTTTCAATTTCTAAAGTCATGTGAATGGTTCCTTTAAAAATTCAGAACTACTAACGTGTCATTAAATCTGATGCAACACTTACTTCTGTGGTCGCAGCAAAAATGCTGGATTTCGGACGAATCGTTCTGAATTTTTTTTTCTTATTTTTTTTGGTTTAAAAAAAAACCAAGAACTTGTATTAAAACCACATATTCCCAAAATTCTCAATATTTTTGCGAGCACGTTTTG
>JARFPZ010000011.1 GCA_029288035.1 Desulfosarcina sp.
ATAGGGTTTGCTCAAACGTGTCTGTAGCCAATCAATATCCAACCAGGGGCCGGTTAAAGTTTCACGAACAAAATCAATAAAACCACGGACTCTTTTTTCACAGACAATCACATGCACAACCTGCTTTTGGTCGATATCATAATAGTACTCAATATCGTTGACCCACCTAAAATGAGGCTTTCGGCCCTTATAGACCTTTTGATGGTGATTTTGCGGCAACAGCTTTTTCAACCCCTCATATTCCTCCCAAATACTGATAAGACTTTTATCCTGCAAAACAGTCATAAATTGCCAGTTGTTGCGTCGGCATATTTACACAACCGGGCCATTGGGATAAAGTCCATCCAATAGCACCATGATGGGCAGACGCTTAAATTCCGCTTTCAGCCGCTTGGCAAGTCTTTTAAACGCATTGCGTTCGCAGTCTTGCTTGTCGGCGTCGGTATCGCTCTGGGCATAATGTCATCACCATCGTCAGTTTGTATTCGATCTTCTTGGCATTGCTAATTAAAGGGCCAACCACTGGCGCTAACCCCTTGGCCCGCTGAATTTGCAACAGCTGCTTGGCGGCCTTTTTCTCCACTCTTCCTCAACCACTGAGTGCCTTGAGACTGTCACACGCTCGTCATGGCTGTCAAGACCGTAATGATGGACCAATCTAACAGCAGATCTCATTTCTAATTCTCTTAAACTACCTAAAGTTTGACTAAAAGCATCCGATAGCTAATATGTGCTCTAAAGAAGGCACCGCATTATTCTGTTGCTGAAGCCATGGTTTTCGCTGATGTTCAGAACGCTTTATTCAGAATCCAGATTGTTAGTCAGATGAGTCCCAATGACGGTACTCCCCAAAATTCCACCAGCATGACTTGTAAATTATTTAGAATCTATTTCGGAATCGAACTTTATGAATGACATTGAACCCATCGGGCAAACTGAAATTGAGATGAAGATTAAGGAGGCCGATACCTGCCATTCCATGGGAATGATGCAGGAGGCTCTCCAGATTTGTGAACAGATTCTTGCAGATCTGCCGGAAAATGACGACCCAATCAGAGAAACCATCGGCACCAAAATCACCCAATTGAAAAAGGAAATGGAAGATCGGCAGGAAGATGCCTGCCAGGGGATCACAGAAGAAGAACTCACTTTTTTTAAGGAAACACTTTCCAACAATAATGATGTTCCAACCCTTTTTGATGGGGCCGCCGCATTAAAAGAACTGGGATTAATGGAAGAAGCCATCGCCGAGTTTGAAAAGCTGTTGGAGTTTGATTACAGCAAGTTTGATTCTACCCAAGAAGATTTTTCCCTTGAGAAAATTTTATGCGACTATTTAGATTGTCTGTTGGAAGTCAGACCGCCTCGCGAGGTCGTCGATGAGGCCTATAAAGTTGTCTATAAACACAGACTCAAAGAAAAGCAAACCGCCAAAATCAAGTTCTGGCTCGGCCGTCGGTTGGAGAAAAAAGAACACAGCGATCTGGCATATGAACTCTACCAAACAGCCGCCGAAATCGATTCATCTAATATGGCGGTTGTTGAAAAGCTTAATTCTTTAAAAACTAAGATTTCCTCAAGCTCGCGATATGATTATTTGGTCAGAAATAAACTGGTCACCACCAATCAACTGCAAGAGGCTTTGGCAATAGCCAAGAAGATGAAAAAAAGCATTGAACTGGTGTTAGTAGAGCGTTTCAATCTAAAAAAGGAAGATGTCGGTAAATCCTTATCACTGTATTTCGGTTGTCCTTTCCGGGACTTTGACCCTGAGTTCTCCGTTCCTTTTGAGTTGATCAGCAAACTGAAAAAATCGTTTTTGCTTTATTACGTCTGGGTTCCTCTGAGGTGGGATAAAAATGGTGTGGAGATTCTTGTCGATGATCCAAAAGATCTGCGCAAAACCGATCATATCAAAGCCTTGATGACCAATCAGAAAATTAATCTCAGCGTCGGCTTTAAGGAGGACATCGACAAATACATCAAGCACTTCTTTAATCCCCAGACTGAAAAGGCTGCTGACACCAGGTTGGAAAATATAGATGAAATCATTCCTGATATCGCGTTTGAAGAGGAAGAGGAAATTGAAGAGGATATGGGCGGCTTGGATGAATCCTCCAGCCAGGTTGTTAAATTTGTCGACCAGGTCCTTATTACCGCTTTTCGCAATAATGCCTCCGATATTCACATCGAACCGTCCCCGCTCACACGCAAAACCCTTATCCGATTCCGAACCGATGGTGTTTGTCATGAATATGTTCAGGTACCGAATAAAATGGCTCCTGCAATTGTTTCGCGACTCAAAATCATGGCCGATATGGATATCGCTGAAAGAAGACTTCCCCAGGACGGTAAAATAAAACTAAAACGCAAAGGTATCCCGGCCTTTGAATTGCGTGTCTCCTCCATGCCGACCGCCGGAGGGTATGAGGACGTCGTATTGCGAATCCTGGCCAACTCAATGGCCTATAAACTGGATGAAATCGGTTTGAATGAACGCAACCTAAACATCCTGCAAAAAGTCATTGGCCGTCCTTATGGCTTGATTCTTTGCGTCGGCCCCACGGGGTCCGGGAAAACCACAACCCTACATGCCGCCCTGGCGCATGTAAACCATCCCGGCGTCAAAATATGGACCGCGGAGGATCCGGTGGAAATCACCCAGGCAGGCTTACGGCAGGTTCAGGCTAGATCAAAAATCGGGCTTGATTTTGCCAGAATCATGCGAGGCTTTTTGAGGCTGGATCCTGATATTATTATGATCGGTGAAATGCGGGATCGGGAAACCGCTTCAATCGGCATCGAGGCTTCTCTGACCGGGCATCTGGTTTTTTCGACCTTGCACACCAATAATGCACCGGAAACACTTACCCGGCTCCTTGACATGGGAATAAATGCTCTGAATCTCTCTGATGCCTTTCTGGCCGTACTTGCCCAGCGGTTGGTTCGAAGGCTGTGCAGTAAATGTAAGGAATCATATAATCCGTCCCAGGAAGAATTCGACGATATCCAATCCGATTACGGTCAAGAAGCGCTAGCAAAAGCAGGATATATTTACAACTCTCAAACCAAACTTTTTCGCTCGCTTGGCTGTGAAAAATGCAGTGGGTCGGGATTCAAAGGACGGGTGGGCATCCATGAATTAATGGAAGGGACCCCTGAGATAAAACAACTGATCAAAAAAAATGCCACCTCTCACGATCTTGCCATACAGGCGGTCGAACAAGGAATGACAACACTGAAGCAGGATGGCATCCGGAAAGTATTTCAAGGATTGAGCGATATTCATGAGGTGCGTCGGGTTTCCATTGAGTAAGGTATCCCGACCAAAGGGGAAAATGTTTTCAATGATTGAATTAAATTATAGATGTTATCCATCATTTAGGTAACGATCATGCAGAAAAAAGCATTGATAGTGGACAGCGATTTTTTCTTTATTGAATTTTTAAGCGAGTTGCTCACTAAACGGGGCTATCAGGTAATAAAAGCCTATGACGGCAAGGAGGGAATCGGAAAATTGGAGGATTTCACCGTTGACATACTTTTTGCCGACCTTGTGCTGCCCAAAATCGACGGTAAACAGTTGTTCCGGTTCATCCGTAAAAAATATCACGGTCGTTATTTTCCCATGATAGCCTTATCCGGGACAATGATTGAAAATCTCGGTTCACTTGATGAGATCGGAGCCGACTATTTTATCGCCAAAGGTCCGACCAATGGACTAAAGATTAAGCTTAACGATTTTTTAACAGAAATGGAGACCCAGCGTTTTTCTCCTCCGGCTGAAAAAAAAATTCTGGCTCCCGGCAATATTTACCCCAGACGCGATGCTGTGGAATTGGTTAAATCTCTTCAATTCCATCAGGCGGTGATTGAGTGTGCGGCGGTTGGAATTATCATCGTTGACAAAGACACACGTATCATCAATGCTAATCCTGCTTTGCTTGAAATCGTCGGTAAAAGTTCGGTTGAGCTCATCAACTGTCCTGTGATCAAGCTTTTTGACGAAAGAAGCCGGGCTAAACTAACGGATGGGCTTGAACTGGTAATACAGCAAATCAACTTAGAGAAGGTATCCTTTCTTACGACATTTCATTCCCAGGTGATGAACACCCTTATCTCACCCATCAGACTGACCGAAAGTGCTGTCGGTTGGGTCATTGTCATCCAACCTGTATCGCAAGATAACCGCGGAACGTGAATTCAACAATCGAACTCCCTTGGTGTTAAATCAGCGACCGTCAGCAAAGCGCGGGTATGAGGGATGACTCTAAATAGTCGGGGTATTGCTCTGTTGGTGATCGCTGTTTAGTAAAAATCGTGGATAACCTGGATCTTAACTTTCGCAAGTCCAGCTCTGCGTTATCCGTATATGTCTCCAGCCTTCTGCAATCAAAATAAAAAGTATCTGCCGCCGAAAATATGATCCTGATTCCCCTTGCAGTTATATGCTGACTTTGGTATGAATCCTATCTTTGCATGACCCATGCTTTGAGAAAGGAATGCAGCAAAATGAAACGTGTCGCAATCGTAGGGGCCACCGGATACGCGGGTGCAGAGCTTGTCCGGATATTGTCAGGCCATCCCGAAACCATATTAACCGTTTTGACATCGCGCCAGTATGCTGGGCAGAGGTTCGATCGGGTGTATCCAGCCATGAGCGGTTTGGTTGATCTTGTCTGTGAGGAGTATTCT
Source organism: Desulfosarcina sp. (assembly GCA_029288035.1). Lineage (GTDB taxonomy): Bacteria > Desulfobacterota > Desulfobacteria > Desulfobacterales > JAFDCJ01 > JAFDCJ01. The sequence continues at coordinate 4,696 of JARFPZ010000011.1, forward strand.
GCCGATCGCATCGTCAGCGAAGCCGATGTTGTGTTTATGGCGCTTCCCCACCAACTTCCGATGACCTTCGTACCGGAAATTTTAAATCAGGGGCTGAAAGTAATCGATCTCTCGGCAGATTTTCGTTTCAACGATGCCGCCATCTATGAATCGGCCTACCAGCCGCACGCGGCAAAGGATTTGCTGAAATCATCCGTTTACGGTCTCAGTGAAATATACAGCGATCGGATCAAAACGGCCAGACTCATCGGAAACCCAGGATGCTACCCAACCAGTGTGCTGTTGCCGCTTGTTCCGCTGATGAAGCAGGATCTAGTGGATACCGCAACCCTTGTGGCCGACTCAAAATCCGGCGTCAGCGGCGCCGGACGTTCCCTTTCGCAGGTATCTCATTATTGTGAAGTCAATGAATCCTTTAAAGCTTACAAGGTAGCCGTCCACCGTCACAACCCGGAAATGGACGCAGTGCTGAGCAGTGAGGCCCGGAAGCCTGTATCCATCACTTTCGTGCCGCATCTGGTCCCGATGACACGCGGCATGCTCACCACTATTTACGCAACGCCTACATCGGCTCTGAAATCCCAAGATATTCTCGATTGTTATAAGTCGTTCTATTCGCGGCGGCCTTTTATCCGTGTCTGTCCCTTGGACAAACAACCGGACACGCTGTACGTGCGTGGCACCAACTACTGCGACATTGGGTTCAAACTCGATGATCGCAACAACCGTTTGATTCTTATCTCGGCAATCGATAACCTTGTAAAGGGTGCCGCCGGCCAGGCTGTCCAGAACATGAACCTTATGATGGGATTTGATGAGACGGCCGGGTTGTTGCACGTGCCTTGTCCTTTGTAATACAACGGGCATAGAACAACGCATAATTCGACCAAGCGTCAACCAAAGAGCAACAACAAACAGCCAGCAGGCAAAGACCAACCACCTGCAACAGAAACCAGGATCAAACTGCAAGCCGTCTTGACATCAATATATTATTGAATTAGAAAGAGCGCATCCGGATAATGCTAACCGGTAAATTGGAAAAAATAGATTCAGACAATTTGACTTAGAAGGAGGTTAAAGATGACAGCAAAGTTGATCAAGGGAACAGAAATTCGTGAAGTAATTCTGGAAGAGGTTAAATCGGGAGTGGAACAAATTAAAGAGAAGCATGGGGTTGTACCCGGACTTGTTACAATTTTGGTGGGCGAGAATCCCGCATCCATATCCTATGTCACACTGAAGATCAAAACAGCCGAACGACTCGGATTCAAAGAAATACAAGACAGTCAACCCGAAGATATTTCCGAAGAAGATCTTCTGGCTCTGGTCGATAAGTATAACAAGGACGATGCCATCAATGGAATTTTAGTTCAACTTCCCCTGCCGAAACATATTAATGAAAAAAAGGTTCTCAATGCCATCGATCCGGATAAAGATGTAGACGGTTTTCACCCTGTAAATGTAGGTCGTTTAATGATCGGAGGGGATGAGGTCAAATTTCCTCCATGCACGCCTGCAGGTATTCAGGAAATGATCGTTCGGACCGGTGTGGAGACCAGCGGTGCTGAGGTTGTTGTCGTCGGCCGTTCCAACATTGTCGGCAAACCTATTGCAAACATGATGCTGCAAAAGGGTCCGGGCGCCAACTCGACGGTCACGGTTGTTCACACTCGAACGAAAGATTTGGAAGGTCACTGTAAACGAGCCGACATATTGATCGTTGCTGCCGGTGTCCCCGGACTAGTCAAACCGGAATGGATCAAACCGGGTGCCTGCGTCATTGATGTCGGTGTTAACCGCGTTGGCGAGAAAATTAGCGAGAAAACCGGCAAAAAAATTGCCATTCTAAAAGGTGATGTCGATTTTGACGAAGCCAAAGAAATCGCCGGCAGCATAACGCCGGTCCCGGGAGGCGTCGGGCCCATGACTGTCACCATGTTGATGGTGAACACCCTGAAGTCGCTGAAATTTAAACTTGGCATCGCATAGCGGCTTACGACCTTAATCCTTACCCTTTTCGCGGCCGAAACAAACTGGCCGTGCCTGGGAATTCCAACCCAAGCATTGCAAAATTTGGGTTGATCATGGGGAAGCGCAATTTAGGCTGAAAGCTCAAGGCTAAAGGTGAAAATATGAAAAAGTTTCAATTTGCCTTTTGGTCTGAGCTTCAGCCGGACTAGTTCGGATGCCGAGTAACAACAAAATACTGAGATTCCAACAAATTGTGCGACACGGACACATTGATCTGTTTTAACGGGCGCTGATTTCGCATCGCCTTGAAAAACTTGACAAAATCGCCGTTTTTCTATATAGTGATAAATTAAGATAAGTTATAAACGAAAAGGCAAAGTCACCGAAAGATGGCGGCGCAAAACCGTGGGTCTAAAGTCCTTGAGGCCAAGACAGCCAGGTTACCGAATTTTAACACTGGCGACGCCTGCGGGTGGATCACCTGAAGGCGTTTTTTGTTTTAGGGGTTCACTTTTGCTTCTTCTATACCGATAATATTATTAAGTGTGTCAAACTATTCCGTTTCAAACCATAGTGTACAGACGGCAATCCGTTTGAGGTAGATTGATCATGAAAAAGAAAATCTCATTTGTTATACTAAGCAGCAGCGGCGCACCCGCAAAACAGATATGTACATCCAAATCTTCGATATTTCTGTTCGGGGTCGTCCTCATGAGCTTATTCGCGGCTATTGGCTATATTGTATATGATTACTATAACTTGAAGGGGACTGCATCACAGCTTCAAAACCGTGACCGCCATATTTCAAATCAAATGGACGAGATTCGCCATCAACGCAGGCAAATTCAAGAATTTGCAGGTGAAATAAATGCTTTAAAAGCCAAGCTGGTGAAATTGAACAGCTTTGAGAAAAAAATTCGTATTATTGCCAATATTGGAAAACCGAGTGAATCCGATGGTATTTTTGGCATTGGTGGTTCCATTCCCGAAGATTTGGATGGCCGGATTCCGCTTAAAGAGAAACATTATGGTCTCATGCGAGATATGCACGAGCAGATTGAGGCACTTGACCGAGCCTCCACCAGTCAACAAGCTGAGTTGACGCTACTTCTCAAGTCTCTCGAAGATCAACAGAATCTTTTGGCATCTACACCGGCGATCCGTCCGTTACCCGGAAATGCTAAATCCTGGGTAACCTCCAGGTTTGGATACCGTAAATCCCCGTTTACCGGTCGGCGTGAGTTGCACAAAGGACTTGACATTGCCTCTCGCAAAGGGACGTCGATCCTGGCCACCGCCGACGGCGTTGTCACCTTTGCCGGCAAGAAAGGTCTGCTGGGCCTGACCATTGTGATAGATCATGGACATGGTATGAAAACCCGCTACGGGCACAATCACAAATTGTTGAAAAAGCGGGGTGACAAAGTCAAACGATGGGAACCCATCGCACTGATGGGCAGCACCGGCCGCAGTACCGGTCCTCATACGCACTATGAGGTCCATCTAAACGGGATCCCGGTCAATCCCGAAAAGTATATACTGAACTGAAATAAGGTGTAAGAAACTATCCATCGCAAAAAAATTGTAACCCTTACCCCACCTTGGGTCCGAGGTAAAAGCCTTCACAACCTCCGGGCAGTAAAAATCTCAATAACGCTAACGACAAAGATCAATTTTATGGGATTATCTTTTTGTTATTTTAAATTATATTTCTTTTTCTTACCTTAACAACTTCTGGGTGAATTTGCTTCTTTTTTTCTAAAAAATTGTTATTATAATGGTAGCTTGTTAAGCAATAAAATCTTGAGACCAGATATTTATCTGTTATAATGCCAAATTATTACCCAATTGGCGCAGAATGCATGCGGCAGGAGTAGCCTTGACATGGTATTTAATTTATTAACAAAAGTATTTGGCAGTAAAAACGAACGGGAATTGAAGCAGATTCAACCCCTGGTTGACAAAATAAACGCCCTGGAACCAAAAGTGCAGGCTTTGTCGGACGAACAGCTTAAAGCCCGTACCGCCGAGTTCAGACAACGCCTTGATCAAGGTGAAACCATTGATGAACTTCTTCCGGAGGCATTTGCCACCGTTAGGGAAGCCTCGATACGCACCTTGAAGATGCGACATTTTGATGCTCAGCTGATCGGCGGGATCGTTCTTCATCAAGGCCGGATTGCGGAAATGAAAACCGGCGAAGGCAAAACGCTGGCCGCCACGCTACCGGCCTACTTAAACGCATTATCCGGAAAAGGTGTGCACATTATTACCGTCAACGATTATCTAGCCCGGCGTGATACCGAATGGATGGGCCATATCTATAGATTTCTGGGTTTGTCGGTGGGGACCATTATGCATGGTTTGGACGACGCGGAACGGTTGGCGTCCTATGGCGCCGACATTACCTACGGAACGAATAATGAGTTTGGTTTTGATTACTTGAGAGACAACATGAAGTTCGATCGGGATTCTCTGGTTCAGGGCGAGCTTAATTTTGCCGTTGTGGACGAGGTCGACAGTATTTTGATCGATGAGGCCAGAACGCCTTTGATTATTTCGGGGCCGGCTGAAAAATCAACTGATTTATATTACCAAATCAATAGTTTGATCCCGCGTCTGAGCAAAGATACTCATTATACCATCGATGAGAAGGCCCGTTCGGCGATTCTAAGCGAAGAAGGTGTTGCCAAAGCCGAGAACTTATTAAAGGTCGATAATATTTTTGATCCTAAAAATATAGAGCTTTTACATCACATCAACCAGGCCCTCAAGGCACATGCCCTTTTTAAGCGGGATGTCGACTATATTGTCAAGGATGGGGGAGTTATCATCGTCGATGAATTTACTGGACGTCTGATGCCCGGGCGCCGCTACAGTGAAGGATTGCATCAGGCCCTGGAAGCTAAGGAAAACGTCAAGATCGAAAACGAGAACCAGACGCTGGCCACTATTACCTTCCAAAATTATTTCAGAATGTACACAAAACTATCCGGCATGACCGGTACAGCGGATACCGAGGCAGCTGAATTTAAAAAGATATATGATCTGGATGTGGTCGTGATTCCCACCAACATGCCAATGATACGCCAGGACGCCCCCGATGTGATCTATAAAACCCGCAGAGAAAAATTTAACGCGGCCTTGGACGAAATTGTAGAACTGCACAAAAAGGGGCAACCGGTTCTGGTGGGCACCATTTCCATCGATGTCTCCGAAGACTTCAGCAAAAAATTGAAAAAACGGGGTATCAAACATAGCGTCCTAAATGCTAAAAATCACGAAAAAGAGGCCGAGATTATTGCCCAGGCCGGCCAGATGGGAGCGGTGACAATTTCCACCAACATGGCCGGACGGGGTACGGATATTGTCCTGGGTGAAGGCGTCACAGATTTAGGCGGACTCCACATTCTTGGCACGGAACGGCATGAAAGCCGCCGCATTGACAACCAGCTGCGTGGTCGTTCCGGTCGGCAGGGGGATCCCGGTTCCTCTCGATTTTATCTGTCTCTTGAAGATGACCTTTTACGCATTTTCGGCGGCGAGCGCATCACTGGCATCATGGAGAAACTGGGTATGGAGGAGGGAGAGCCCATTGAACACAACATGATCAGCCGGGCCATCGAAAACGCTCAGGCCAAGGTTGAAGGACACAACTTCGACATACGCAAACAGCTGATCGAGTATGATGATGTCATGAACCAGCAGCGGGAGGTGATTTACCGGCAACGCCGGGAAGCCCTGGCCGGCAAAAGTCTGAAAGACTCGATTATGGAGATGATCCACGATAAAGCCGAAGAGATCGCCAATGCCACTACCGGTGATGAGGTCCATGCGGAAGAGTGGGATCAAAAGGAAATCAGAGATGCCGTTTATAAACAATTTAATTTCCGCTTAAACTCGTTTAACGACGAAACGTTGGATGGACTCAACCGGGACGGTCTGGCCGAATTGATTTTTGAGGCCGCTGCAAAAGTCTATGAAGAACGCGAAGCAGCCGTCGGTTCAGATGAATTCAGACAACTAGAGCGGGTGGTCATGCTCCAGACCGTCGACAGCCTGTGGAAAGATCATTTACTTTCCATGGATCATCTGAAAGAAGGCATCGGCTTAAGGGGATATGCCCAGCAAAATCCGTTGATCGTTTACAAAAAAGAAGGCTATGAGTTGTTCCAGGGCATGATCGACCGAATCCAGGAAGAGACCCTGGGCATTCTGTACCGTATCCAGATAGCCGAACCGCAGCGAATAAATGACCTGCGGCAGCCCCGGCAACAGCAGCTGTCTTTTTCAGGTGGTGGCGAATCCGTGAAGAAAAAACCGCAAACGCGATCCAGCGGAAAAGTCGGGCGCAATGCGCCCTGTCCCTGCGGCAGCGGGAAAAAATATAAAAAATGTTGTGGCAGATAGGCGACCGTTAGTGAGAAAATTTTTAAACATGCCCTTTACAACCATCAAATCAAGTGCTTATTATTAAGTTGTCCAATCGAGGTATCATTGGGTAAAATTCAATGGGCCAGTATGATTCTGAAATAGAGGAAAGTGTCGGCTCCCAGACAGATATAGACGTTGAAGAGCCACCCATGTATAAAGTGATGCTTCTTAACGATGACTACACAACCATGGAGTTTGTGGTCGAAGTCTTGGTTTATGTGTTTCAGAAGTCATCGGATGAAGCCATGCGAATTATGCTCAATGTACACCGCATCGGTATCGGGATTTGCGGTGTATACCCTTATGAAGTCGCAGAAACCAAGGTGGACACGGTGGATACTTTAGCCCGGGAAAACGGGTTCCCTTTAAAATGCATTATGGAAAGAGAATAAATTATGATCAGCAAAGAACTCAGTGCTACTCTTGGCTTTGCTGTCAGAGAGGCAAAAAAAAGACGTCACGAATATGTCAGCATCGAACACATTCTTTTTGCTATCCTCTACGATCCGACCGGTATTGACATTGTTGAAAATTGTGGTGGCAATGTCGAAAGCCTGATCAACTCAATTGAAGACTTTTTTGAGGAAAAAATTGAACGGATCCCTGCTGGCAATGAATATGTGCTTCAGCAAACGATCGGATTTCAACGCGTCATTCAGCGGGCGGTGAATCATGCCCGCTCAGCCGAAAAACCGGAAGTGACTGTCAGTGATATACTGGCTTCCATTTTTTTGGAAAAAGATTCCCACGCTGAGTATTTTCTCAGCGCCGAAGGAATCACACGCCTGGATGTATTGAACTTCATCGCCCATAACGTTTCTAAGAACGCTGAAGAGGAGTCCCCAAGCGAATCCACCAAGCCTGCCAAAGAACGGCGCAAGAAAAAAGCCAACCCACTAGAGCTCTATACGACGGATCTGGTTAAATTCGCCGCTCAAGGTAAGTTGGACCCGCTCATCGGTCGCAAGACCGAAATGGAACGAACCATGCAAGTGCTGTGTCGCCGTCGCAAAAACAACCCGGTGTATATTGGCGATCCGGGTGTCGGTAAAACGGCTATGGCCGAAGGACTAGCCCAGAGGATACAAAGTGGTGATATACCAGATTTGCTGAAAGACGTCGAAATTTTTGCACTGGATCTCGGCGGAATGCTGGCCGGTACCAAGTTTCGCGGTGATTTTGAACAGCGACTGAAGGGGGTCATCGCAGAGCTTAAAAAAAAGCCCAAGGCCATATTGTTTATTGATGAAATACATACCATCGTCGGTGCCGGCGCCACCAGCAGCGGTTCGATGGATGCCTCCAATATCTTGAAACCGGTTCTGACCAGCGGGGAAGTTCGCTGCATCGGTTCCTCAACCTTTGAAGAATTTAAAACTCATTTCGAGAAAGACCGGGCTCTGTCACGTCGTTTTGAGAAAATCGAGATTTTTGAACCGCCTGTTAACGAAACCGTACAGATTCTCAAAGGGCTGCGAACCCGCTACGAGGAGCACCACGGCATAGCATATACTGATTCCGCCTTGAAAGCGGCGGCAGAACTGTCCTCGAAGTTTCTCAACGATCGGTATTTGCCGGATAAAGCCATCGATGTCATCGACGAAGCCGGCGCATTTATCCGACTTTCCGGAGCCGTCAACAGAAAGAAAATAAACCCGGCGGACATTGAAAAAATCGTTGCTAAAATGGCACGCATACCGACCCAGAGTGTATCGACTTCGGATCGCACCAAATTGGAACAGTTGGCGGACGGACTCAAACGGGTCGTATTCGGCCAGGATGATGCCATCAAAGCGCTGGTAACCTCAATTAAGCGCTCGCGGGCCGGTCTGGGGACACCTGAACGGCCGGTGGGCTGTTTTTTGTTTACCGGACCCACTGGTGTCGGCAAGACAGAGGTCGCCCGGCAGGTGGCCATGAATTTAGGCGTGGAATTCATTCGCTATGACATGAGTGAATACATGGAAAAACATGCCGTAGCCCGACTGATCGGTGCACCTCCCGGCTACATCGGCTTTGATCAGGGTGGGCTATTGACTGACGGAATTCGCAAGCATCCGCACTCCGTTTTGTTATTGGATGAAATCGAAAAAGCACACCCGGACCTCTTCAGCATCCTGCTCCAGGTTATGGACCATGCCACCCTGACGGATAATACCGGCAAAAAGGCGGATTTTAGAAACGTCATCCTGATGATGACATCCAATGCCGGCACGCGCGAGATGAGCCAGCAAACCATCGGTTTTGGAGATGTGAAAAAAGACACGGCTTCCAAGGGTATAAAGGCGATCGAGAAAATGTTTAGTCCGGAATTTCGCAATCGCCTGGATGAGGTGATTAACTTTAATTCTCTGAACCTCGATATCATGAGAAAAGTGGTCGACAAGTTTATCAAAGAGCTAAACGGGCAGCTGACAGCCAAGAAGATTACCTTGTCCATTTCCGATCGGGTGCGAACCTGGTTGGCTAAAAAAGGCTACGATCCCCAATATGGCGCAAGGCCGCTGGCGCGGGTCATTCAAACCGAAATAAAGGATGCTCTTTCGGATGAAATTCTATTCGGTCGGATGCAGAAAGGCGGGGAGGTCGGTATCGATCTGAAAAACGACAAGCTAATTTTCGATTACGGCCTGATTGAACGTAAATCCAGAGAATCCCGAAGCCGGGACGTTGAAAATGAAGCGGTGGTCGTTTGATGACCGTTGCAAGTTTAGCGGCACATCATCAATAGGGATGTCAATTATTTTTAGTCGCTCCAGTGATTGGTTATAATGACCGAAGCGTATGCCCGTCTACCGGTTATCCCAAAAGCTCTTATTCCCTTCTCCCCATCTTGCTTCCCATGAAGGACTTCTGGCTGTTGGCGGTGATCTAAGCATAAATCGCCTGCTGCTCGCCTACCGTTTAGGCATATTCCCGTGGTACTCGGAAGGCGAGCCGATTCTGTGGTGGTCTCCTGACCCACGTTTGGTCCTCTACCCGGATGAGCTTAAAACTTCACGGTCTTTGAATAAAGTCATCAAAAGGCGTGCTTTCAAGGTGACCATTGACCGGGCCTTTGAAGAGGTCATCAGCGAATGCGCCCGGGTTCGGCTTGAAACTCAAGAAGGAACCTGGATTGTAGATGAGATGGTTTCCGCTTACTGCCGATTACACACTGCCGGATTTGCCCATTCCGTTGAAGCCTGGCGGGAGGGTCGACTGGCAGGCGGTCTATACGGCGTCTCTTTGGGCAAGTGCTTTTTCGGAGAATCCATGTTTACCCGTGTCACCAATGCATCCAAGGTAGCTTTGGTGGCCTTGGTGAATCATCTTAAAGCCCTGCGTTTTGATTTGATCGATTGCCAAATTGCCACCACCCACTTAAAGCGCTTTGGTGCCAGGGAAATATCCAGAGCTCGGTATCTGAAAGAACTCAATGAAGCGCTGATTGCCCCTACGCTGCGAGGCAGCTGGGCATTGATATCCCATCATTAATCGAAAATCGATACCAGCAAAAAGAGAACGGATTCATACTATCGGCCCGTTAATTGCAAACCACAACTTGTTTTCAGATAACAGAATACAGAGGACAGAGGACAGAAAGCAGGTGTCAGATATTGGGATTCGGAAATCGGATCCGTCGTCGTTCGATAGGGCGGGACTATGACGCGGCGAGGATGGGGATGTCAGAAAATATCAATCAATCCTACAGCTTTGCCTTGTACCTTTTAGCTTAGAACCGATGCTTTACGCCTTATGCCCTGCATCTTGGGCCATATGTCTTTTTTACGAGGATTGCAGAATATGAAAAAAAAATGCCTTTTTTGTCAGATTGCAAACAGAGAAACGCCCACCGAAATACTGTTTGAAAACGACCTCCTAGTGGTTTTTAAAGACATTAAACCCGCCGCGCCGTTACATCTATTAATCGTGCCCAAAAAACATATCCGAAGTATTAATGACCTCACCGAGTCCGATCGGCCCATCTTGTCGGAACTGCTGATGACGGCCAAGGATATGGCGGAAAGGCAAGGCATCGCAGAATCCGGATATCGCCTTTTTTTTAATGTGGAAAGGGGAGGGGGACAGCTTATCTTTCATCTACATCTGCATTTAATTGGCGGCTGGTAAAAAAAGGAAATCCTAATGATTTGGGGTTAAAATATGGAAGCGACACCAGACAAACCAGCGGGATTGTATGTCCATATACCCTTCTGTTTGCAAAAATGCCGCTATTGTGACTTTTATTCCATCTCCGATCTTTCCCAGACCTCCCGATTCATGGTGGCGCTTAAACATGAAATGCAGATGAACCGCCGCCGCCCCCTGGCATTCGACACGCTCTATATCGGTGGTGGCACCCCGTCGGTGTTGGCACCTGAAGCCATCGGAGAGCTCATTGAAACGGCCTGGAAGTATTTCAACATCGCCTCCGACGCCGAAATAACAATAGAAATCAATCCGGGTACGGTGACCTTTGAAAATCTCTTTGAATACCGCAAAATGGGTATCAATCGTGTGAATATCGGGGTCCAATCCTTTGATGACGACAATCTTCGATTTCTCAGCAGAATCCATTCCGCCAGGGATGCACGTTTATCCGTTGAGTGGGCGCGCCGAGCCGGATTTAACAACGTCGGGCTTGATTTGATTTTCGGGTTGCCCAGGCAGGATAATATGAATTGGCTCGATGATCTGACTCAGGCGGGTAACCTCGAACCGGAGCATCTTTCCTGTTATATGCTGACCTGCGAATCCGGCACACCTCTATCTATGGATGTGAAGACTGGCCGCATCCGTTGGGCGGCTGAAGGAATGATCCTGGATTTGTTCAATACGGCAATTGATTTTTTGACCGAAAGCAGTTTTCTTCATTATGAAATTTCCAACTTTGCCCGGATAGGGGGATCCCATCACGAACCGAGAACATCAAAACACAACCTCAAATATTGGACATTTGCACCCTACATCGGTTTGGGGCCATCAGCTCACTCGTTCATTGAACCGGCGCGCTACTGGAACCACCGGAGTCTGGCAACCTACTTGCGGCAAATCGAAGACGGCAAATCAGCGATGGCGGAAAAAGAATGCCTCACCAAAACGCAGAGAACGATCGAGGCAATATACCTGGGCCTCAGGACCACCTGGGGTATTAATCTGGCTGAGTTTCAAGCCAGATTCGGCATAAATTTTGCCAATGCTTTCCGCAAACCCGTTGCCGAACTCGAAAACCAGGGCATGATTGAGATCAATGATGGTCACTGTGTGCTGACGCGCAAAGGGCTGTTGTTTATTGACAGCATCGCGTCGATGTTGATATGCCAGGGTTTGAGCTGATGGGCATAAAGCACAGGGCTCAAGGCGAATGGATCCGAATGCCGCAATCGAAGATCCCGTGACCTGTAACGCGTAACTCGCAACCCACAGCTCGTAACCCGCAACCCGTAACTCGTAACCCGCTACCCCCGTCTAAGTTTTCTGCTGTCCCCCACCCGCAGCGTCACATTTTTGGAATCAAAATATTCGATCAAAGGGATGACATATTTGCGGGATGCCCCGGTCATTTCCTTAAACTGGGGTGTGGTAATCTCACCTTTGGATTTAAGAAATTCAACCAGTCGGTTCTTTAATCCATCGATCGCCGCGGCATGAAAATAGAGATCGTCTTTGGTTTTTACGATTTGTCCTTCTTCCACCAAATGCATCAGCACTTCTTGGGTTCGTTTGGGATCGGTATCCAGCTGTTTAACAACGTCTCGAAAATAGGGCGGTTGCAGCCCACCTGCTTGATACGTTTTTAAGATTTTTTTGCGCATACCGGCCTGATCTTCCCCCAGAGAAACTCGATGGCTGTCAAGGCGCACGGTGTTTTCTTCCTGTGCGATTTGCTTGTTTTTAATCATCTGGTTAAGTACCAGATTGAATAGCTTCGAATTCGATAGCCGGGGAAATTTGGATTTGAGCTCCTCTTTGGGCATTCCTGCTTTGAGAGGGTTGGTTTTGTGGTATTTCGTCAGGTACTCCAAGCTTTTCTGCTGTAGAGTTTCAAAGTTTGTTTGATGGATGAAAATCCGGTTTTCTTTATCTGTCTGCAAGATGGTTCTGCAGGACAACAGGTGCTGCAATAACGTATCAAGCTGCTTGCCACCTAAATTAGACATAATTTTCAGATGAGAAAAGGAGACGCCGTCGTAGCCGGCCTGCTGAATGTGGTAGGTGATAATGGCTTCAGGGTCATCGCCTGTCAGGTGCTGCAATCCGCGGATAATATCCGGTTTCAGGCGTTTGTGTTTTTGCGGCGTCGGGTTTAACACCTGACCGCCGCCGATGGTACGTATGGGGGAATAGCTGCGAATGACAAATCGGTCATCTTTGACGATGGCCACCGGGGCGTCGAGCCGAATCTGGGCCACCGCAGTTTGCCCGGGCGGCAGCTCCTCCTGCTCCAGCAAAATCAGATGGCCCAAAACTTCGCTGGTTCCGGTGTGCATCCTCACCAGGGTTCTATTTTTGAGCGGTTTCTTGTTGCCAGCAAGATAGTGAAATGACAGATCGACCATATAGCTTGAAATTAAACCTCCTGGAACGGACAATACTTCTCCGCGCTGGACCGCTGCCTTGTCAAGTCCCTGGAAATTTATGGCTGTTCGCATACCGGCTTCGGCACTTTCGGCAGTTCGATTGTGAACCTGAATTCCGCGAACCTTGGATGTAATCCCGGAGGGATAAACCATAATTGTGTCACCGACGGATACTTTGCCGGATACCAGGGTTCCGGTAATGACGGTACCAAAACCTTTCATGGTGAAGACCCGATCGATGGGCAGACGAAACAGAGTCGAGGACGGACGCGGAGGAATAGCACCGGCGATGTTATCGAGGGCGGCAATAAGCTCCGGAATCCCCTCACCGGTCACGGAAGATACGGGCAGAATCGGTGAGTTTTCTAAAAAAGTCCCCTGGCTGAAATCCCGGATGTCTTCAAGGGCCAGCTCCAGCCATTCCTCGTCTACCAGATCTATTTTGGTCATGGCGACCAGACCATGCTGTACCCCTAAAAGCATGCAGATTTCCATGTGTTCCCGGGTTTGAGGCATCACGCCCTCATCGGCCGCAATGATCATGACCACAATGTCGATTCCCGTTGCCCCGGCCACCATGTTCTTGATGAATTTTTCATGACCGGGAACATCCACAATCCCCAGATGCTGACCGCCTGGCAGATCCAGAGAGGCAAACCCCAGCTCAATGGTGATCCCGCGCTCTTTTTCTTCCTTTAATCGGTCGGTGTCAATGCCGGTCATCGCCTTTATCAGGCTGGTTTTGCCGTGATCGATATGTCCAGCAGTACCGAGAATAATCTGTTTCACTTAAGATACTCCTATGTCATTTATTTCGTCGGTGGCGCAAATACTCTGAAAAATATGCCAAACCCACCATGATAATAGCCAGTCCCAAAATGTATGGAATATAAATCTTTCCTGTGAAGGCTCTGGTCAGGATTACGGCAATAACAGTGCCGATAACGGCTCTGATAATAAAAATCTGGAATTGATTCAATTTATTGGCCTCTCTTGGCTGGTTTTAAACAAAATAGTCATTATATTAGTTGGCAACAACCGTCAATGCTAAGTTTTTTCTTGATATGAATAAAACGATTTGCTATATAAATCCGTTCGGTTGGTCTGGTGGATGGAAACTAATTGATTCCGATTTCCGAATCCATTCTATGGTGGGTGTAGCTCAGGTGGTAGAGCCCCAGGTTGTGGCCCTGGTTGTCGTGGGTTCAAGTCCCATCACTCACCCCATTTATAA